>JAUNSH010000029.1 GCA_030539285.1 Eubacteriales bacterium
CCCCGTCAGTGCTGTGCATCGGCTCCGGCGGCTCCATGATCATGGCCTGCGAGTGTTCCCACCTGTTTTCCACCGTCACCGGGAAATTCACAGCGGTTTCCGATGCCCATATGCAGATCTCTTCCGTAGTCACCGTGGATTCCAGTGGTACTGTCCTGCGGCTCCAATGAAAGTCCCTTCCAGTTCGGCTCTGTTTCAGCGAAGGTGGCCCAGTTGGTGGTTATAGATGTTTTCTTTCAGGAATATTGCCTGCGCAATCAGGAGAGCTGTAACGAGTGCGTCCAGTACATTGCTTCTGCATTGTCTGCCCTGCACATCTGATGTTATTTTCCAACATCACATCCGTTATGTTGTCTTTCAGAATGTGGGGCAGGTTTTCACCTCTGGTATAGTATCCCTATGCATCAAACGAAATCACCGTTTCCTTTGGCAGCTTCTCGTTCAGACAATTCAGAAGATAAGAGGTCGCGTACTTGGCAAAGGGCTGTGAGATCGTCAAATCCCAATCCGCAAGATGAATGATCTGCGCTGTCTTTTTCTCAAAATCAAACTGAATCTCGCCCCATTCGCCGTCGCAGTCCGCCTGATACAGGTAGGTTGTGATATGACCCCCAAATGCTAGATTTTTGTCTAACATTTGGGGGTCATATCAATCTGGATGCACTGGAAATTGCATCCGAACGGATTCGGGCTTTTCTTTCTGCCATCCTCGCCAGAGGAAAGGAACAACAGGAACACACCCAGCCTGCCCATGGCAGGAAACAGAATATTGAAATTCGACGGAGGACTTTGCCTATTGCAGAAATACTATGAAGATGCAAAATACAATGCGGCGTTTGACCGCTGTGTGGATGTGATGACCCGGCTGATTGAGAAATACGGTCATCAGGTTTTGGAGAAATTGGATCAGGAGGCTTCACAAGCAGCGGGACATTCAAAGGATGACGCGCAGGCGAAGCCACTGAAAGGGGAAGCTGCGTAAAAAAGTGGATTTACACGTTGCGTATTTGCTTTCACTGTGCTATAATAAGTACGCAACGTGTATTCCTGCTATATGGAGAAAAGCAAATGGATTGTAAAAACAGAATGATTAAATTGCGGGAGAGTACAGGACTGAACCGAAAGGACTTTTGCAAGCTGGTTCACATCCCATACCGGACGATGACGGAGTGGGAATTGGGCAATCGCCACGCACCGGATTATGTTCTTTTCCTTTTGGAGTACTACATCCGCAAGGAGGGCCTTGCAGTAAAAGAGATGATCGAAGGAGGTAGGATCGTTGAAGAAGAAACAACATAAATGCTACCTCTATACGAGAGTGTCCACCTCCATGCAGGTGGATGGCTACAGCCTGGACGCTCAGCGTGACAAGTTGAGGAAGTATGCGGCGTACGAGGATATGGTCATTGCCGGGGAGTATTCTGACGAGGGCTTTTCCGGAAAGAATATCCAGGGCAGGCCGGAATTTCAGAGGATGCTGCAGGATATTCAGGATGGAAAAGACGGGGTTTCCTATGTACTGGTCTTTAAGCTCTCCCGTTTTGGACGAAATGCGGCAGACGTTCTGAACTCGCTGCAGCTGATGCAGGATTTTGGTGTCAATCTGATCTGTGTGGAAGATGGCATCGACAGCTCCAAGGATGCCGGAAAGCTGATGATCTCGGTGCTCTCCGCTGTCGCAGAAATTGAGCGGGAGAACATTCGCTCACAGACAATGACGGGACGGGAGCAGAAAGCCCGAGAAGGAAAATGGAACGGCGGTTTTGCTCCATACGGCTACAAGCTGGAAAACGGGAATCTTGTCATTGCGGAAGATGAAGGTGAAGTCATCCGCATTATCTATGATCGTTACATCCACACCAATGAAGGCGTTGCCGGGGTTGCCAAGTATTTGAACCGCAACGGCTTTGTAAAGAAATTGCGGCAGAACAATACCATCCCTGGCTTCTCAAGAAATTTCGTGCAGGATGTGCTGGACAATCCGGTTTACATGGGAAAGATTGCCTACGGCAGACGGAAAACCGAAAAGAAGCAGGGAACGCGCAATGAGATGCATGCGGTCGAACAGTCTGAGTTTCCGGTTTATGACGGACAGCACGAGGCCATCATTTCCGAAGAAGATTGGTATCTGGCGCAGGAAAAGCGAAAGCGCAATTCCTTCAAGCGGGAGAAGATCAACGATCCAGACCATGCCCATATCCTGTCCGGCATTCTGAGCTGCCCATGCTGCGGCAAAGGCATGTACGGCAACATCGCCAAGGCCCATGGCAGAGACAAGAAAACACGGTATTACTATTATTGCAAGAATACCATTACTGCTTCCGGTCTCATGAGTGCAGCTTCCGACTGAACATAGATCAGGCAGAGCTAAACAATGCAGTTGCCAAAATCATCTCCGCCATGGTCAAAAAGCCCCGGTTTGCGGAAGCTATACAGGCAAAGATAGGAACGGTTGTGGATACTGCGGCGCTGGAACAGCAGGTGGAAGTATTGCAGGGGCGACTGAAGCAGACCCTCGGCACGAAAACGCGGCTGGAGCGACAGATGGACACGCTGGATATAAACGATGTCCACTATGACAAAAAAATCTCAGATTTGCAGCGCCGTTATGACGAACAGTATGATATAATAGTGGAAATCGAATCTCAGATCGATGAGCTGCAAAGTCAGATTCGTAGTATCCGGCAGGAGAAAATCTCCGGTGACAATATCTATCGGCTGCTCTTGGCCTTCGACGCAGTTTACAACTCCGCTACCGAAGCCGAGCGGAAGGAGCTTATGAAGGCCTTCATCGAAAGAATTGACCTGTACCCGGAAAAGAGGAAGGACGGCTGTTGGATCAGGAGTATTGTATTCAATTTCCCGATGCCTGTTGAAGGTGGGGAAGTAAAAGAATTGTCCTTGGAATCTGAAACTACCGTCGAATCTGTCGTATTGATGACGAAACAGCCCTGATCTGCGGCATAGAAATCCAAATTAAAGGAGCGAATCACTCTTCATGAATTTAAAATCTCTCCGCGTTTTCGGCAGCCGAAAACGAGTTGGGGCAGTCCTCGCGCTGCTCTCGCTGCTGGTCATGGGCGCGTTGGGCAGCTGTCTCATGGGCGTGGGACTGGCCGTCCTCTTTCTCGCCGCGGGCTTTCTGACCCTGCCGGACAGGAAGTGGCTGGTCGCCGTCCTGCGGTTCGTGTGGCTGGCAGGCTTCATCCTCCTGTCCTGCTGTTATCCCTCCTGGATGGCGGAATATCATTTTTTTCGGATTTCCGCCAACCGGATCTTTCTGAATATTGTCTGCGCCTGCGTCGTTTACGGCTTTTTCCTGCTTCTCTTTGGCCGAATCCGCCCCGCGGCGGCCGCTGCCGCCGGCGCGCTGCTGCTGCTTAGCGTGGCGAACACCTTTGTCTATCAGTTCCGGGGCAGCGAACTGCAATGGGCGGATTTTATGTCCATCCGAACCGCCATGAACGTGGCAGCCGGATACTCCTTCCACCTCCCCCTGGGTGTCGCCGGATGCGTGCTGCTCTGGGTGTGGACGCAGTTTGCCGGCGGGCTTCTGCCGAAGGAATCCGCCCATCCTCTCATAGCCCGTACATGCGGCACCGCGGCAGTCCTTGTCTGTGCCTTTCTGTTCAGCTGGAAGGGCACTGGTACGCTCCCGGAATTCTGGAAAAAGGACGGGACCCTGTTTAACGGTTATCTGCTGAATTTCTCTCTGGGGCTTCGGGACAGCATGATCGAAAAGCCGCAGGACTATCCCGATCTGATCGCGCGGCTGGAAGAACAGTACCCGGAGCAGGCGGCGTCCCTGCCGGAGGAGTTGCCGAATATCGTGGTGATCATGGACGAGTCCCTGGCGGACATGCGCATTCTGGGCGACTTGAAAACCAATCAGCCGGTTACCCCTTTCCTCGACTCCCTGTCAGACAATACGGTTCGCGGCTACGCCCTCAGCTCGGTGTTCGGCGGATCTACTGCCAGCTCGGAGTTTGAGTTTTTGACCGGTTGTTCCATGGCGTTCCTGCCGAAGGGTTCCATTGCTTACCAGCAATATCTGCATCAAACCGTCTATTCGCTGCCATGGCTGCTGCAAAGCTACGGCTACGAGACCTTTGCCACCCACCCCTATTTTGAAACCGGCTGGAACCGGCAGACCGCCTACGAGCTGCTGGGCTTCGAGCAGGCAACCTTTCTGGGTGCCTATCCCGAAGAGGATCTGGTGCGGGAATACATCAGTGACCGCGAGATGTTCCAATATGTGCTGGACCAGCTGGAACAGCAGGGCGACGCGCCGCTGTTTCTATTCGGCATCACGATGCAGAACCATGGCAGCTATGGTGATGCAAATTATCAAAATACGATCTCCCTTCAGGGGGAGTCCTTTTTCTTCGCGGAGCAGTATCTGTCTCTGATCCATGAGACCGACGAGGCTCTGGAGCAGCTGCTGTCTCAGCTGGAAAATTATCCCCGAAAGACCATTGTGCTCATTTTCGGCGACCACTTCCCGGCGCTGGAGGACGGATTTTTCCGCTCTCTCCACGGCAGCTTTGACACCCTGTCCGACCAGATGCTGCAATATCAGGTTCCCTTCTATCTCTGGGCCAATTACGATATCCCTGAGCAGACCGTGGGACTCACCAGCCTGAATTATCTGGCTGTACACCTGCTGGAAACCGCCGGGCTTCCCCTTTCCCCCTATTATCAGTTCCTGTCTGACGTCCAGGAGGCCATTCCTGCCATCAACGCCAACGGCTTCTACAGCCCGGATGGGCAGGTCCTGACGAAGGATCAGGCCAATGATGGTCAGGCCCAGTGGCTGCGTATGTACGAAGCCGCGCAGTACAATAATCTCTTCGGCAAAAAAGATCGCAGCTCCGTCCTGTTCCCCTGACGGCGCGTCCGCCCGAACGTGGTAACCCCGCTCCGTAAGGGCCAGGACGACGTGATTTTGAAGGGGCGGCTGTAAAAACCATATCCATCCGCCGGTCATACTTTGGCCGGCGGACATTCATTTTTGGAAAAAGTGTAAAGATTTTCAAGAAATTATTTGCAATTTTTTGACGTATATGTTATACTATCCCAGTCAAATACAGACAGTCGAAAAATATAACCGAACAGGCGATTTTGGCACGTCTGAACATAGGAAAGGGGTATTAAACGAATGTCTCACAAGTATGTTTATCTGTTCACCGAGGGCAACGGCAAAATGCGGGAGCTTCTGGGCGGAAAGGGAGCCAATCTGGCTGAAATGACCAACATCGGTCTGCCTGTCCCCCAGGGCTTTACTATTTCTACCGAAGCCTGCACCAAGTATTACGAGGATGGCCGTCAGATCAACCCTGAAATCCAGGCGGAGATCATGCAGTACGTGGACAAGCTGGAACAAATCACCGGCAAGAAGTTCGGCGACCTTGAGAATCCTCTGCTGGTCTCCGTCCGCTCCGGCGCCCGGGCCTCCATGCCCGGCATGATGGACACCATCCTGAACCTGGGTCTGAACGAGGATGTTGTCGGCGTTATGGCAGCGAAGTCCGGCAACCCCCGCTGGGCCTGGGACTGCTACCGCCGCTTCATCCAGATGTACTCCGACGTGGTTATGGAAGTGGGCAAGAAATATTTCGAGGCCCTCATCGACCAGATGAAGGAGCGCAAGGGCGTTAAGCAGGATGTGGAGCTGGACGCGGACGACCTGAAGGAGCTGGCTTTCCAGTTCAAGGCCGAGTATAAGGCCAAGCTGGGTGTGGATTTCCCCACCGACCCCAAGGAGCAGCTGATGGGCGCCATCAAGGCTGTGTTCCGCTCCTGGGACAACCCCCGCGCCAACGTTTACCGTCGCGAAAACGACATTCCCTATTCCTGGGGCACCGCCGTCAACGTCCAGTCCATGGCCTTCGGCAACATGGGCGACGACTGCGGCACCGGCGTTGCCTTCACCCGGAACCCCGCCACCGGCGAGAAGAAGCTGTTCGGCGAGTTCCTGACCAACGCCCAGGGCGAGGACGTGGTGGCCGGTGTCCGGACCCCCATGCCCATCTCCGAGATGGCGGAGAAGTTCCCCGAGGCCTTCGCCCAGTTCACCGACGTGTGCCGGATTTTGGAAAACCACTACCACGATATGCAGGACATGGAGTTCACCGTGGAGAACGGTAAGCTCTATATGCTGCAGACCCGTAACGGCAAGCGTACCGCTCCCGCTGCTCTGAAGATCGCCTGCGACCTAGTGGACGAGGGACAGATCTCGGAGAAGCAGGCTGTTGCCATGATCGAGCCGAGAACTCTCGACACCCTGCTGCATCCCCAGTTCGATGCCGCTGCCCTGAAGAAGGCCCAGCCCGTGGGCCGGGCTCTGGCCGCTTCCCCCGGTGCCGCCTGTGGTAAGATCGTCTTCACCGCCGAGGATGCCAAGGCTTGGGCCGACCGGGGCGAGAAGGTAGTCCTGGTTCGTCTGGAGACTTCTCCCGAGGATATCGAGGGCATGATGTCCGCCCAGGGCATCCTGACCGTCCGCGGCGGCATGACCTCCCACGCCGCTGTCGTTGCCCGTGGTATGGGCCGCTGCTGCGTCTCCGGCTGCACCGAGATCAAGATGGACGAGGAGAACAAGACCTTCGTTCTGGCCGGTAAGACCTACCGTGAGGGCGACTGGCTGAGCCTGGACGGCTCCACCGGCTGCATCTACGACGGCCAGATCCCCACCGTGGATGCCGAGATCGCCGGTGAGTTCGGCCGCATCATGGCTTGGGCTGACCAGTACCGCACCCTGAAGGTTCGCACCAACGCCGATACCCCCCGTGACGCCATCAAGGCCCGCTCTCTGGGCGCCGAAGGCATCGGCCTGTGCCGTACCGAGCACATGTTCTTCGAGGAAGGCCGTATCGCCTCCTTCCGGGAGATGATCTGCTCCGACACCGTGGAGGAGCGGGAGGCCGCCCTGGCCAAGATCGAGCCGATGCAGCAGGCTGACTTCGAGGCCCTGTACGAAGCCATGGAGTCCTACCCTGTGACCATCCGGTTCCTGGATCCCCCTCTGCACGAGTTCGTGCCCACCACCGAGGAGGAGATCGCCGCCCTGGCTGAGACCCAGCACAAGTCCGTGCAGGACATCAAGGACATCATCGCCTCCCTGCATGAGTTCAACCCCATGATGGGCCACCGTGGCTGCCGTCTGGCCGTCACCTATCCCGAGATCGCCGCCATGCAGACCCGTGCCGTCATCAAGGCCGCGCTGGCTGTGAAGGGCCGTCACCCCGACTGGAACCTGGTTCCCGAAATCATGATTCCCCTGACCGGCGATGTGAAGGAGCTGAAGTTCGTCAAGGACGTGGTGGTGAAGGCTGCTGACGCGGAGATCGCTGCCGCCGGTGTGGAGCTCAAGTACGAGGTCGGCACCATGATCGAGATTCCCCGTGCCTGCCTGACCGCCGATGAGATGGCCAAGGAAGCCGAGTTCTTCTGCTTCGGCACCAACGACCTGACCCAGATGACCTACGGCTTCAGCCGTGACGACGCGGGCAAGTTCCTGGATGCCTACTATGAGCACAAGATCTTCGAGAACGATCCCTTCGCCAAGCTGGATCAAACCGGCGTGGGCATGCTGATGGAGATGGCGGTCTCCAAGGGCAAGGCGGTTCGTCCCAGCCTGCACTGCGGCATCTGCGGCGAGCACGGCGGCGACCCCATGTCTGTGGAGTTCTGCCACAAGATCGGTCTGGACTACGTCTCCTGCTCTCCCTTCCGGGTGCCCATTGCCCGTCTCGCCGCCGCCCAGGCCGCGATCAAGGATGGCAGGAACTAAGGGTTTGCTTCGGCCTGTAAGGACGTGAACACGTACCTGTGCGCGTTTGAAAAACTTTTATATCTGAATAACGACACCCCGGTTCATCGGAACCGGGGTGTTATGTTATACACGATGATTTTGCGTATCGCGGCAATGCAAAAGGAACTTGTCCTGGTTGTGAGCATCTCATTTTGCACGGATACGCAGCTCTGGTTACAGTTGGGAGGATTCCGGAGAGGCCTTTTGCGCGTGGCGGCAGATGGCCTGAAAGGATTTGTCACTGATGACGTGCTCGATGCGGCAGGCATCTTGCGCGGCGGTCTCTTCATCCACGCCCAGATGGATCAGCATATCCCGGATGACAGTGTGCCGCTCATAGATTTTCGCGGCAATTTGATTTCCCGTCTCTGTCAGGTGCAGATACCCGTCCTCGTCGACGGTTAAATAGCCGCCCTGCTTTAAAAGTCCCATGCCCCGGCTGACACTGGGCTTGGAATAATTCATATACTCCGCCACATCAATGGAGCGGACATAGGGGCTTTTCTGGGACAGAATATAGATGGTTTCCAGATACATTTCCCCGGATTCCTGCAATGCCATAACAAAACACCTCTTGCAAATTGGTACCGTAAGCATATCATAATTTGGAAGAGATTTCAAGAATGGCAATTTTTGAGAAAAAGGGCTTGACAAATGGATATAGTGGGTGTACTATACAGAAGGTTAGCGGTTGCTAACGTATCTTTTAGAATATATGTTAGCACCTGCTAATCAAATAGATGCAAAGAAGGTGTTCTATATGCCGCTGACAGTCGCGGATACCGGCGAAGACTATGTCATCAAACGCATCGGCGGGAAGCCCGAGGTCAAACAGCATCTTAACAATTTGGGGTTTGTGGTCGGCTCGGTGGTGTCCGTCATCAATACCATCGGCGGAAACGTCATCGTGAAGGTGAAGGAATCCCGGGTGGCCATCAGCATGGAAATGGCGCAGAAAATTATGGTGTAAAGAGGAGGAAAAGGTATGAAAACACTGAGACAGGCAAAGGTCGGCGACACCGTCACCGTGGTGAAGCTCCACGGCGAGGGTGCTGTCAAGCGTCGGATCATGGATATGGGCATTACCAAGGGCGTTACCGTCCATGTGCGCAAGGTTGCTCCCTTGGGCGACCCGGTGGAGGTCAATGTCCGGGGCTATGAGCTGTCCCTGCGGAAAGCCGACGCGGACATGATCGAAGTGGAATAAATTGCGATTTTATTTGAATTAGGGTTAGCTTTTGCTAACAGAAGGAGGAACTATGGATATTCGTATTGCCCTTGCGGGCAACCCCAACAGCGGCAAAACCACATTGTTCAACGGCCTGACCGGTTCTAACCAGTTCGTCGGCAACTGGCCCGGCGTTACGGTGGAGAAGAAGGAAGGACGGCTTAAAAAGCACGCCGACGTGACCATCACGGACCTTCCCGGCATCTACTCCCTGTCCCCTTATACGCTGGAGGAAGTGGTGGCCCGGAATTACCTCATCGACGAGCGGCCCAACGCCATTCTGAACATCATCGACGGCACCAATCTGGAACGGAACCTGTACCTGACCACCCAGCTCACCGAACTGGGCATCCCTGTTGTAGTCGCCATCAACATGATGGATGTTGTCCGCAAGAACGGAGACAAGATCAACATTTCCGAGCTGTCCAACGCACTGGGCTGTAAGGTGGTGGAGATCTCTGCCCTGAAGGGCGAGGGCATTATGGAAGCCGCCGAGGCCGCCATTGACGCGGCGAAAAACGGCAAGACCGTGCCCATGCACAGCTTCTCCGGCCCGGTGGAGCACGCCATCGCCCACATCGAGGAAGCGGCAGTACATACCATGCCGGAGGAACAGCAGCGCTGGTACGCCATCAAGATCTTCGAGCGGGACGACAAGGTGCTCTCTAAGCTGAACCTGAAGTCTGAAACCATGTCCCACATCGAGTCCGACATTCAGGCTGCGGAGAAGGAACTGGACGATGATGCCGAGTCCATCATCACCGGCGAGCGGTATGTGTACATCGGTCAGGTCATCAAGCGCTGCTACAAGAAGCACTCTGCCGGAAAGCTGACTACCTCTGACAAGATCGATAAGATCGTCACCAACCGCTGGCTGGGCCTGCCCATTTTTGCGGTGGTCATGTTCCTGGTGTACTACATCTCCATGGTGACGGTAGGCTCCGCAGCTACCGACTGGGCCAACGACGGCCTGTTCGGTGACGGCTGGCATCTGCTGGGCATCGGCTCCTCCGCTTACAACGAAGCGGCTGAGGAATACGGGGAAGCTGCCCTGATCGTAGACGGTTTTGATGCCTACGTAGAAGAAAACGGCTCCGCTCCCACCGGCGACTTCATTTACGAGGTAGAGGATGAGGAAACGTTGGAGATCGCGGAAGAAGTCGCCTCTTTGGAAGATTATGAAGCAGCCCTTGCTGTTGTGGAAGGCTACGGCGAGGAGCCTGACCCGGCAGACTACGGCGTGTGGGTGCCCGGCATTCCTGTGCTGGTGGAGAGCCTGCTGGAAACCGCCAACGCCGCCGACTGGCTCAGCGGCCTGATTCTGGACGGCATCGTGGCAGGTGTGGGCGCTGTTCTGGGCTTTGTGCCCCAGATGCTGGTGCTGTTCCTGATGCTGGCCTTCCTGGAAGCCTGCGGCTATATGGCTCGTATCGCTTTCGTCCTTGACCGGGTGTTCCGCAAGTTCGGCCTGTCCGGCAAGTCTTTCATCCCCATGCTCATCGGCACCGGCTGCGGTATTCCCGGCATCATGGCCTCCCGTACCATTGAAAACGAGCGGGACCGCCGGATGACCATTATGACCACTACATTCATTCCCTGCGGCGCCAAGGTGCCTTTCATCGCCATGATCGCGGGCGCTATCTTCGGCGGCAGCGCATGGGTGGCAACCTCCGCCTACTTCGTGGGCATGGCCGCCATCATCCTTTCCGGCATCATGCTGAAAAAGACCAGAATGTTCTCCGGAGACCCGGCTCCCTTCGTCATGGAGCTGCCCGCCTACCATCTGCCCACCGTAAGCAATGTGCTCAGAAGCATGTGGGAGCGTGGCTGGAGCTTCATCAAAAAGGCCGGCACCATCATCCTGCTGTCCACTATTTTCATCTGGTTCGCTACCTATTTTGGCTTCGTGGATGGAACCTTCCGGATGCTCAGCGAAGAGGAGATCGACTGCTCCATTCTGGCTGCTATCGGCAGCGTGTTGGCTTGGGTATTTAGGCCCTTGGGCTGGGGCACCTGGCAGGCGGCGGTGGCTTCCATCACCGGTCTGGTTGCCAAGGAGAACATCGTGGGTACTATGGGTATTCTGTATCCCGCGGGCTGGCCGGAAATCGCGGCTAACTTCACCAAGGTCACCGGCTATTCCTTCCTGGTATTTAATCTGCTGTGCGCCCCCTGCTTCGCCGCCATCGGCGCCATCAAGCGGGAGATGAACAGCGCCAAGTGGACCTGGTTCGCCATTGGCTACCAGTGCGGCTTTGCCTACGCCATCGCCCTGATGGTCACCCAGTTCGGTGGTCTCTTCACCGGAAACGTCAATATTCCGGGCCTGATCGTGGCTGTGGCAGCGCTGGTCTATATGCTGTACCTGCTGTTCAAGCCCTATAAGGAAGCTACCAAGCTGTCCAAAGTCTAAATTCCCAAAGGAGTGATTTGTCATGCTGAACTGGATCAGCGCGAACATTGGAACCATTGTGATTAGTCTAATTCTGCTGGCAATCGTCGGCTTGATCATCCGCAGCCTGCTCCGCCAGAAGCAGCAGGGCAAGTCCTCCTGCGGCTGCAACTGCGCGCATTGCGCCATGCACGGCAGCTGCCATTCCCACGCTCCCTCCCAAGGGAAGCAATAGACAATTACAATTGGAAAGCCCTGAGAAATCGGAATTTCTCAGGGCTTTTTGTGTGTTCCTTTAAAGGACGCGGCGCGGGATCATGATGTTTTTGCCGAGAAAACCAATGAAACAGCCCTATTTCCGGATGCCCACAGCTCCGAAGCCCACTTCCTCAAAGTGGCTGCTGTAGAACTCCTCCATCAGCCGGATCAGGGAAATGGTATCCTGAACGCCGGCGGTCTCGTAGCTGGAGTGCATGGCAAGTTGAGGAAGACCGATGTCCACGCAGTTCATGGAAACCTGGGCCATGGCAAGATTGCCCAGGGTGCTGCCGCCTACCTTGTCGGAACGGTTTGCGAAATATTGCAGGGGTACCCCGGCGCGCTCTGCCAACTCCCGGGCCACGGCGATGCTCATGCCGTCGCTGGTGTATTTCTGACCGGCGTGGGACTTGATAACCACGCCCTCATTCATATAGGTGCAGTTATTGACATCCGTGTGCTCAGGGTGGTTGGGGTGGACGGCGTGGGCATTGTCGGCGCTGAACATAAAGCTGGAAGCCACCGCCCGGTGGAAATCCTCGTCGCTGCCGCCGCTACTCAGGGCAACGCGGTGCAGCACGTCGTACAGGAAGGTGGAAGCGGCACCCTGCTTGGTGCCGGAGCCGACCTCCTCGTTGTCGAAGCAGGCGGCAACGTTGATGGAGCTGTCGCTGCGGCCCTTCAGGAAGCCTTTCAGGATAGCAAAGGCGCACTGCTGGTCGTCCAGCCGCCCGGAGGACAGAAATTCCTGGTTGCAGCCCCAGACCGTGGCCTTTTCCCGGAGGTACAGGTAGAGGTCGCTGCCCAGGATCTGTTCCGGTTCGACCTTCAGTTCTTCGGCAATCAGCCTTTTCAGGGCCCCCTCTTCCGTTGCGCCGCCGAACAGAGGCAGCATATCCACCTGCTTATTGAAGGATGCGTGGTCATTGACCTCCCGGTTCATGTGGATTGCCACGCTGGGGATCAGCAGCAGATCCCGGTCCAGCGCCACAAGCCGGGAAGTGATGGTGTCCTTTTCCTTCACCAGAACCCGGCCCGCCACGGACAGGGGCCGGTCCATCCAGGTGGCGCAGATCATGCCGCCGTAGCCCTCCGTGTTCAGCTTGGTGTACTTCTGGCCGACATGAATTTCGGCGTTTTCCTTAATTTTGAAGCAGGGGGAATCCGTGTGGGCCGCCGCCACGTTGAAGCTGTAGCTTTCCAGACGGGTGCCCATGCGGAAGGCAATGATGCTGGAACCGTTGCGGCAGACAAAGTATCCCTTTCCCGGCTCCAAAGTCCATGCCCTGCTTTCCAGCAGCTCCGTAAATCCATCGTTCAGCAGAATGTCACGGATGGAAGAAGTGGTATGGAACGCGGTGGGGTTACCGTCGATAAAAGACAGCATTTCGCTGATTTCTTTCTGGATCATTTTAAAAACCTCCTAAAGGATAAAAGAATCAGAAAATAGACAGATCAATACCATTAATAGTGCCAGTATAGCATATCTGCCGGCTGCTGACAATCGACAAAGTACCTAATTTGGGCCGGACAGGCCGGCTCTGCGTTTCGGCATCCCGGCACTTCTTTGAGAAATCAAACAGGAAAACTATCGACGATAGCCCCCTTTCATGGTATAATACGATAAAATATCTTTAAAAGGGGGCTGTCATCATGCCCGAGCAGAAGGAAAAGACAACCTGTGGTATTGGTGTGTTGGCCCATGTGGACGCGGGAAAGACTACGCTCAGCGAAGCGCTGCTGTATACGGCAGGGGCACGGCGGGTGCTGGGGCGGGTGGATCATCAGGACGCGTTTTTGGATACCCATGCGCTGGAACGGGCCCGGGGCATCACCATTTTTTCCAAGCAGGCCCTGCTGGAAACGGCCCACCGCCGCCTGACGCTGGTGGACACCCCGGGCCACGTGGACTTTGCCCCGGAGGCCGAGCGGACCATGCCGGTTCTGGACTGCGCGGTGCTGGTCATCAGCGGCACCGACGGGGTGCAGGCCCACACGCTGACCTTGTGGCGGCTGCTGGAACGGTATCACGTGCCCACATTCCTGTTCATCAACAAAATGGATCTTCCCACGGTGGAAAAAGGGAAGCTTCTGGACACTCTGCACCGGGAGCTTTCCCCCGCCTGCGTGGATTTTGGGGAGGATTTTGGCGTCATCGCGGAAAACGCCGCAATGTGTGACGAGGCCCTGCTGGAAACCTATCTGGAAACCGGAACGGTGACAGTGGGGAACCTCCGGGGCCTGATCGAACAGCGAAAGCTGTTTCCCTGCTGCTTTGGCTCCGCGCTGAAACTGGACGGCGTGGAGAAATTGCGGGAGATCCTTGACGTTTACGCTCCGGAAAAGGAATACCGGCAGGATTTCGGGGCGAAAGTCTACAAAATTTCCCGGGACCCGCAGGGAAACCGCCTGACCTGGATGAAGCTCACCGGCGGCGAATTGAAGGTCCGCGCACCCCTTACCTACAAAAATGCCAAGGGTGAAAACGTGGAGGAAAAGGTCTTGCAACTGCGCTCCTATTCCGGCGATAAATTCACCGCCCCGGAGACTGCCGAAGCGGGAGAACTGGTAGCGGTGACGGGGCTGACCCAGACCTGGGCAGGCCAATCTCTGGGTGCGGAACCGGAGGGAAGGAAAAGCACATTGGAGCCGGTGATGACCTACCGGGTGCGGCTCCCGGCTGGAGCGGACCCGGCGGTGGTGCTGCCCAAGCTGCGGCTGCTGGAGGAGGAAGAGCCACAGCTCAGGCTCCTGTGGGAAAACGGCCAGATCCATGTGCAGATCATGGGCCGGGTGCAGCTGGAGATCTTTCAAGCTCTGGTGAAGCAGCGGTTCGGCCTGGATGTGGAGCTGGATGACCGGCGGATATTTTATAAGGAGACCATTGAAAATACCGTGGAGGGCGTGGGCCATTTTGAGCCATTGCGCCACTACGCGGAGGTGCACCTGCTGCTGGAACCCCTGCCCCGGGGCAGCGGGCTGGTATTTGGCACCATGTGCCCCACGGATGTGCTGGACGGGAATTACCAGAAGCTGATCCTGACCCACCTGTGCGAAAAGGTCCACCGGGGCGTCCTCACCGGCGCGCCCATTACGGACATGAAGATCACCCTGCTGGTGGGCAAGGCCCACTTAAAGCACACCGAGGGCGGCGACTTTCGGCAGGCCACCTACCGGGCGGTGCGGCAGGGCCTGATGCAGGCGAAGTCTGTCCTGCTGGAGCCCTGGTACGACTTTATTCTCACGGTGCCCACCGAGCAGATCGGCCGGGGCATCACGGACATCCGGGCCATGGGCGGCGAGTTTGAGGCCCCGGAAACCTCCGGCACCCTGTCCACCCTCCGGGGGCTGGTGCCCGCCGCCGAGGTGAAGGACTACGCGGAAGTTCTGGCGGCCTATACCCAAGGGCTGGGCCGTTTGCAATTGACTCTCCACGGCTACGCCCCCTGTCACAACGCGGAAGCGGTAATCGCCGGGACGGCCTACGACCCGGAGGCGGATCTGGACAACACCCCGGATTCCGTTTTCTGCGCCCACGGGGCGGGGTTCAACGTCAAGTGGGATCAGGTCAAGGACTATATGCACTTGGAGAGCGGCCTGAAAGAGGAAAAATCCCCCTCCCTGCTGACCCGGAACCTGCACATTGAGGACAAAGAGCTGGAAGCCATCATGGAGCGGGAGTTCGGGGCCATCCGCCGCCCCCAGTACGGCGTCAAGGCGGAGAACCGCCCGGCCACGGAGGAGATCACCATTGCCCCGCCGAAGAATAAATACCTGATCGTGGACGGCTACAACATTATTTTCGCATGGGAGGAACTGTCCGAGCTGGCCCGTTCCGATCTGGACGCCGCCCGGAGAAGGCTCTGCGACATTATGAGCAGCTACGCGGGCTATACCAAGTGCCGGACCGTGGTGGTATTTGACGGCTACAAACAGAAAGGAAATCCCGGCGAAAAGAGCCAATTCCACAACATTCAGGTGGTCTATACCAAGGAGGGCGAGACGGCGGACGCCTACATCGAGGCCCTTGTCTATGAAACCGGCGGCAGCTACGCGGTGCGGGTGGCGACATCGGACGCACTGGTGCAGCTGTCCAGCTTCCACAGCGGCGCCCTCCGGGTCTCCGCCAGAGAGCTGAAGATCGAGGTGGAAGCGGCCCAAAAGGAAATGCGGGAGCACTTCAGAAAATGAGTGGACGATTCCAACGCGCTTGAAAAAGATATCATTTTCAACTGCTAATTGTACAATATCAATTGACAATTCGCTTGATGGTTCGCTATAATAGAAGGCGAAATCCCCCATAAGGAGGCTTATCTATGAGCGAAAAAATTCCCCATTCCGACAATCCGAAGATCCAGGCGAAAATTGACAAGGCTGTGCACCGGGACAGTGTCATGGATCACACCCTGCGCTGGGTGCTGCACTACATCGAGCGGTTCATTGCCGTCATTACCATCCTTGCCCTGTTGGGCGCACTGGGATTGGAGCTGTACCATATGGTCATGTCCGGCGCGGGCTATTTTGCAGATGTGGAGACCATGCTGCACCACATTCTGACCATTGTGGTGGGCCTGGAATTTGTGCGAATGCTCATTGACACCACCCCCGCCAACATTCTGGAGGTGCTCACCGTGGCTATCACCCGCCATGTGGTGCTTTCCCATGACGACCCCTGGAGCAATGTGGCCTGCATTGCCTGCATTGCGGGACTCTTTGCCATCCGCCGCTTCCTGATCCGCCGCAGCGAGCTGAAAGAAGAAATGGTGGAAGAAGATATATAAGGAATCTCAGAAGGGAGATGTGTTTTCTTGTGGTTTATTCTGGCCCTTGGCTCCGCGGTATTCGCGGCGCTGACCTCGATTCTTGCCAAGGTGGGTATTGACGGGGTCAATTCCAATCTGGCTACCGCCATCCGCACCGCCGTGGTGCTGGTGATGGCCTGGGGCATGGTGTTTTTGACAGACGCCCAGGGCGGCATCGGGAGCATCAGCCGGAAAAGCTGGGTGTTTCTGATCCTGTCGGGCCTTGCCACAGGCGCCAGCTGGCTGTGCTACTACCGGGCGCTGCAAATTGGGCAGGCGTCCAAGGTGGTGCCGGTGGACAAGCTCAGTGTGGTCATCACGCTGGTGCTGGCATTCGTGTTCCTCCACGAAAAATTTACCTGGAAGTCCATCGCCGGAGCGGCGCTGATTACTGCGGGAACCTTGCTGATGGTTTTGTAAAGGATGTCATCCTGAGGAAGCGAAGCGAGTCGAAGGATCTACCGGGTGAACTCGGCGCGAAGATCCCTCGACTCGCTTCGCTCGCTCGGGATGACACGCTTTTTCCCAAAAATATCCCCGGGAGAAATCCAGAGATTCCTACCGGGGAATTTTTTACGTTTTCCGAATGAATTTTTCGTGACAGCGGGGGCAGGTGATGGAGATTTTTCCCTTGCCCCGGGGTACCCGCACCATCTGACGGCACTTGGGGCAGTCAAAATAGCGGTTGTTCCGGTCCTTCACACGGCCGACGATCTGCAAAAACTTCCGGTTTTCCAGATAGCGCTTGTAGGTGTTCCGGGACAGGGTACGAAAAATGGCCCAGATCATCAGGCCATAGCTCAGCACCACCAGCAGCAGATTCACCGGCGCGTACTTGACAAATACCGACAGCAGACTCACCGCCAGACCCACGCTCAGGATCGCCATATTCAGTTTATCCGTGCCATAGCGCCCCGCCATAAAATTACGCAGCGCCGCGGAAAGCCGCGCGGAGAACTGCCGAAGCCAGCTGCCAATGCCATTCATAAAGATCACCTAACCAAGAAATTTGCGTTTGTCTAATATTATATTGCAAAACAGACAGATTGCAACAAGGCAGGGGGAAAGTTTACGGATTGTTTAAGAATTATTTAAGGGCTTGGCGAACGGGAGAAACTATGGTATACTGTGTCGAAAGGAATCGAATTTTGAAAGGGGGCGGTGCCCGTGAATTTGCTGAAGCTGCCGGAAAAAGATAAGGAAGATTTTGATTTTGAGGATGACGATCTCTACCCGGAGGAGGAAGCGGTGATCGGTGACCTGCGTGCCCGCTCCCGAAAACCGCGTCCGGAGATCATTATGGGCATCGCAGCGGTGATCGCGGCGGTGATATTCGGCGTGGTGCTGGTCATGAGCTTTCCGTACATGTTCCGGGACGAGGACCCGGAGACGGCAAAGGTACAGCACATCCGTCAGACAGAGCCGAAGGAGGAAGTGATCCTGGAGCCGACCATCTTCGAGACGGAGCCGGAAAACCCCACCATCCCCCCGGACCCCAACCCCTATAACCGCTATGATTTCCAGTATAACCGCCACAATTATCTGCTGCTGCAAAATGTGGACAGCAGCCCCGGCATCGACGTGTCCGCCCATCAGGGGGATATCGACTGGGCGGCTGTAAAGAATTCCGGCATCGAGTTCGCCATCATCCGGCTGGGCTACCGGGGCTACGGCAGCGGCAAGCTGGTGGAGGACGACTACGCCAGGAAAAATTTGAAGGAAGCGAAAGAAGCGGGCCTGAAGATCGGCGCTTACTTCTTCTCCCAGGCCCTGGACATCAAGGAAGTAGACGAGGAGATCCAGTTCATCCTGAACATGCTGGCGGATGCAACACTGGACATGCCCATCGTGCTGGACTGGGAGATCCCCGCCGAGGATGCCCGGACGAAAAACATGGACGCCCGGACGCTGACGGATATTCAGCTCCACTTCTGCGGACAGATGAAAAAAATGGGCTTCCAGCCCATGATCTATTTCAACTGGCACCAATCGGAGAACCTGTACTACCTCAGCGAGCTGGAGGACTACCCCTTCTGGCTGGCCCTGTATCAGGACCGCATGACCTACCCCTGGAAGGTGGAGATGTGGCAGTGGACCAGCAGCGGAAAAGTTCCCGGAATCAACGGAAACGTGGATATCAACGTCTATATGCCCTATTAAATATGTGCGCCGCCCGAAAAACCCGGGCGGCGCTTTTATGCGTAGGGGAGGGTCACTGGCCGCCCGCAAGGCTCCCCTTTCAGGGGAGCTGTCAGCGCAGGCTGACTGAGGGGTGCACCCCACCGCCCCGGCTCACGCCGGGCCACCTCCCCTATCAGGGGAGGCAAAAGCGGGCGGGTCAATGACCCGCCCCTACGGCGTTAACCCAGACAGCTTCCGCAGGGAGAGTAACCCGCGTCGATGGCCTCCTGATAGGCGGAAAATTCTACGGAATTTTTTTCGGCTGGCAGGTTTTTGCAGTCGGGGGCGTGGAATTTTTTGGAGTTTTTGTTGCCGATGAAGGTCTGCGATGCCGCTTCCGCGTTTTCGGGGACAGCGGACTGGTTGGCCCAGGTGAAGGTGACTTCCTTCCCGTCGGAAACGGCCTGAATGGCACCAAGTTCGTCGGTGCGCAGGATGGTCACCCCTGCCTGCTGTAACCGGGACATGGGTTCCGCGTGGGGGTGGCCGTAGGAATTGTCCTTCCCCACGCTGATGACGCCGTAGACGGGACTGACTTCATTCAGGAAACGGTAGCCGGTGGAGGTGTTGGAGCCGTGGTGGCCCACCTTCAGAACGTCAGAGTACCAGTCGAAGGAATTCCCCCAGTAGTCCAGCATATCGTTCTCTGCTTCCGTCTCCATGTCGCCGGTGAACAGGAACGTGGTTTCCCCGTAGTTCACTTGCAGGACGATGGAGGTGTTGTTGGTCTCGGCGTAGGACTTCACCGGCCCTAACACCGTGATCTCCGCCTGCCCCAGCGAAAATTGGTCGCCGGGGGCGGGGATGGTGATCTCCAGGCCCTGCTGGTCGGTGTAGTAGACAAATTTATCAAAAATGTTGGAGGAATAGGTCTTCGTGGGGGCGTAGACAGCCTTGGCGGGGTACACCGCCAGCACGGCGGGCAGGCCGCCTACGTGATCCTCATGGGCGTGGGTGCAGACCACCGCTTCCAGTTCCTCCACACCCTGCTGTTCCAGGAACGATACCACCAGCTGGCTGTCGTCCCGGTTGCCGCCGTCAATGAGCATAAATTCTCCGTCGCACTCTAAAAGGGCGCAGTCCGCCTGGCCCACGTCGATGAACTGAACGGTCAGGCCATCCCCGGAGACCGTGGGTTCCGCTGGCAGAAGCTCCGCGCAGCCGCACAGGAGCGCAGATAGGGCCAGAAGCAGGGAGAGCAGTTTTTTCTTCATATTATCTTACCAGATCCTTGTTGTTTTTTGCTTTTTTCTGCTGATTCAGCCAGATATCCATGACAAAGCGGTGGGGCACCAGCTTGACGAGGAATACCTGCAATTTTACGGGAAAACCGTGGATGGAGCAGTCCTTTTTGGTGTGGTACAGGTCGTGCAGGCCGGTTTTCACCACGTCGGCGGCTTCATACAGCCGGTCAAAATACTGCACCTCACCATCGGAGTTGCTCTGGAAGGCGTGGCGGAAGAACTCGGTCTTCACCCAGCCGGGGTTCATGGCCATGACCCGGATGCCTTTTTCTTTCAGTTCCCGGTTCATGGCCCGGCTGTAGCTGAGGACGAAGGCCTTGGTGGCGCCGTAGGTGGTGATGTAGGGCACGGGCTGGAAGGCCGACAGGCTGTCCAGCTCCAGAATGTGGCTGCCGGGGGCCATGTAGGGGATGCACAGCCGGGTCATCACCAGCAGGGCCTTGCAGTTCAGATCGATCATACGGCAGTCGTCCTCGATGGTGGTCTTGTGGTAGGCGCCGAATTTGCCGAAGCCCGCGGCGTTGACAAGAAGCCGGATGTCCGGCTGTTCCGCTTCCAGCATGGCGCGGACTGTTTCAAAGCTTTCATTTTCCAATAGATCCAGTACGACGGGGCGCACAGGGACGGACACTTCCGCTTTCAGTTCTTCCAGCGCCTCCCGCCGCCGGGCAATGGCCCAAATCTCGTCCACCTGCACGTAAGCGGATAACTGCCGGACAAATTCCCGGCCCATACCGGAGCTGGCTCCG
Source organism: Eubacteriales bacterium (assembly GCA_030539285.1). GTDB lineage: Bacteria > Bacillota > Clostridia > Oscillospirales > Oscillospiraceae > Faecousia. The sequence goes on from JAUNSH010000029.1 coordinate 20,668, forward strand.
GTGACAATGGCGATTTTCATAGTTCCTCCTTTTGCTCTGCGGCCCAGGCCAGCAGGGCGTTTTTTTCGTTGGGAAGCTGTTCCTCCAGCACCTGTTCCAGAAGCCGGTTCAGGCACACGCCGATCTCTTTTCCCCGAAAGCCCAGAGCCATCAGGTCGTTTCCCCTGACCGCCAGATCTTTTAGGCTCAGGCAGGCGTCTTCCGCTTTCAGATCCGCCAGCATCTGCCGAACCTCACTAAAAATTGCGTGCCCGTTGTCCTCCCCGGTGCCCTTGCTGCCCATGTCCGCTTCCTGTAAAGAGAGCATGGCTTCCACCATGGGAAAACCGAATTTCGACACCTGGCGGCGCAGGAATTTCCTGTCCGGCTGAAGCCGGGTCATGTGCCTGCCGATCAGGGTCACGGCCTCCTCCCGCAGGGCGGTGGGAGCTTTCAGCCGGCGCAAAATAGTGTCGGCGATGGCGGCGCTGTCCCGGGCGTGGCCGTAGAAATGGCCCCGGCCCGTGGCATCTAGAGTGAAGGTAGTGACCTTTCCCGTGTCGTGGAGCAGGGCGGCCCAGCGAAGGGGCAGCTTTGGTGGGACGCCCTCTACCACATGGGCGGTGTGGGTAATCAGGTCGTAAGCGTGGTGGGGGCTGTGCTGGTCAAAGCCGATCATTGGCCTTAGCTCGGGAATGACCGCCGCCAGAATGGGGGCAAAGCGGGTAATGTCCTCCGCCTTGGCGGCAAGAAGGAGTTTACATAATTCTTCAAATACCCGCTCCCGCGCCAGATTCTCCATCAGCCCCACCTGAGAAAGCATAGCCGCCATGGTGTTTTCCTCCGGGGTCAATGCAAACCGGGCGGCGAACCGCACCCCCCGCAGGATCCGCAGGGAATCCTCGGCAAATCGGGCTTCCGGGTCGCCTACGGAGCACAGAATGTGTTTTTTCAGATCCTCCCGACCGCCGAAGGGGTCGGCAAAGCCCCGCTTGGGCGAGTAGGCCATGGCGTTGACAGTGAAATCCCGGCGGGCCAGGTCACCCTCGATATCGGGAACGAACTTGACCCAGTCCGGGTGCCGGTTGTCCCGGTAGCCCCCCTCGGTGCGAAAGGTGGTGATCTCCACCGGGCCGCCCTCTGTGAGGACGGTAACGGTGCCGTGCTTCTCCCCCGCCAGCACCAACCGGAAATCCCGGAAGACTTCCTCGGTCTGCTCCGGCAGGGCGCTGGTGCACAGGTCGTAGTCATGAGGGCTAAGCCCCAGACAGGCATCCCTTACGCAGCCCCCTACGGCATAAGCGGCAAACCCGGCATTTTCCAACAAATTGATACAGTTTTTGATATTTTCAGGTAAATACATGGATTTACTCCGTTTTCTTGGGGTTCTTCACGGCGGGCGCATACAGGCTGGTCACCGCCCAGATGGCACAGGACAGCCAGAGCGGCTGGGTTTTTTCCGGGCCCAGGATGGCAGCAAGGCACAGAAACCCGGCGCTCAGGGCGCTGAAGACTTTCCGTCTTGGTTTGCCCAGTGCCACGGACTCCGCCGCGATGTAGTAGGTGAACAGAGCCATGAACATGGTGGCAAGCAGCGCGAACAGGTAGCTTTGCATCTGGGGCTGACCGCTCCAGCCCTGGTAGTTGTCCACCATGTGCACCAGCCAGAACAGGCAGGGCACCAGCGGAAGGAGAAAACTGGTATTTTTCTTTCGCCAGGTGCACCAAGCTGACCAAATCAGGCACAAAGCAGAAGCGATCCCGAGAATTCTCCACAGGTTTCCCAGCATTCCGGGCATTTCGCCGGGATAGCGCAGGGCCGTCCAGCCAAGGCCCAGTCCTCCGATGAGCTGCCCGACAGCGGCACCGGCGGGATTGGGGGTCAGATCCATCGGCTTTCTCGCTGCCGCGGCAAACAGCAGGAGGGACAACGCCGTCAGCGCATAGACGCCCCATTCCAGCGCAGTGCCGGTTTTCAGCAGCCCGGTTTCGTCCGCATACATGGCATACAGGAGCCGGCGCAGGTAATAGCATACCAATCCCAGCGAAAGTGCGCCCGAGGGCAGATAGTTACGAAGCTTCACGTCCCATTCCTCCCATTTTCTTGATAGCTGCATTATAGCAGTTGATTATCCCAATTTCCAGTCCCTTGTCAAAAAACTCTTTGGTCAGTATTCTGCCTTGTTTTGTTGAGAAAATCGGAGTATAATACCTGCAATGAAGAAAAAAGGAGAAAATTTATGCTGCTGAAAACCATAACGGGACTGTCCATACTGGTTTCCTGCGTGCTGCTGGCCTGTATGGGCTTAAGCGTTTGGATGCTGCCGCTTCTGTTTATCGGGATTTACGCGGCGCTGTTTGTGCTGGCAGTCGCCTTTTTGTGGGTGATCTGCGCGTTGGTTGACTTTGACAAGCCTCAGGAGGAAGACAGCAAATTCTACCGGGCCGTGATGCACGTCTACATCGAGGCCCTGATCCAGCTGGTTCGGGTTCGTCTGCACACGAAGGGCCTGGAGAACACCCCCAAGGAGGGCCGATTCCTGCTGGTGTGCAACCACCTGTTTGTCGCCGACCCCGGCATCGTGCTCCACTGCTTCCGCAAAAGCCAACTGGCCTTCCTCACCAAGAAGGAGAATTACAAGCTTCCCTTCATCGGGGCCTTTATGCACAAGATCCTCTGCCAGCCCATCGACCGGGAAAATGACCGGCAGGCTCTGAAATCCATCATCAAGTGCATCCAGCTCATCAAGGAGGACAAGGTCTCCGTCTGCGCTTTTCCCGAGGGCTACACCAGTAAGGACGGCAAGCTGCACCCCTTCCGCCCTGGCGTGTTCAAGATCGCGCAGAAGACAAACGTTCCCATTGTGGTGTGCACTATCCAGAATACCCGGCAGATTTTCAAAAATCTCAAGCACTTTGGTCACACGGACGTGGAGCTGCATTTGGTGGAGGTCATCCAGCCGGGAAGCTACGCGGGCATGAACACTGTGGCCCTGAGCGACATGGTATACGAAAAAATGATCGCCGATTTGGGCGAGGAGTATCGTTACTGTGAATAAATCTGTAGGGGCGGGTCATCGACCCGCCCGTCGGCGACAGCCGATTGCGGCCGCTTTGCGGACGAGAGGGTCAATGACCCTCCCCTACGGCTGCTAAAATCCGCCTTTCCCTCTTGATTTACAGGGGAAATCCCTGTATAATAAATGTTCAGTACCAAGAATACCCAAAAAATTTGGAGGAAATACCATGAAAAACAGCGAAAAAACACTGGACATGATCGTGAACCTCTGCAAGAACCGGGGCTACGTCTACGCCGGCTCCGAGATCTACGGCGGTCTGGCCAACTCCTGGGACTACGGCCCCCTGGGCGTGGAGTTCAAGAACAATGTGAAGAAAGCATGGCTGAAGAAATTCGTGCAGGAGTCTGACTACAACGTGGGTCTGGATGCCGCCATTCTGATGAACCCTACCACCTGGGTCACCACCGGCCATGTCGGCTCCTTCTCTGACCCCCTGGTTGACTGCAAGGGCTGCGGCTCCCGGGAGCGGGCGGACAAGCTCATCGAGGCTTCCCCCTCCGGCAAGGGCGTCAACGTGGATGCCATGAGCTTTGACGAGATGGACGCCTTCATCGCTGAACACGAGGACGTGGTCTGCCCCCAGTGCGGCAAGCACCACTTCACTTCCATCCGCAAGTTTAATCTCATGTTCAAGACCCAGATCGGTGTCACCGAGGACACCGCTTCCACCTGCTATCTGCGGCCCGAGACCGCTCAGGGCATCTTCGTGAACTTCGCCAACATCCAGCGTACTACCCGGAAAAAGCTGCCCTTCGGCGTGTGCCAGGTGGGCAAGGCTTTCCGGAACGAGATCACCCCGGGCAACTTCACCTTCCGTACCCGGGAATTCGAGCAGATGGAGTGCGAGTTCTTCTGCCAGCCCGGCACGGACCTGGAGTGGTTTGCCTACTGGAAGGACTTCTGCAAGAACTGGCTGACTTCTCTGGGCATCAAGGAAGATTCTCTGCGGCTGCGGGATCATGAGCCTGCGGAGCTGGCCTTCTACTCCCGGGCTACCACCGACATCGAGTACCAGTTCCCCTTCGGCTCCGGCTGGGGCGAGCTGTGGGGCATTGCCGACCGCACCAACTACGACCTGGGCCGCCATCAGGAGGCCAGCGGCAAGAGCCTTGAATACTTCGATCAGGAGAAGGGCGAGCACTATATCCCCTACGTCATTGAGCCGTCTCTGGGCTGCGACCGTGTGGCCCTGGCCTTCCTGTGTGAAGCCTACGACGAGGAGCAGGTGGGTGTTGACAAGAAGGGTAACCCCGATATCCGCACCGTGCTGCATCTGCATCCCTACCTCGCCCCCTTCAAGGCAGCTGTCCTGCCCCTGAGCAAGAAGCTCAGTCCCAAGGCCGAGGAAGTTTACAAGATGCTCAAGAAGGACTTCATGGTGGACTTCGACGACGCCGGCTCCATCGGCAAGCGCTACCGCCGGGAGGACGAGATCGGCACGCCTCTGTGCATCACCGTGGACTTCCAGACCGTGGGCGACGAGAACACCCCTGCCGACAACTGCGTCACCGTCCGTGACCGTGACACCATGGAGCAGGTGCGTATTCCCATCAGCGAGCTGAAGGATTATATCGCCAAGAAGTGTGAGTTCTAATGAAAATCAAAGGGGGAGGGTCAAATGACCCTCTCCGTTTGCGTTGTAGGGCGGAGTCATGACTCCGCCGACCACGTAAATACATTTCGGGAACTTTCTATCTGTTTGATTTCCGCTTTGGCAGATCCCATCAGTGCCCATGTCATCGAAACCGGATCGGCGGTGTCATGACCCCGCCCTACGAATCCATTTTTTCAGATAAAACGCCCCCTGCACGTTTGGTGCAGGGGGCACTGCGTTATGTATCAATCTTCCTCAAGGGTCCTATTGTACTTGTCGTACAGCTTGAGCGCGTCGTTTTCCAGCTTGACCACGATCCGCTCGCCGGTTTCCAGGGCGTCGGTCAGATCCACGGTCAGGGAGCTGCTCTTGCCCAGCGTGACGGTCAGATCACCCTCCACCAGCTGGATCTCCACGGGGCTGCCGCAGGCTTTCAGCTCTGCGATATCCAGTTCAATGCAGGTCTCAGCGCCACTGGTGATCAGCAGGGTGTCCCTGTTCAGCGTGACCTCGATGGTGTCGGTGAAGCCGTTTTTCCCGGCCTTCTCGATATCCAGCACCAGCGTCACGTCCTCATCCACCTGAATTTCCACCGTGTCGATGTCCTGATCCTGCAACTGCTTGACGGAGGGGAGGGTCACCTCACGGATGGGGGCAGACGCGCTTTCGGCATTCCTTTCGGTGATGTAGGCGGTGTCACCCTTGACAGTGAAGCCGACTTCGCCGGTATCCGCGGCGACTACGGGGGACTCTGTAGCCTGGGCGGGTTCTGCATCCTGAGGGGATTCTGTAGCCTGAGGAGTCTCCGCGGCAGTTATCTCGGGGATCTCCTTCCACTGGGCATAGGCCACGACGCCCTTACGGTAGGCCTCCGCCAGCGTAATGGCGCTGCCTTTGGCATCGGTATAGCCAAGGAAGCGGCAGCTGTCCCGGGTGGGAGTATCGTCCACGCCCACCACCTCGTACAGGAAGTGGCTGCCGTCGTTGTGGCAGATCAGCGCGTGGTTCCGGGAAATGTAACGACTCAGGTCATCGGGATCGGAGAACCGGCCGCCGTTGACGTTGATGCTGCCCACGGCGGTGCTGCCGGTAGCGTAAATGTTTTCGACGCTGCTTACGCTGTCAAACAGACCGCTGTTGATGACGACGCTGTTGACCACACCATTGTCCGCAACGGCCAGCGCCGCGCCGGATGCGGAGTCTTTGGCGGCTTCGCCGGTGCCTGCCAGATAGCTGCCCGTGATGGATGCGTTGGCGTTTTCAATTTCCACGCCGGTGCCGCCCATCACGTCGGAATCCTTGATGTTCAGGGTACTTCTTGTGACAGTATCACCGGTATATTGGATGCCCCAGCGGCTGTTGGAGCCGTCGATGGTGCTGCCGCTGACGTTAACGGTGTTCCCGGAAGCCGTCACTTTCAGGCCGGCGATATCGGAAACGGTCGTTCCATCCGCGTTGGATCGCAGGGAAATGGTTTCCAGGGAGAGTGTTTTGCTGGTGCTGCCAACCTCCACACCGGTGCCGCCGCTGATAATACTGCCGTTCTGAATGGCCACATTGCTGCCGGTGACGTTTATGGCAGTGCTGATACCGGTGTTGATGTATTCGTGCCCGTTCAGGTCAACGGTCACATCATTGGAGATGACGGCGGGGGCATCCGTCTCATAGTCCCGCAGCAGCTCTACGGTCTTGCCGGCATTGTTCCGCGCGGCTTCTGTCAGCGTGGCATAGGTGCTGCCGTCGGCACCCTCAAAGGCATCGCTGGTGATCTGGAACACGCCGGAAGAGCCGCACCACAGGGAGATGACCTTCTGGGCATGACCGTCTTCATCTGTTTCCCCGGTGTCAGCTTCGACTTCGGTCACGGTGAAATACTTCCTGCCGGCGTCTTCCGTACCATTGGCCGCGTCATAGTAGTATACCACCTCGTCCTCCGGATCCCCGGCCTTGCCGTCGGCCGCCGCGTCGGACATTTTTCTGTATGCCACACGGGTGGGGGTGTTGGTCATGCCGTTGACGGTCATTTCCACCCTGTACTGGGGAGCGGGAGTGTCTCCTTCCATGGCTGCCGCGTCGGTGCCGGACACGGTCCCGCCGGAAATCTCCCGGCCATCCCCATCCTCCAAGGCAGCGTTATTTATGGAGATCTCATATTCGATCTGCGTGATCCCGCCGTTGTTTTTTTCTACCTCCGTGATCTTCGCTTCCACGCTGCAGGCGCTTCCCGCGTCCTCGTCCACAGGGGGTTCCACAGCAACGCTCTGGCTGGGGACAGACGCGTCGGAGGGTATAACCACGTCCGCCATTCCCTCCGCGCGTACCTGCCCAGGCAGGCACAGCATTACCATGCCCAGCACCAGAACCAGCGCCAGCAGCCGTGATACACGTTTCCGCATCATATTTGTACGCTCCTTTTCATACTGTTTCCTGATAACGCATTTCCTTCTGATGATTCGGCGGACACCGCCTGACCGCGTCACCGCATCCATGTTTTTTAGGGTATCTGCCCACCTTGCCGCACGGAAAACACGGCAAGGGTTTTCTTCCTGCTTTCAGTATATTTCACGATCGAAAAAAGTCAATAGGGACCTTTGGCCCTGAAAGGCGAAATCACGGAAGCATTCCGGCCGGGACAGGCATAATCGCGCCCTGCGTACCATAGACTGGAAGGGCAAAGGAGGCTTCGCAATGGATGACGCGCATCTGCCCCACAAGCTCCAGCTCAGTGAGCGGAAAACCTTGACCATGACCGGGGTGACGGAGGTGGTCAGCTTCGACGAGACAGCCGTGGTTTTGCAGACCTCCCTGGGGCTGCTGATCGTTCAGGGCCAGCAGCTTTCCTTAAAAAATCTGTCGCTGGAGGGCGGGCAGGTGGCAGTGGAAGGGAGCATCAGCGCCCTTTCCTACGAGGAGCCCCGGCAGGGCGGCTGGCGGAGATTGTTCCGTTGACCCCGGCAGCGGCGGCCTACCGCATGGCCTGCGCTCTGGCCCTGGGGGCGGCGCTGGGGCTGTTTTACGGTTTCCTGCGCCCCCTGCGCCCCCGGCATACCCTGCTTTCCGACGGCATTTTTCTGCTGGTCACGACCTGGGTGTGGGTTTACCTGTGCTTCGGCATCTGCGCCGGGGACATCCGGGCAGGCTGCGCTTTCGCGCTGGCAGCAGGGGGCATCGTGTGGGAATGCACCGCCGGACCCCTCCTGCGGCCCGTTTTTATACAATTCTGGAAGGTTTTGGAAAAGCTATGGGGGCTGATGCTGCTGCCAATGAAAAAATTTTTCGCTTTTTCAAAATTTTTATTTGCATCTGCGGGAAAATGGGTTACAATAGAAGGAAAGCATCTGAAACCCAGCGGGCACAGGCCCAGAGGAAAAGCCAATGAAAGAATTCAAAACCGGAAAGTTCAAAGTCAGGCTGCGCACCGCCCCGGTGAAGCTGAAAGCCGCCCTCGTGGTGCTGATCGTACTGTCCATGGCGGCGCTGGTGGCCCTGCGGTGGGTGCACAACGGCATTCAGGCCGAGACCCAGCGCAAGACGGAGCAGGCAGCCGCCATGGAAGGCGAAAACGCCGATCTTCAGGAAAAGATCGATAACATCGGCTCCGTGCAGAGCATCCGCCAGATCGCCCAGGACGAGCTGGGCCTGGCCGACCCGGATACCGTCCTTATCCAACCGGAATAACACACGCCGCAGGCGGGGGCATGACATAAGCCCTACGCAGTTTTTACCGTATCATTCAGGCATTTATGCCATCACATATTGGAGGAAGCAGAGCATATATGGAGTTAACCGTAGGAGCAGTCGTAGAGGGCAAAGTCAAGTCCATTACCAATTTCGGTGCGTTCATCTCCCTGCCGGATAATAAGACCGGCATGGTACATATTTCCGAGGTGGCCAACGCCTACGTCAGCGACATCCGCCAGCATTTGACGGAGGGGCAGGACGTGAAGGTCATGGTGATCGGCATGGAGGGCGGTAAGATCAACCTGTCCATCAAACGTCTGGAGCCGAAACCCCAGCGGGATGGCAATAGGTCCGCCTACCGGGGCGGCAACGGCGGCCAGCGCCGGGAGGGCGCGCCCCAGAACTGGGAGCGTCCCCAGCAGCAGCGTACCCCCATGCAGCCCGCTGCCCCCAAGACCGCTGACCAGCTGTTTGAGGAGAAGCTGAAGGCGTTCATGACCGAGTCCGACAGCAAGCTCTCCGGCATCAAGCAGTACGCTGACCACCGGGGCAGCAGCCGTCCCAGACGGCGGGGCTGATGGCGACGGTCGTCGTCACTGGCGGCTCCCGGGGCATCGGCGCGGCCATTGTGGCCCGGTATGCCGCCCGGGGAGACAGGGTGTATTTCCTGTACGAAAAAAATCACGAAGCGGCAAAAGCCGTGGCGGAGAAGACCGGCGCGGCTGCCATCTGCTGCGATGTTGCCGACGGCGAAGCCGTGAAGGCGGCCTTTTTAAAAATCCCGGAGGTTGACATTCTGGTGTGCAATGCTGGAGTCTGTTGGTATGGGCTTTTGACGGATATGCCGGAAGATCAGTGGGACCGAATTTTTGACGTGAATGTCAAGGGCATCTATAACTGTGTCAAAGCCGCCATGCCTGCCCTGCTGCGCAAGCACAGCGGCAGCATCGTCACCATGTCCAGTATGTGGGGGCAGGTGGGGGCGTCCTGCGAGGCGGCCTATTCCGCAACGAAAGGCGCGGTCATTGCCCTGACCAAGGCCCTTGCCAAGGAGCTTGGCCCCAGCGGCATCCGGGTCAACTGCGTGGCTCCCGGGGTGATCCTGACAGATATGTGCGCGGATGTGGCCCCGGAAGTGCTGGAGGAGCTGGCCCAGGAGGCCTCGCTGGAGCGCAACGGCACCCCGGAGGACGTAGCGAAGGCGGTAGAAGCGCTGGCGGACGCGGAATTTGTCACCGGACAGGTGCTGGGCGTCAGCGGCGGACTTGTTATGTAAACTTAGGAGGGTTTTTCCATGAAAATTTCCATTGGCTGTGACCACGGCGCGCTGGCGCTGAAGAATAAAATGGTGGCCCATCTGGAAGCGAAGGGCTATGAGGTCAAGGACTGCGGCACCTACACCGCCGACAGCTGCGACTACCCCGACTTTGCCGCCGCCGCGGCCAGGGCTGTCGCCAGCGGCGAGTGCGAAAAGGGCATCGTCCTGTGCACCACCGGCATCGGCGTATCCATTGCCGCCAATAAGATCGACGGCATCCGCTGTGCCCTGCTCAGCGATCTCATGTCCGCCCGGCTGACCCGGGAGCATAACGACACCAACATGATGGCCTTGGGCGCAGGCGTGGTGGGCGAAATGCTGGCGCTGGAAATTCTGGATACCTGGCTGGACACCGAATTCAGCCACAACGAGCGGCATCAGCGCCGCATCGACAAGGTCATGGCGCTGGAAAAGTAAAGAGTGGATTTGAAAGGCCATTGCGGCGAAAACCGCAATGGCCTTTTCTTTTTCACATCGTAGGGCGGGGTCATGACCCCGCCGACCACGTTACATATTTGCTGCGACTTCGTCCAACGGTATATCGGGCGATTTCCATTCATTTTGCGTGACATATAGACGAGAACGGGTCGGCGGAGTCATGACTCCGCCCTACAAATTGCGATGTTAAGAAATTCGCAAGAAATTCTTAAGAACCGCGAATATTGACAACATACTGTATACACGTTATACTAACTGTACTAGAACAGCTAGTACAGTTAAGGAGGGATGATATGGTACACCTGGATTATCGGGATGCCCGGCCCATCTATACCCAGATCATCGACGGATTTAAGGAGCAGATATCTACCGGCGTTTTACAGTCGGGGGAGAAGCTGCCCAGCGTGCGGGAATTGGCGGCGGAGCTGGCCATCAACCCCAACACCATCCAGCGGGCCTACCGGGCGCTGGAAGTGGAGGGCTGGATCGCCACGGTGCCCGGCAAGGGCTGCTTTGTGTGCAGCTGCGAGGATACCCGGGAGCGGGAGCGGCAGCACTGGTATCACGCCTTTGACGATGCCACCACCGCCCTCATCGCCCTGGGCGTTACCCGGCAGAATCTGATCGATCGGATAGGAGGAGATCAAGATGCTTGAAATGCAGAACGTAACGAAAACCTTTGGGGATTTTAAAGCCCTGAATAACCTGAGCCTGACGGTGCCCAAGGGCGCGGTCTACGGCCTGGTCGGCCCTAACGGCGCGGGCAAGTCCACCGCCATCCGGCACTTAACTGGCATTTATCGTCAGGACAGCGGCACTGTCACCATGGACGGCCAGCCCATTTACGAAAACCCGGATGTGAAGTCCGCCATCGGCTACATCCCCGACGACATTTTTTACTACCCCTCCGCCACGCTGGAGGATATGCGCCGCTTCTACCGGGGCATCTACCCCCAGTTTGACGATGCCCTGTTCGACCGGCTCTACGACGTGTTCCGCCTGCCGAAAAAGGGCCAGATTCGTCGCTTTAGTAAGGGTATGCAGAAGCAGGCGGCCTTCCACTTAGCCCTGTGCACCCGGCCCAAGGTGCTGATTCTGGACGAGCCGGTAGACGGCCTGGACCCTGTCATGCGGCGGCAGGTCATGAGCCTGATTTTGTCGGATGTTGCCGAGTACGGCACCACGGTGCTGATCTCCTCCCACAACCTGCGGGAATTGGAGGATGTCTGCGACCACGTGGGCATCATGGATCACGGCGAAATGCTTCTCGAAAAGAGCCTTGCCGATATGCAGGGCGCCACCCACAAGCTGCAAATCGTGGGCGGCGTGCCCGAAGGGCTGGAAATTCTCCACGAGAGCACCTCCGGGCGGCTGAAAACCCTGATTGTCCGGGGCGCGGCATGGGAGATCAGCACGAAAGCCGCCGCTGCCAAGCCCGCCTACTTTGACGTATTGCCCCTGTCTTTGGAAGAAATCTATATTTATGAATTGGGAGGTGCCGATTATGCAGTCAAAGAAATCCTGCTTTAATCGTGCCGCGTTCACGAAAAACCTCACCCGGTTTGCCCCTGTCTTGGCGCTGTACACCCTGCTGCTGCTTCTGCTTATGTTGGTAATGTGGAAGCAGGCTGGAGACATCTACCCGGAATACTATTTCCTCTATCAGACCGACGAGATTTTCGGCTGGACTTCCTTCATCAATCTGGCCTACGCCTGCCTGATGGCTCAGCTCCTCTTCGGCGACCTGTATAACACCCGGATGTGCAATGCACTGCACGCCCTGCCCCTGCGGCGGGAGACCTGGTTCCTGACCAATGTGGCCTCCGGCCTTGTGTACTCCCTGATTCCCACCGCCATTGCGTCTGCCGTTCTGCTGCCCATGCTGACGAGCACCATCTTCGCGGGTGCGTGGAAGATTGCCCTGTGGTATTTCCTCATTGCCAACGTAGAATATGTCTGCTTCTTTGGCATTGCGGTGTTCTGCGCCATGGTGGTCGGCTCCCGGTTTACCATGGTGGCAGGCTACGGCCTGATTAACTTCGGCTCCGCCATCCTCTACTGGCTGGTAAACACCGTCTATACCCCCATGCTCTACGGTATGGTTACCCCCAGCGCTCTGGCCGAAAAGCTGACGCCCATAGAGTATATGCTGAATATCAATGTGGACGTGCAGGATTCCACCAGACGCGCCCTCTTTGACGAGGTGGGCCGATTGGTTACCGGCGCACAGGGCAGCTACACCATCACGGGCCTTGACTGTCTCGGAACGCTGGCCATTGTGGGCGTTGTCTTCGCTCTGGCGGGCCTGATTGTGTACCACTTCCGCAATCTGGAATGCGCCGATGACGCGGTGTGCAGCCGGAAGCTGGTGCCCCTGTTCCAGATACTCAGCGCCCTGTTCGTTGCCGTGGCAGCGGAATACGCGGCCAGCGAGATCATGGGCTACGGCACCAGCGTGGACTGGCTTAAATTCCTGTTCCTGTTCAGCGGCCTGATCGTGGGCTGGTTCGCCGGCAAGATGCTGGTGGAGCGGTCTGCCCGGGTGTTCCGGCCCCAAAACTGGGTGGGTCTTGGCATTCTGGCGGCGGTGCTGGCGGTGTCCATAGGATTGACCAAGCTGGACGTGCTGAATTTGGAGGAGCGGATGCCGGACATCGGGGACATCGCCAAGGTGGAACTGAACGGCTACAAGATGGAAGACCGCTCCGACATTGAGACGGTGCTGAAACTCCACAATCTGGCCCTTGGCGACCGGGTGGAAGCCTTTGGCGCCTATGCGTTGGAAGAAAACGGCGAATATGTGCGGACGGAGGATTCCTCCTACCGCTACTGGCGGGAGGGCGACCCCCTGCCCAAGCAGAGGATGGCAACCAGCTGCAACCTGACCTACACCCTGAAAGACGGCAGAACCGTCGAGCGCAGATACAACGTCTGGGTGGACAGCGCCGCCGGTGAGATTCCCAAAGCCCTTCTCAGCCGCTGGGACGCGGTGAATTCCGACACCGTGGAAATCAACGGCAAGGATGTGGAGGTGCTGCCGCTGGTGCTGGACGCCATTGAGAATCTGTACAGCTCTACTAATAGTAAAACACCGGAGAATCTTAAGAACCGGGCCGCTGCCGAGAGTCTGCTGCGGGCCATTCAGGCGGACTGCGAAGCGGGCACCATGGTTCAGGATGATGCCTACCACGACGGTGTGTTCGTTATTCCCTTGATCGATGGGGAACCCTCTGAAACCAGAGACCTGTATGTTCATCTGTCCAGCAAAAACTACGGCTGGAGCGTGAGCGTGTACACCGACTGCGAGAACACCGTCCGCTGGATGCGGGACAACGGCTTGATTTCTGAGGATACTACCATCCAGCCTCATGGCAGCAGCCCCCGGTATTATTAAATATGTAGGGCGGGGGTATGCCCCCCGCCCTGTGAAAAGAGAAACGCTTATGAGAAAGAGATTGACAGCCGCAATCGCGGCAATGACTGTATTCCTTCTGTGCGCCTGCGCCCAGCAGGAAACCACGAACCCCATCGCGACCGCGACCCCTACCGTCCAGACCGCCACCCCCGCCGAAACCGCCGCTCTCGTGGAGGATGTGGCCCGGAAAGTCTTTCAGGCGGCGCTGAAAACCATCCACGATGACCTGGTCTGGCCCGATCTGGACGCGGAAACCGGAAAAATTGAGATTTTTGAACCAAACACCATTGAGGACGAACAATTTGCCGTCATGGATGTGGACGCAGATGGAGAAGAGGAACTGCTGGTTTCCGTCTCCAATACCTACATGGCGGGAATGCGGCTGGCGGTTTACGGTTACGATGCCGCCAGCGGGGGCCTTCGCCTGGAAACTGACGGCTTCCCCGCCGTGACCTTCTACCCCGGCATGATGAAGATGCTGTCCTCCCACAATCAGGGCCACGCGGGGGACGTGCTCTGGCCCTATGGCATTCTGACCTATGACCCGGAGACGGATACCTACCGCTCCTCCTGCTTCGTGGACGCTTGGGACAGGAATCTTTCCGAAACGGATTTCGAGGGAAATCCCTATCCCGAGGACATCGACACGGACAACGTGGGCCATGTGTACCTGATCTCCGATGAAACCGATACCCAAACCCTGAATCAGGCGGATTTTGAAAAGTGGGAGTCTGAAATGTTTGCCGGGAAGGAAGAAATCACGGTTCCTTGGCAGAAATTGACGGTGGAAAATATCAGTTCCACGTAATCGTAGGGCGGGGTCATGACCCCGCCCTACGGATAAACAGCAAGAACCCCCGGTTTCCGTTGGGAAACCGGGGGCTTTCCATATCAGCAGTAGAAATCGCGGATCTTCTTGGCGCGGCTGGGGTGGCGCAGCTTGCGGATGGCCTTGTTCTCGATCTGGCGAATTCTCTCACGGGTCACGCCGAAGATCTGGCCCACTTCCTCAAGGGTGTGGGTACGGCCGTCGTACATACCGAACCGCATCCGCAGCACGTCCGCTTCCCGCTCCGTCAGGGTGTCCAGAATTTCCTTCAATGCCTCGGCAAGCAGAGCGTTGGAGGTAGCGTCGGCGGGGCCGGGGGTGCGCTCGTCCTCCACAAAGGAGCCGATGGAGGTATCCTCTTCATCGCCCACGGGGGTATCCAGGGACAGGGTGTCGGCGGCGGTGCGGTTGGCCTCGATGATCTTTTCCACGGGGAGATTCAGCTCCTTGGCGATCTCCTCCACGGTAGGCTCCCGGCCCAGCTCCTGCACCAGCTTCCGGTTGCAGCGGGTGGCCTTGTTGATGACCTCTACCATATGCACCGGAACACGGATGGTCCGTGCCTGGTCGGCGATGGCCCGGGTGATGGCCTGCCGGATCCACCAGGTGGCATATGTAGAGAATTTGTTTCCCTTTGTCCAGTCAAATTTGTCCACGGCACGAATGAGACCCGTGTTGCCCTCCTGGATCAGATCCAGAATGTGCAGGCCCCGGCCGGAATACTTCTT
>JAUNSH010000082.1 GCA_030539285.1 Eubacteriales bacterium
TGGTCTCAAAAATGGCGATGGCCCGGGGATCGTCGGCTTCCATCAGCTTCTGGACATATTTCAGCTTCTCCGCCAGGGACAGCTCCTCGGGGATATCGATGCCCGCGGCGGGGGCCAGCTTGATGACGGCGTCCTGAGAGAAATACTTGCAGCCCACGCCAAAATCGGTGGACCACTCGTCCTGCATGGCCCCGGCCTGCAGGTCAACGGGGGCGAAGGCCAGCTCATTGATCCAGCCCAGCACGTTCTGGTCGGCATCCACGTAGCCCACGGCTTCGGAGGTGCCCATGGCAATGCCCATCAGGTTGCCCTTGCCCAGACCCATGGCCCCGGCCAGCGCGGACACATCGCCGTCGTTGGCAACCAGAATGGGGACGTTGGGGTCGATCTCGGCAGCGGCACGGTCATAGATGGTCTTGACCTTGTCCCAGTTTTCCCGGGGCACCTTGATGAACAGGGAAGCAACGCGCGGCTCGTTGCCGATGAAGTCGCCGGCGGAGGAAACGCCGATGGCATCCACCCGGGGCATCTTGGAAGCGGCGGTCTTGAAGGCCTCCACAATGTGGCCGAAATGGTAATCGGGATCCTCGTTCAGCTTGGGGAACCAGATGACCTCCTCGGAGTAGACGCACTCGCCGTCGATGACCGCGGAGACCTTCCGGTCAGATCCGCCGGCGTCAAAGCCGATACGGCAGCCGTCCATATTGCCGCCCATAGGCTCGGAGACCTCGTTGGGGGCGGGGCAGGCATCCAGAGGCAGGTCCAGAATTTCCAGATCCTCCTCATAGAGCTGGTTGACGAAGCCGTAGTCAAAGGCCCGCTCGCCGCCGGGCTGATAAGCGGCCTGGAGCTTCTTTGCCAGTTCGGAGCAGCCGCAGATGGACACCTTGAAGCCGCCGACGGACCACAGCAGGAACTTGACGTACCGCTCCACATAGCGGTAATCGGCTTCCGCCATGTCCGGGGTGCCGTGGATAAAGGTGTGGTGCACGGACACCCGGCCCCGGTCCCGCTCCACCGCGATGGCGATAGGCTGCTTCGCGTCCTTCAGGTAGGCTTCCCGCCAGACGCCGAAGGGGATAAAGGTGGGATCCAGCTTCGGCGGATGCTTCATCTGATATTCAATGCCTAAATACTGCATATCGATTCCTCCTGTATTTCTGATGACATCTGTCTGTAAGAATTGCCGGGGCGGTGCCCCGGCAATTTTAGTTTAGCAATACTTGGCGACAGCGGCCTGGATCATGGCGACGCACTCGTCGGCGATGGGGTAATCGCTCTCGATCAGCTCTGCCAGCGGGGCGCGGACGGAGCCGCAGTCGGGGCAGCCCATCTTGCGCAGCACTTCCTTGATCATGGCGTACATATTGCCGTGACCGGAGCACAGCTTGTAGATGATCCGGCAGCAGTCATTCTGGATCTCCAAGGCAGTGTCCAGACGGCCTTCCTTGACGCACTCAAAGAGCTTGATGTACAGCTCAGGCATCGCGCCGTAGGTGCCGCCGATGCCGCCGGTAGCGCCCATGACCAGGCCGGAAATCAGCTGCTCATCGGGGCCGTTGAAGACGATAGCGCCCTCGTCACGCCACATCTGGATGTCCTGGGTGGGCATGGAGGAGTTCTTGACACCGATGCAGCGGGGGTTCTTCAGCATTTCCTTCAGCAGGGGCACGTTCAGAGCCACGCCAGCCAGCTGGGGGATGTTGTAGATGATGAAATCGGTGTTGGGCGCGGCAGCGGAGATATCGTTCCAATACTTGGCGATGGCGTAGGGGGGCAGGTGGAAGTAGATGGGAGGAATGGAAGCGATGGCATCCACGCCCAGGCTCTCGGCATGGGCCGCCAGCTCCTGGGAGTCGGCGGTGTTGTTGCAGGCCACGTGAGCGATGATGGTCAGCTTGCCCTTGGCTTCCGCCATGACGTTCTCCAGCACCACCTTGCGCTCTTCCTTGCTCTGGTAGATACACTCGCCGGAGCTGCCGCCCACGTACAGGCCCTTGACGCCCTTCTCAACGAACCAGCGGGTCAGCGCCCGGACAGCCTCGGGGTCGATCTTGCCTTCTGCGTCGTAGCAGGCGTAAAACGCGGGGATAATGCCCTGATATTTTGCGGTATCCATAGTAAATCACCTCATAATATATTTGTTTGAATTATTAAACTTTGAACTTGTAGCAGGCCTTTTCCACAAGGGTGCTTTCACCGTCCATGACCTTCACCATGTGTACATCCTCGGGGAACACAATGAGAATGTCCTCGGTGGTCATGGGGAACCAGACCTGCACATCGCCTTCGTAGCCGATGAAATCTTCCTCGGGCTTCCGGGCCGTCTCTTTCAATGCCGCCGCGTTGGTGACACCGATTTTCTCGTGGCCGGACAGAAGGACGTGAACATCGCCGTATTTTTCGTGGCCTTCCCAAATGGCCTGTTCCTGGGGCATCGTCTGATAGTCAAAGCGGTTGACAAAGGTTTGGTCGCCGTCGATATCGTTGCGGCCCTTGTGCAGCTGGCTGAGATCCGTGCTCAACAGATGATGGATGGCGGTATCCAGGCTGCTGCTCATGCCCAGATAACGTCTGAGGTTCTCTTGCTTTGTGTAGATCAAAAAATCACCCTCTCAGATAAGGTTCGGCAGCAAATGCTTGTCCACGACCATGATAGCATGGGCGGCGGCAGAATGCAATAGGAGAGATAAAATTTTGAAAATTTGTAACAATAAACAAAAATGATGAAAATTATTTTCACAATCGGATAGCAAATAAAGATTGACATATGTAGAATCGTTGTTTATTATGTATACAAACGAAAAACAGCGCGCGGAAAACATAGGCAATTTCACAGTGTATTCAACGGCTCCTGCCGATGAAGATATTATTATTCGAAGAAAGGTCGAGAAAACATGAAGAAATTGATCGCGGCACTCCTGGTCGTCGCAACCTGCATGCTGGCCCTGGCTGGATGCGGCGGCTCCGGCAGCGCAGCAAAGGCTGAGCAGAACGTCACCCTGAAGCTGGGCTTCCAGGCAAACTCCTCCTCCAACGAGTACAAGGCAGCTGAACTGATGGCTGAGAAGGCCAAGGAGTATTCCAACGGCACCATCACCATCGAGATCTACCCCGGCGCTCAGCTGGGCGATGACCGAGCCATGATCGACCAGGTCGCCGCCGGTGCGCTGGACATGGTCTTCGCTGAGACCGGCAGAATGGGTCTGTGGGAGCCTGAACTGGAGATCTTCGGCTATCCCTTCGCTTTTGATGACTTCGATCACATGATGCGGACCCTGAACGACACCGAGTACGGCAAGTCCATCTACGCTAAGCTGGAGGCCCGGGGCTGGAAGGTGCTGGCTGACGCCTACAACGGCACCAGACAGACCACCTCCAACAAGAAGATCGAGACCATCGACGACATGAAGGGCATGAAGCTGAGAGTTCCCAACGCCGATGCCAACCTGGCCTTCGCCAAGTACTCCGGCGCTGCCGCTACCCCCATGGCCTTCTCTGAGGTCTATCTGGCTCTGAAGACCAACGCTGTTGACGGTCAGGAGAACCCCCTGTCCACCATCGATGCCCAGAAGTTCTACGAGGTTCAGGACTACTGCGCTCTGACCGGCCACATCATCAACGACAACAACTACATCATCAGCAAGATCGTCTTCGATAAGCTCTCTGCCGCCCAGCAGGAAGCCATCACCAAGGCTGCTCAGGACGCTGCCGCGTTCCACACCGAGACCTTCCAGAACGACGAACAGGCCCTGATCGAGAAGTTCCAGCAGGAAGGCATGACCATTACGACTCCGGACAAGGCTCCCTTCCGTGAGGCCTGCGCTCCGATGTACGATGAGTACGTTGCCAAGTACGGCGACGCCGCTGTGAAGGCCATCGAAGAAGCCAGACAGTAATCCGCAGCTGTTTAAGGGGCCTTCACGGCCCCTTAACTGTATTTGTATTCAACGTTTTTGGGAGTGTTTATATGAAAAATAGCAAAAACGCGATCAAAACGCCTGCCGATGTGGTTCACGCGGTGGAAAAAGTGGAGCAGTTTGTTTCGGTGATCCTGTTCAACGTCGTTCTGTTCTCCCTTTTCTGGCAGGCATTGACCAGAAAGATCGGCTCTCCCGCCTCCTGGACGGATGAGACCTGCCGTCTTCTGTTTGTGTGGGTGGGTGTTCTGGGCTGCCATCTGGCTCAGAAGGAAAACATCCATGTCCGTATCGACGCCATTCTGCTGGCGCTTCCGAAGAAGGTGCAGCTGTTCATCGAAGCGGCCATCAACGTGGTCATGATCTTCCTGCTGTCCCTGATCTTCTATCACACCTTCTCCATCGTGCAGAGAAAGTCCTATACCCCGCTGGTCACCTTGGGCATCGGCGAGAGCTGGATGTACGCCGCTATGTTCCTGTGGACGGCCCTGACGATCATTGAAATGATCGCCCAGATCGTCAACATCGTGAAAAATGGCGAAGTCGTGCGTAAGTGGGTTATTGAGGACGCGAAAAACGACTTCTATGACATAAAGGAGGGTGAATGATATGCACATGGTATTGACCTTTATCCTGTGGTTTGTCCTGATCTTCATGGGTGTGCATGTTGGTTACGCCCTCATCGCGGCGTCCATGTTCTTCTTCACCGTATCGGGCAGCCTGAATCTGGTCCCCTTCGCACTGGAGCAGATGTTCAACGGCATTAACAGCCAAACGCTGCTGGCAGTTCCGTTCTTTGTCCTTGCGGGCAACCTGATGAACGGCGGCGGCGTGACCACCCGTATCTTTGATTTCGCCGCTTCCATGATCGGCCACAAAAAGGGCGGTCTGGCCCACGTCAACGTGCTTGCTTCTCTGATCTTCTCCGGTATGTCCGGCTCCGCTCTGGCTGATGCCGGCGGTCTGGGCCAGCTGGAGATCAAGAGTATGAAGGATGCCGGCTTTGACGAAGGCTTCGCCGGCGGCATCACCGCTGCCAGCTGCATCATCGGGCCTCTGGTTCCTCCCTCTACTCCCCTGATCATCTACGCCGTGCTGTCCAATCAGAGCGTTGAGAAGCTGTTCATGGCCGGTTTCCTGCCGGGCCTGCTTACCACCGTTGCCCTGATGGCCATGTGCGCCTTCCTCGCCCATAAGAGAAATTATCCCTCCGAGCCGAAGAGAAGCTGGGGCTACCGGTGGAACTCCTTCAAGAAGAGCTTCTGGGCGCTGCTGACTCCGGTCATCATCCTCATTGGTATTTTCACCGGCTACTTTACCCCCACCGAGGCTGCCGTGGTCGCCGCTCTGTACACCATGATCCTTGGCTTCTTCGTGTACAAGGAGCTGACTCTGAAGAGCTTCTTCAAGATCTGCCTGGACTCCATCAAGACCACCGGCACCATTGTGCTGATGATGCTTGGCGTTACCCTGTTCCAGTTCGTCATCTCCCGTGAGCAGATGCCGCAGGCCATTGCTAACTTCTTCGTCAGCAATGTGGATTCCAAGCTGATGCTCCTGCTGATGATCAACGTTGTCCTGCTGCTGCTGGGCACCTGCATCGATGCGCTGCCCCTGCAGATGATCCTGGTCCCCATCCTGCTGCCCGCCGTTATGGCTTACGGCGTCAACCCCATCCAGTTCGGTGTTGTGGTCATCTTCAACCTGATGATCGGCATTCTGACTCCCCCCATGGGCACCGCTCTGTTCGTGGTTTCCCGGGTCGGCAATATCCAGTTTAAGACGCTGGTCAAGGGTGTTCTCCCCTTCCTGATCCCGCTGATCATCACCCTGATCCTGCTGAACGTCTTCCCCCAGATCACACTGTTCCTGCCCACTCTGCTCACCGGCGGCGTGTAATCGGCCCCCAATTTTCCCCACCCCTCAGGCTCGAGGGGTGGGGGTTCCTTTCGCATATCTGACTGTTCTGTATATTTTAGGAGGTAACTTCAAATGGATCGTGAAAAATTCCTGGCTGAGCGTCAGTGGGTCCGTGACCAGCTGGCAAACGTGGCCGACTTCTGGCTGAAAAACGGCATGGATGCCGAGCACGGCGGTATCTACACCTGCCTGGACCGCACCGGCAAGA
>JAUNSH010000030.1 GCA_030539285.1 Eubacteriales bacterium
GTATCTTGTATCTCGTATCTTAGTATCTATTTTTGCTGCGCAGCATTTCCCGCCAGTCGAGGTCGCCCCGCTGCAGGCCCATGATGAGCATTTCGGCGGAAGCAAGGTTCGTGGCGATGGGCACGTTCTGCTTGTCGCAGTGCCGGATGGTTTCGATCATCTGGCTGTCGTCCCAGGGTTCGGTGGTGTTGGGGTCTGTGAACAGCAGCACCAGATCGATCTCGTTGTAGGCGATCCGGGCGTTGATCTGCTGGTGACCGCCCTGCTTGTGGGACAGGAGCAATGTGATGGGCAGGCCGGTGTTGTCGGCGATGAGCCTGCCGGTGGTGGCGGTGGCAAAGAGGTTGTGCTTCATCAGCACACTCTTGTAAGCGGTGCAGAACTGCACCATCAGTTCCTTCTTCTTGTCGTGAGCCAGAAATGCGATGTTCACAGCTGTCACTCCTTTTTTATATATCAAAGCGTTTATCGTAAAGTAATAGGCTCGTGGAAGCCCTGAATCCTCCGGGAGATCCGGCGGCAGGCCTTGGCGGCGGGGCAGCGGGGGGAATACTTTAATAAGGGCCGCCCGAAAGAGGCCGCCAGCGTTACGCAGGGGTCCTCCGGGACAATACCCGCCAGGGGCAGCCCGGCGTTGTCCATTACGTCGTCGATGGTGGTGCGTACGGTGCTGAGCAGCTCCCGGTCCACCCGGTTGACGATGAGCCGCACATCCGCCTTACCCTGAAGCTCCAAAAGCTCGCCCACCCGGGCGGCGTCCCGCACGGAGGCGGGGCCGAAGCCGGTGACCAGCAAAAAGCGGTCGGCGGCGGAGGAAACCAGTCGGAAGCCCGTGTCCACACCGGCAGGGGCATCCAGCAAAATCAGGTCAAATTCCCGCCGGGCCTGCCGGAGCATGGCACGGAAAGCCTCCCCGTCGATGTTCTCCACAGGGCAGTTCATGGGGGCAGTGAGAAAAGACAAGCCTGGATACTGGGGGTGCCGGGCGGCGCCGCTCAGGGGATAATTGCCGCTGGCTACATCCAGAAAGGACAGGGCCGCGCCCTCTGTCAGGCCCAGGGAAATGTCCAGATTCCGCAGACCCACGTCGCAGTCCACGCACAGGACCTTCTTCCCGGCTTCTGCCAGCGCGGAGGCGATCCCTGCGCAGACGGAGGTTTTTCCGGTCCCGCCCTTGCCGGACAGCACAGCCAGCACTTCGCCCAAGCACGATCTCCTCCATTCCATAATTTGCTCCTATTATACAGGAAATTCGCACAAATTGCAAGGGGAAAATCACCGAATTTGAAAAGTTTTTCATCAAAATAAACAAAAGTTATGACGTTCATAGGCAAAATCCAATAGGAGGAGACGGGTTTCCCTTTCCTTCGGGGCACCGGGACAAAAAAAGCGGAGCGGCCGCAAAAAAGGGTTGCGAAGGCAGAAAAACTGAGCTATAATCAAACTGTAAAAATACGGGCGTATGCCCGATAATTGGAGGAATGATTCCCATGTTCAACGCTATGATCGAAACTCTGAAGGCGAATCCCCGCAAGATCGTGTTTACTGAGGGCCATGACGCCCGTATTCTGGAGGCCACTGCCCGTCTGGTGGAGGGCGGCTTCCTGACCCCCATCCTGATCGGCAACGTGGACGAGGTCAAGGCCAACGCGGCCAAGGGCGGCTTCAACATTGACGGCGTCGAGATCATCGACCCCCTGACCTACGAAGGCATGGATGCCATGGTCGAGAAGATGGTGGAGCTGCGCAAGGGCAAGATGTCTGCTGAGGACTGCCGCAAGGCTCTGTCCAAGGGCAACTACTTCGGCACCATGCTGGTGAAGATGGGCTACGCCGACTCTCTGCTGGGCGGCGCTACCTACTCCACCGCCGACACCGTCCGTCCCGCTCTGCAGCTGGTGAAGACCAAGAAGGGCGCCCATCTGGTGTCCTCCTGCTTCATTCTGGTCCGGGGCGAGGAGAAGCTGGCCATGGGTGACTGCGCCATCAACCTGAGCTATGAGGATTCCGTGGACAAGGACGGCAACGTGACCCTGTCCGCCGCTCAGAAGCTGGCTGAGGTGGCTATCGAGACCGCCAAGACCGCCAAGGTCTTCGGCATCGATCCCAAGGTCGCCATGCTGAGCTTCTCCACCAACGGCTCCGGCAAGGGCGGCACCGTGAAGCTGAGCCACGACGCCACCGCCGTTGCCAAGGAGATGGATCCTGAGCTTCTTATCGATGGCGAGATGCAGTTCGACGCCGCTGTGGCTCCCGAGGTCGGTCAGCTGAAGTTCCCCGGCTCCCCCGTGGCCGGCTATGCCAACACCTTCATCTTCCCCACCATCGAGGCCGGCAACATCGGCTACAAGATCGCGCAGCGTCTGGGCGGCTTCGAGGCCTACGGCCCCATCCTGCAGGGTCTGGCCGCTCCCATCAACGACCTGTCCCGCGGCTGCAACGCCGACGAGGTCTACAAGATGGCCATCATCACCGCCGCCCTCGTGTAAGTCGGCAGGGCCGACAGCCAATGCGTGCGTGAGCCTTCTGTAATCGTTACGCCATTGGGTACTGCTCGGTATCGGTACATTTTCCAAACAGCGCAACAGGCCGCCCCGAAATGGGGCGGCCTGTTTTGTACATCGTAGGGCGGGGTCATACCCCCAACTCGGCACATAGGCTTCCTCGGGGTAATCGGTTTCATTGATTTCATTCCAACAGGACACGCAGAACTCCGCCACATCCATCACCTCACTGAGAGTATAGGTCAATTTCACCCTAATTTCAATAGGGAATTCTGACATAATATTCCCAGGTGATGAAAAATGAGCCGAATCCGGGATTTGCGCAAAGAAAAAGGCTTTACCCAGGTCAAAATTCAAATGCTGACGGGGATTGACCAGAGCGATTATTCCAAAATCGAAAGTGGGAAACGATACTTTACCTTTGAACAGTGCCGTAGGCTTGCCATTGCGCTTGACACCAGCATGGATTATCAGGCTGGACTGACCGACGAGAAGAAGCCGTATCCCCGCAATATTTCCGAACAATAAACGCGCCGCTGCCTGGGCAGCGGCGTTTTCGACAAGGTGCCCCTCCGCATTGACAACGGCGTCTGGCGGCGGTATACTATGGTTAGTGAAAAGTAACCACAAGGAGAGAAAGAGATGCAAAATGATTATCTGATCCGGCAAAAGCCAATGCGGGCATTGATTCTGTTTGCTATGCCGATGATTCTTGGAAATCTGTTTCAGCAGACCTACACCATGGTGGATTCGGCCATGGTGGGACGGTTTGTCAGCGAGCAGGCGCTGGCGGCGGTGGGCGCGTCCTATTCGCTGACCAATATTTTTATCTGTGTCGCCATTGGCGGCGGCATCGGTGCGTCGGTGACGGTGAGCCGGTATTTTGGCGCGGGAAACATTGCAAAGATGAAGACCGCCGTCTACACGGCGCTGCTGGTCTTTCTGGGCATCAGTGTGGGGCTTGGAATGCTGGGGCTGGCGCTGGGCAGGCAGATCATGCAGCTGCTGAACACCCCGGCGGACGTGCTGGACATGGCGGCAGCATACCTGCGGATCTACTTCGCGGGTCTGCCGTTCCTGTTTATGTACAATATTCTGTCGTCCATGTTCAACGCCCTGGGAAAGTCCAGGATCCCGCTGGGATTTCTGATTTTTTCCTCGCTGTTCAACATCGCTCTGGACTGGTATTTCGTGACCCGGCTCAACCTGGGCGTCACCGGCGTGGCCTGGGCGACCCTGATCGCCCAGGGGATCTCCGCGGTGCTGTCCTTTGGGGTGCTGCTGCGCCTGCTGGGGAGGATGGACTGTCCCGCTGCCTCCATCTTTGACCCAACGGAGCTGCTTCCCATGGCGAAAATCGCCCTGCCGTCCATTTTGCAGCAGTCCACCGTGTCCATCGGAATGATGCTGGTGCAGTCCGTGGTCAACAGCTTTGGCTCGGAGGCTCTGGCCGGCTTCTCCGCCGCCATGCGGGTGGAGTCGCTGTGCATCGTGCCCATGACCGGCATTGGCAGCGCCATGTCCTCCTTCACCGCGCAGAATCTGGGTGCGGGCCGCCCCAAACGGGTGGTGGAGGGCTACCACGCGGCGGTGAAGCTGGTCATCGCCTTCGCCGTGCTGATCGCCGTGGTCCTGAATCTGTTTACCACCCGGATCATCACCGCTTTTCTGGGGGAAGAGGGCACTCGAACCGCTATGGAAACAGGCATTGGGTATCTACAGTTTATGAGTGTCTTTTTCTGCCTGATCGGATTCAAGACCAGCACGGACGGCCTGCTGCGGGGAGCGGGGGATATGACCATGTTCACCCTCGCCAATCTGGTGAATCTCACCATCCGGGTGGTGGTTGCCATGGTGTTCGCGCCGCGGATGGGCATTTTCATGGTCTGGACCGCCGTGCCCATCGGCTGGCTTGCCAACTGGGCCATCTCTTATCTGGAATACCGGACCGGAAAGTGGAAGAGCAGGCTGACGGAAAAGGCGGCAGTATAACCAAGCTGTCCAATAAAAAATGCGCCGCGGCAGAAAGCCGCGGCGCTTTGCGTATCATGCGTATAATTAGTAGTTCTCGGCGTGGACTTCGAAGTAGCTCTGGGGATGGTTGCAGGTGGGGCAGATTTCGGGGGCGGCGGTGCCTACCACGATATGACCACAGTTGCGGCACTCCCAGACCTTGACCTCGCTCTTCTCAAAGACCTTGGCGGTCTCCACGTTCTTGAGCAGGGCGCGATAACGCTCCTCGTGGTGCTTTTCGATAGCGGCTACCAGACGGAACTTGGCAGCCAGCTCCGGGAAGCCCTCTTCCTCGGCGGTCTTGGCGAAGCCCGCGTACATATCCGTCCACTCGTAGTTCTCGCCCTCGGCGGCGGCCAGCAGGTTCTCTGCAGTGGAGCCGATGCCGTCGTGCAGCTCCTTGTACCACATCTTGGCGTGCTCCTTCTCGTTGTCGGCGGTCTTCAGGAACAGAGCGGCGATCTGCTCAAAGCCATCCTTCTTGGCCTTGGAAGCGAAAAAAGTATACTTGTTTCTGGCCTCGGACTCGCCGGCAAAGGCGGTCTCCAGATTCTTTTCAGTTTGGGTTCCGGCGTATTTATTTGCCATGATAGTATCCTCCTGTAACACGGGGCAGACCCCGGATGATATGTCTATTTTACCATTTTTAATGGAAAAATGCAAGGGGAATTTTACATATGTTATATACGCCTGCGCTCTCCTTACACGTACACCTCCACCGTCACGGGAATATCGGCGGCAGGCTTTTCTTCAAGGCAGGTGAAGGTGATGCCGCCGTCTGTGCGTTTGGCGTAGCTGACGGCGGCGATGGCCTCTCTGACCGCCGTATCCTTTTCGGTGTCGCCGTAATACAGGGGATAGGCGCGGGTCAGCAGGTCACTCTCGAGATTGGAAATGGGGACGAACAGGGTGTAGGGCGCGCTGTTGCCGACCCATTTTTCGCTGCCCAGCAGGAAGGAAACAAACCTGGTTTGCACAGCCTGTTTGGCGGCAGCCACGGCAGCGGCAGCCTGGGCGTCCACATAGCCCTTGCCGGCGGCATCCGTATCATCCGTGGGATCGGGAAGGCCGGTGAGGGTCTGGCTGCCCATGTCGATCTGCCCCTGCACCGTGCCGCCCACGCAGGGCAGAGCGCCAACATCCTGGGCGGTGAGCGATATATTTCCGGAATCGTCCGGGGCGATGCCGCATATGGTGGATATCGCACCGTCGCCGTTGGCACCGTTGCGGCTGACGCTGTAGGTCACCACGTCGCCGGAATCATAGTGGGCCGTGGTGCGGCTCCACACGTATTCCTTCGGCGCGCAGGAGGGAAGGACCTCGCTCCACTGTCCCGTGGGGATCTGTCGGTAGTCCTGGCTTACCTGAAAGGCAACCTCCTGCCCCAGCAGCACCGGGCCGGGACCGGAGGGACCGGTGAATTCCCCGCTTTCCTTCGCCAGGGCAAGATATTCGTCCAGCTTGTCCTCCAGCCATTGCAGGCGGCAGTAGTCCTGGGATTGGGGCGCGTCTGCCGCCGGGTTCACCTGCACCTGGATCTGGAAGGGGAAGGTGGAAAGCTGGTTCAAGCTGTCGTCCTGAAACACCAGACAGGCCCGGACGGTGCCGGGCACGCTGAGCATCTGCGCTGCAAGGACGACGGTGGCGCTGCTGCCGCTGAGGGTGACCGCGGCGGTGCCGTCGGAGAGCTTGTCGTAAAGTCCCCGGGTGCGGTCGGGCTTTTCGTAGCCGATGGCGGCGGTGACACCCTCCGGGGGCTGCCAGGGCTGTCCATCGCATTGAAGAGAAACCTCCACCGCCCGGGTCTGCCCATCGTGCTGCATGGCAGGAACCGTTTGAATACCGGGACGGTTCAGGTCAACGCTGATTTGGGTTTGGATCTGCATGAAAATGACCTCCTGTGTCGTATTTTAAAAGCCGGCGGCTTTCGACCCATTGTATAAAAGGAAAAACGGCTTGTCGTAAAAATAATGGGGGAACGGAAAAAGACAGAACGGTTGACGTTCCGGCGGCACTCTGGTATAATTCTACAAAAAAGACACGAAAGGGGTCGTCAAAATGGAATCGGTATTCCCGGAAATTCAGAAGCGGTTTGGCTTTGGCTTTATGCGCCTGCCTATGGTGGACGGGCAGGTGGACATTCCACAGACTATGAAGATGGTGGATGCCTATCTGGCGGCGGGCTTTAACTATTTTGACACGGCCCACGGCTATCTTGACGGGCAGAGCGAAAAAGCCCTGAAGACCTGCCTGACCTCCCGTTATCCGCGGGAACGCTATCTTCTGACCAATAAGCTGTCCAACAATTTTTTTGAGAAGCAGGAGGATATCCGGCCGCTGTTTTGTCAGCAGCTGGCGGCCTGCGGGGTGGACTATTTCGATTTCTACCTGATGCACGCCCAGAATGGGGAGCGTTTCGAAAAATACAAGAGCTGCCTGGCTTATGAGACGGTGCTGGAGCTGAAAGCGGAGGGGAAGGTCCGCCATCTGGGTATCTCCTTCCACGACAGCCCTCAGGTGCTGGACAAAATTTTGTCGGAATATCCGCAGATCGAAGCGGTGCAGCTTCAGTTCAATTACCTGGACTATGACGATCCCAAGGTCCAGTCCTTCGGCTGCTACGAGGTCTGCCAAAAGCATGGCAAGCCGGTATTCGTTATGGAGCCGGTGAAGGGCGGCGCGCTGGTAAACCTGCCGCCCCAGGCCCAGAGGATCTTTGACGGGCTGGGCGGCGGCTCCAACGCAAGCTACGCCATCCGTTACGCTGCCGGGTTCCCCGGCATCCGCACGGTGCTCTCCGGTATGAGCACGCTTTCGCAGGTGGAGGAAAACGTGGCGTTTATGCGGGATTTCCGGCCCCTGTCCGAGGCCGAGCAGGCGGCGGTGACCCGTGTGCGCGGCATCCTGCGGGGACAGGACCTGATTCCCTGTACCGGCTGCCGGTACTGCACCGAGGTTTGCCCTATGGAAATTCCCGTTCCCGACCTGTTCGCCTGTCTCAACGACAAGCGGCGCACCGGGAGAGCCGATATCTCCCGGATCGGCGGCGGAAGGCCCGAAAGCTGTCTGGGCTGCGGAAAATGTGAGGAAGCCTGCCCCCAGGGGCTGAACATCCGGGAACTGGTGCAGTCTGCCCGGGAGGAGCTGGGACTGTAACGCCAATAACCCCTTCGGAAAAGGAGCCGCCAGTGAAAAGTGCGAAGAAAATTTTGATCCTGCTGGCTGCCATCGGCGTGATGTGCGGTATTGTGGCCGGCTTCCTGCCGGTGTTCCGGGATGCCTTTGCCGTGGAGAACCCGCGGGCAGTGAGCCTGCCCACGGAGACGGTGTACTACGCGCCTTTGGAGCCGGAGGAGACCACGGAAGTTCCCACGGAACCTTCGACGGAGCCGCCGGAGACTGCGCCGCCGGAGACGGAGCCGGAGACAGTCCCTGAGGAAGCGGACCGGACCTACTATGATACGGTTCCCAATTACTACGAGACGGACTACCCGGATATCCGCTTTGGCACCGGCTCCTTCGCGGACTACGGCAGCGGTGTCACCAGTGTGGCTATGGTCGCCACTTACCTGACCGGGTACGAATACCGCCCTGACGAGTTGGCCCTGTGGTTTTCCAGCTACATCGGCAACCAGATACAAACGCTGGAATATATCTCCGATGAATTGCAGCTTCCCTG
Source organism: Eubacteriales bacterium (assembly GCA_030539285.1). Taxonomy (GTDB): domain Bacteria; phylum Bacillota; class Clostridia; order Oscillospirales; family Oscillospiraceae; genus Faecousia. Next base: position 8,197 of record JAUNSH010000030.1, read on the forward strand.
GGAGCGGGCGGAGAATTTCCACATCGCCCGGCAGGCCCTGTACGACGGCAAGGTGGTCATCGCTCTGATGGGCGCGAACTCCGTCTTCACAACGGGTCAGCACTTTATCGTCCTGACGGGCATCAACGAAGATGGAAAGATCATGGTCAACGACCCGAACCGGAACAATTACGACCTGTGGAATCTGCAAAAATCTTTCTCTGAGGGCTTCCGGGAGGGGGATATCCTCTGCGGCTACAGCGCAGCCTGGATCTACGACCCGGCCCAGATGCCGGAGGAGCCTTTCCGTTATGAGGACCCTGCCCCTGCCGAGGGACCGAGGTATCCCGACCTGACCTTGCGTGACGAGGACACGGACCTTCTGGCGAAGCTCATCTGGGCAGAGGCTCAGAGCGAACCTTTTGAGGGCCAGCAGGCCATTGCCGAGGTGGTGCTGAACCGGGTGGCGGCGGACAATTTCCCGGGAAATGTCCACGATGTGCTCTACGCGCAGGACCAGTTCAAGGCCATCTCCCAGATCTACGCCGCCAAGCCTACCCATGTCCAGTACGAGGCCATCCGCCGTGCCCAGTACGGCCCCCACGTGGTCCCGGAGGATGTGGTGTTTTTCGGCACCTACGCCACGAATAACAATGTCTGGGGAACCATCGGAAACCATACCTTCTGCCATCAATACTAAAAAGGAGTGTAAGTATGCTTCAGCAGTTACAGGAGCGTTACCGGCACTATGATGAGGAAGCCAATCTGGTGCGCAAAAAGGCTTCCCCCGCCGACGGCCTGTTCGGCTTCGGCAACGACCCGAAAAACCACCCCTGCCATGAGACCTTTTATGAAGACGTGGGCAAATGGACAAAGGCCTTTTTGGCTTCTGGCCCGGACCCGGAACAGAGCTTTGAAGCAGCCCGGTTCCTCATCGCCGCGCCAAAGGAGTGTTCCGGCAAAGAGAGCTACTGGATGATGTACGCGGCCCAGGGCTGGTGCCGGGAGCTGGTGTGCCGTCTGGATGCCGACGGCTGCCGGAAGCTGCGGGAGGTTTTTGACGAACTGTATCCCAAGCGGGACAGAATGCCCGTGCAGCAGGAGCTGTATAAGGCTCTGAAAAAGGGCGAGTCCAAGCGCTGAATCAGCCTTAAGGGAAGCGGAATGTGCCGCTTCCCTTTTTCGCCGAAAGGCACTGGCAGAATCGGCAATTTTTCTTTGCTGACATTTGGGAAGATGGACAAAAAAATACTGCCGGAGCAAAATAGAATTGACAGATTTATACGAGGTATAGTATTATATATAAGATTACAGAGAACGCGATAGGGCGGAGTGGAAGGATGATGCACTTGCGGATGTGGATAAAGCGTGTCATTCTGCTGCTGACCGGACTGACCATCGCCCATTTGGGGGTCACGCTGTTCCTGCTGGCGGATCTGGGTTCTGATCCCTTTAACGTGCTCATTCAGGGATTGTTCCGCTTTTTCCCATGGCCCGGCTTCATGACCCACGGGTATGTCCATATGGGCGTGTCCTTCGGCATCATTCTGGTGCTGCTGGCGGTGGACCGGAGCTATATCCGCATCGGCACCCTGTTGTGCATGATCCTGGGCGGGCCGATCATTGATGGGTTCACTGCTCTGCTGGGCGGCATCGTCAATGCCAATTTGCCCATGCTGACGCGGCTGGCGGTGCTGGTGGCGGGCTGCGTGATCCTGGCCTTCGGCATGACCATCGTCATCTGTTCCAAAGCGGGCACCGGCCCCAATGATCTGGTGGCCGTGGTCATCAGCGACAAGACCCGCTGGAAATTCGGCGCTGTCCGGATCGGGGTGGATGTGTGCTTTGCGCTGGCGGGCTTCCTGCTGGGCGGCACCCTGGGCCTGGGCACTATTATCTGCGCCTTTTTGGTGGGGCCTGCGGCGCAGATATTTATGCCGCTGTCCGAGAAGCTCTGCACCAGCATTGCGGGCTGAAATCCGTTTGTGAATCCCTCCCCGGAACCGGCGGAGTGATGAATAAGTATGTATGAAAGAGGAAGTGATTGTTTTGACTCCGAATGAGAAAAAGCAGCTGCAGATCACTGCCTGCAAGGTGCGCATGGGCATCATCGACGCGACCCATGGCGCCAAGGCTGGCCATCCCGGCGGCAGTCTGTCCGCTGCGGATATGTTTACCTATCTGTACTTCAAGGAACTGAACATCGACCCCGCCAATCCCAAGTGGGAGAACCGGGACCGGTTCGTTCTGAGCAAGGGCCACACCGCTCCCGGCCTGTACGCCGCCCTGGCTAACCGGGGCTTCTTCCCGGTGGAAGACCTGCCCACCCTGCGGCATATCGACTCCTACCTCCAGGGCCACCCCAACATGAACACCGTCCCCGGTGTGGATATGTCCACCGGCTCTCTGGGCCAGGGCATCTCCTGTGCCGCCGGTATGGCGCTGGGCCTGAAGCATCAGGGGAACCCTGCCCGGGTCTACACCCTGCTGGGCGACGGCGAAATTCAGGAGGGCCAGGTTTGGGAGGCCTGCATGTTTGCCGCCCACTATAAGCTGGACAACTTCTGTGTGATCGTTGACAACAACGGCCTGCAGATCGACGGCAATATTGCAGACGTTATGAGCCCCTACCCTATCGTGGACAAGCTGGAGGCCTTCGGCTTCAAGGTACTGCCCATCGATGGACACGACTTTGACCAGATCGAGGCCGCCTTCAACACCGCCCGGGAAACCAAGGGACAGCCCACCGCCATCGTCATGAAGACCACCAAGGGCAAGGACGTGTCCTACATGGAGAACAACGCTGGCTGGCACGGCAAGGCACCCAACGATGCCGAACACGAGCAGGCCATCAACGAGCTGAAGGCGATTCTGGCAGAACTGGAGGGCAAGTGATATGGCAGATGTTAAGAAGATCGCGACCCGTGACAGCTACGGCAATGCCCTGGCGGCGCTGGGCGCGGAGCATGAAAATCTGGTGGTGCTGGATGCCGACCTGGCGGGCGCTACCAAGACCGGCGTTTTCAAGAAGGCCTTCCCCGACCGTCACTTCGACTGCGGCATCGCGGAAGCGGACATGATCTGTGTGGCGGCGGGTATGTCCACCACCGGGCTGGTTCCCTTCGCTTCCTCCTTCGCCATGTTCGCCGCTGGCCGTGCCTTTGAGCAGGTGCGCAACTCCATCGGCTATCCCCACTTGAACGTGAAGATCGGCGCCACCCACGGCGGCATCTCCGTAGGCGAGGACGGCGCGAGCCATCAGTGCTGCGAGGACTTCGCTCTGATGCGTTCCATCCCCGGCATGGTGGTCATCTGCCCCGCCGACGATGTGGAGGCAAGAGCCGCCGTGAAGGCCGCTTACGAGTACGAAGGCCCTGTGTATCTGCGCTTTGGCCGCCTGGCGATCCCCGTCTTCCATGAGGAGGGCTTCGACTTCCAGATCGGCAAGGGCGAAATTCTGCGGGATGGCACCGACGTTGCTATCATCGCCAACGGCCTGCTGGTGTACGAAGCCATCCAGGCGGGCGAGGCTCTGGCAGAAAAGGGCATCAACGCCATGATCATCAACATGGCCACCGTCAAGCCTCTGGACGAGGAACTGGTGCTGGCCGCCGCGAAGAAGTGCGGCAAGGTCATCACCTGCGAGGAGCACTCCGTCATCGGCGGCCTGGGCGAGGCGGTATGCAGCCTGCTCAGTGAGAAGCTGCCCACCAAGGTGGTCCGCATCGGCGTCAACGACGAGTTCGGCCACTCCGGCCCCGCCGGCGCTCTGCTGAAACAGTTTGGCCTGAGCGCGGAGCACATCGTGGAGACCGCGGTGGAGCTGTGCAAGTAAATCCGCAAAAAAATCCCACGGGCGAAAGCCTGTGGGATTTTTCTGTCGAAATAGAATGGCGATGGCGAATACAGCGGCCTTGAAGGTGACGCGTATGCCCGCAGCCGTATGGCAGATGCTCAGTACGCAATCGTATCAGAGTAGGTCAACCGCTGCCAGCACCGCCTCCTGGAGCATTTCATAAAAACCATCCGGGTCTGCCATATTCTTGCCTTTCCCGGCCTCGATAATACCGCGCACGGCATTCAGGGCGGGATCCTCCGGATGCTCCTGCAAAAGCAGCGCGGCCAGCTGGCTGGCGGCTTCGGCCATCCGAAGAGGACCGTAGGATTTTGGCTCCTCCGGCAGCCCGGCGGCGCTGGTCAGCATATAGATCAGAAGCTCTCTGGCCTGGATATCATTCATTTTGTCTCCTCCCATTCATTAAAGAAAAGGACCTGCTCCATGGGCTTGCGCTGAGGCGCTCTCGGCTCCCCCTCCGGCCAGCCTACGGAAATCAGCAGCTCCAGCCGCAGAGTATCCGGCAGTTTCAGCAGCCGGCGCACTGACTGCTCGTGGTAGCTCTTGATGGCACAGGTGCCCAACCCCAGTTCCACGGCCTTCAGCATCAGATTTTCCGCTGCCATAGCAGCATCCATCATGCACCCGTACTCCAGACTGTGCTTGCTTCCCCGCCGGGAGACCTCCTCCAGATCGGAACAGACGGCGATGATCACCGGCGGATTACCGCTGAGCCCCGGGCTGAACAGGTCCAGCTTGTGGACGAGAGACGGTTCGACCGCCACCAAAAAACGCCATGCCTGCAGGTTGCTGGCGGTGGGTGCCTGCACGGCGGCGGCGATCAGCTGCTCCAGCAGTGCCGTGGGCACCTGCTCCTGCCGAAACCTGCGGATACTGTGCCTGCCGGCGATTACGTCAGTGAATTCCATGATCAACGCTCCTTATATCATACTAATTTATAGGTGTAACAGTGCCACGACCGCAAACAGCAGCGGGACAGAAATCAGACATCCCAGTGTTGTGGCGAATACCGCTGTTGCGGCGTAGTCGACGTCCAGACCATGCTGGTCAGCGATCATCACGCTGGTCGTCATGGAGGGTGCGCCCGTGATCAGCATCAGGATCACCGATTCGGTCTCCGGCAGGAACCGGGAGGCTGCCAGATATACCAGCAGGGGAACCAGAAAGAGCTTCGTCACCAGGATCAGGCTCACAGGTTTCAGCAGGGACAGGCTGCCCTTGTTCAGATAGTACACGCTGCAGCCCACATAGATCAGTCCCAGGCTGTAGCTGATCCCGCCGATGTCCCCACAGAGGTCCAGGACCAGCTCCGGCAGGCTGACGCGCAGGGAATTCAGGACCAGCATCCCCAAAATCGCGACGATGATCGGATTCATCAGGCGCTTACACAGTGCTTTCAGCTTTGACTCCCCTTGGACAGCGGTCCCCCGGGTGAAAAGCGCCAGTCCCAATGTCCATACCACGATGGTATCCACTGCGGAGCAAATGGGAATATACTGCTCTCCCTCCGTACCGGCGTACAGCGCCATGATCATGGGGATCACCACAAAGGCGTAATTTCCGCCTACCATGCAGCCCTGATGCACATTGGACCGTGGAGGCTGGATCCTGAACAGTCGGGTGCACGCAATGCCCGCCGCCGCGAGGACCAGATAGCCCCCAACCTGCCACAGAACCATCTGCCAGCAGTCCAGCAGGGAAGCGAAGGACGTGCCGCGCTGGTGCATCAGCGAGACCGTCAGGCAGGGCAGGACCACCCGGATCAGCAGCGCGGACAGTGAGGACAGCCCCTCCCGGCGGATGAGCCCCAAGGCGGAAATCAGGTAACCCAATCCGATCAGCAGCAAAAAGCTGAGGAGCTTGGGGAGAATGACCACAAGATAGTTCATCTGCTTTTTCCTTTCCGTATAATACCAAAAAGCCGCCGGATCTCCGGCGGCTTTGGTTTTGGGATATCTGCCTATTACGCGGCAGGCATCGTTTTACTTCTTCTTCACGAGGCCCAGAGTAGCGGTAAAGAAGCTGTAGATGGCAGCACCAGCCAGTGCGCCGGCACCCAGAATGTTGAGGGTCTGCTCGTTTTCCTTGTTGATGCGGACGGCGACCACACGAATCAGAAGACCCACGAGGATCGTCAGACCGTTGATGATGGAACCAACCAGCAGGCCGGTGGCGAAGAGGATACCGGTCTGATGATTGCCGCCGAACAGCTGGATCAGAGCGCCGGGAATGGCCCAGATGATCAGCCACTTGGCGACATCCGCGGAAGCGCCGGCCTGAATGGTGGTCACGAAGGTCTCGGAGACCTTAACGTACAGGCCCTGGTCGAAGTAACGGAACGCGAAGATGGCGACCATGATGAAAGCAATGGCAAAGCCCATCAGCTCAGCATAGAACTGCTGCTTTCTGCCTTCCTTTTCCAGCTCGGGATTGGAACCGTTGCCGCGGAGGATATAGCCGCACTTCAGGTCATAGGCCATATCGGAGAAGCAGGGGCCGGTAGCGGCAGTGAAGCCCACCAGCAGACCCAGAGGCAGCATGGGGAAGCCCATCAGCATACCCAGGATCAGGAAGATCAGGGCAGTGGCGAAGCCGGGGAACCAGCCGGAGTACATGGCGGAAATGCCGACGATCAGCTCGGAAGCCTCGGCGGCCAGAGCGGCGAAGATCAGCCAGATGATGAACTGGGGAACGCTCATCTCGCTGATGACGCCGCCGACGATGGCGATCAGCAGAGCGACTGCCAAATACGCGCCGTAGCCAATGGCCAGAGACTTCTTCATCTTGTCGCTGCTGGTGGTGATCCGGGAGACGGAAGCCTTCTCGTTCTTGGTTTTACGGAACAACTGAACGCCGCACTGGACCAGAGAAACGATGCCCGCGCCGATCATAACGCCGTGGGGCATATAGTTCAGAGCGGTATAGGCGCTGTAGGAGAAATCAGCGCCGAACAGGCCCGCGGTGCCGGACAGGAACGTATGTCCAAAAATCGTGAAGGACAGGCTGTTGGTCTTGATAATGCCGATGATGATGGAGCCGATGCCCAGCGCAAGCATGGCGAACAGGTCACCAAACCAGGAAACACCCAGCAGATCCATGGGGATACCAGCGATCTTGCCGACCCAGCCCAGGCCGATGCCGACCACCAGCATGACAGCCTTCTTGCCTTTTTCCACAACGGCCTTGATGGACTCCGCGGCGGCCAGGCCGGGAGGCCATGCGCCCTCAGCGGGGAACATCTCGGAATCGAAGCAGTTATAAAGAATGGTAGCATCCACAACGGTAGCCAACGTAACACCGACCAGCATGGGGAACACCAAGTCGGAGCGTCCCATCAGGTAGGGAATGCCGATCGGCAGGATCATGCAGTTCGCGGCGGAGAAGGTCGCGGCAGAGATAGAAGTCTGCAGCAGATTCTGGCGATGTACGTTGCGGTACTCCTTAAAGAAGCGGATCGGGATACGGGACAGCAGAATCGCGAACAAAGCGCCGATGATCGACGTGTTGGGGGTGACGCCGGTACGCACGATCAGCTCCAGGCCGATGATACAGCCTACCAGACACAGGGGAATGCCCAGGATCAGAACCCGGGGATCCCATGCCTTGGGATGTTCAGCGGCGGAAATCTGTTGCTGTTCCAGCAGTTCGGGGTTTTCGTTCATAACAGTTTCCTCCAGAATTCAGATTGCCATGCACAAAGCCTTCACAAAATTCTAACCTCTCGCGAACACTTATGATAGCTTGCAATTCATTATAGTGCATCTTGCAAATTGTGTCAATAGAAAAATGTCCGTTCATGAAAAACAAATGTGTTTCAAAAAACAAACGAACAAAAAATAAAATAAATTAGAGTTAAAATCAATAGATAAAATAAAATTACAAGATAAAAAGTGTATATTTTAAAGATTGATATGTTTATCATATCTTAAAAAATTTTAAAAATAATTATGAATCTCCTTTTAGCTATTGATTTTTGTTGAAAATCTGATATGATATCTGCATTAGACGTCCGGTGGAGATTCAAAATTCTGCCGGTAAAAACAGGAGGTCATCATATGCTCATTAAACAGGTAATTGAAGTATTTGACATTCTCGACAGCAGCACCGTAGACGGCAATGCGGTCAAGGTTTATCTGGAGTCCGTCAATCCCAACGCCAATGTGGAGGTATATCCTCTGGTGGGACCGAAAGGCAGCACCGACATGGTCAAGGTGCGTATTCCCGGCACCAGGGGCAAGTCCTCCGGCGGCGACGCGCCGACCATCGGCATTCTGGGCCGTCTCGGCGGCATCGGTGCCCGGCCGGAGATGATCGGCTTCGTGTCCGATGGCGACGGCGCACTGGCGGCGCTGGCGGTTGCCGCCAAGCTGCTGGATATGCAGCGCAAGGGCGACTATCTGGACGGCGACGTATTCGTTTCCACCCAGATCTGCCCCCATGCCCCCACCGCGCCCCATAAGCCCGTCCCCTTCATGGGCTCCCCGGTGGAAATGTCTCAGGTGAACCGGGAGGAGGTCAGCCCCGAGCTGGACGCCATTCTCACCGTGGATACCACCAAGGGCAATCGGGTCATCAACACCCGTGGCTTCGCCATCTCCAATACGGTCAAGAAGGGCTGGATCCTGCCCGTTTCCGAGACCTTGCTGGACATCATGCAGCGCACCACCGGTCAGCTTCCCTGGGTATTCCCCCTGAGTATGCAGGACATCACCCCCTACGGAAATGACGTTTACCATCTCAACAGCATCCTGCAGCCCTGCACCGCCACGGACGCCCCCTGTGTCGGCGTGGCGATCACTACGGAAACGCCGGTACCGGGCTGTGCCACCGGCGCCAGCCACTTCGCCGACGTGGAAGAAGCTTCCCGCTTCATGCTGGAAGTTGCCAAGAGCTTTGGCCGCGGCGAGGTCAGCTTCTATGACCCGGCGGAATATGACCGCCTGCAGAAGCTCTACGGCAGTATGGCTCACCTGCAGACGCTGGGCAGGGAATAATCAGCTTTTGTCCCCGCCGGCGGGTTTGTCCGGCGGGATATGGGCGGAGGAGCATCCGCTCCTCCGCCTTTGCGCGACAGAAAGGAGATTCAATATGAAGATCGGTGCCATTACCATCGGGCAGGCGCCCCGGGTGGATGTAACGTGCGATATTATGGATATCTTTGACGGGAAGATCGAACTGCTGCAGCGGGGCGGGCTGGACGGCCTGAGCCGGGCCCAGATCGAGACCTTTGCCCCGCAGGAGGGGGATTACGTCCTCGTATCCCGCCTCACCGACGGCTCTTCCGTCACCTTTGCCGAGCGTTATATCCTCGGCAATCTGCAAAAGGGGATCGATGAACTGGAGGCGGCCGGCGTGGCGCTGATCATGGTGTTCTGCACCGGCAGCTTCCCCGCGTCCCTGACGGCTCACGTGCCCATGGTGTTTCCCTGCGATGTGCTGCACCGGGTCGTGCCGCTGCTGAGCAAAAAGTCCTCCATCGCGGCGGTGACGCCCTCCCCGCTGCAGCTTGAGCAGAACACGCAGAAGTGGGCGGGCTTTGTGGACCGCTGTGTCAGCGTTGCCGCCTCCCCCTATGGGGACTGGGCAGATCTGGAAGCCGCCGCGGAGCAAATCCGGGGGATGGACGACGTGGATGTGGTGGTGCTGGACTGCATCGGCTTTACCCAGGAGATGAAGAGAATGTTTGCCGAGAAGACCGGCAAGCTGGTGGTCCTGCCCCGGACACTGCTGGCAAGAGTGGTTTCGGAAGTTACTGACCTGTAAGGAGAATGGATAGCATGGAACTGAAAGAGATTGCAAAAAATGTGATGACCGCCTGTCTGGCAGTGAAGCCGGAGGAGGATGTGCTGATCATCACCGATGATACCCGGCTTACCATCGGACAGGCCCTGTACGAGGGAGCCAAAGAGCTGGGCTGCGAGGCCATGCTGATGGTCATGCGGGAGCGGGAGGTATCCGGTCAGGAGCCGCCCAGGACCGTCGCTGAAGCGATGAAGGCAGCGGATGTGGTGATTTGTCCCACCGCGAAATCCCTGACCCATACCAACGCCAAGATCGCTGCCCAGAAAACCGGCACGCGGATCGCCACCATGCCCGGCATTACCGAGGAGATGTTCCGTCAGGGTGCCATGACCGCGGACTACAAGGCGGTAGAGGTCCTGACCGCCAAGGTCTGCGAGCTGCTGACCAAAGCCAGCACGGCTACCATTATCAAGGATGGATGCATCCTGAAGCTGGGCCTTGCGGGGCGGGACGGTGTCCCCAGCCCCGGTGTGTACCGGGAAAGGGGCCAGTGCGGCAATCTGCCCTCCGGCGAAGGCTATATCGCCCCGCTGGAAAACGAGGTTGAGGGAGAAGTGATCGTGGATGGTTCCATGGTGGGCATCGGCAAGCTGGATTCTCCCCTGAAGTTTGTCATCCATGATGGAAAGATCCAGAGCATTACCGGTGAAAAGAGCGAAATGCTGGATATTCTGCTGGCAAATGACCGGAATCGTACGGTGGCGGAGCTGGGTATCGGCACCAACGAAGCCGCGATCCTCAACGGGATCATCCTGGAGGACGAAAAGGTCTACGGAACAGTCCACGTTGCCTTCGGGACCAACACCTCCTTTGGCGGCGTCAACAAGGCAGACTGCCATATGGACGGCATTATTCTCAAACCCACGCTGTATCTGGACGATCTGCTGGTCATTCAGAACGGTGAATTCATGATTTGAGGGAAAACGTATGTCTGAAAAGAAGCCTTTCAAGGTCGGTTTGATCCGCGTCCTCACCTCAGAGGATCAGGATTTTGTGGATATGCATGGCCGGCTTATTATGGAGAATTTTCCGGGGATCGAAGTGGAGAGCCGCTGCATCCCCGATCAGTGGGAGGGGATCCACAGCCATGAGCTGGAGCGGATCGCCGTTCCCAAGATCGTCGCGCTGGCAGAGGAATTCCGGGACAAGGACATGATCCTTGTCAGCTGCGCGGACGACCCCGGCGTGGCGGAGATCCGCCAGGCCCTGCCCGGAATGCCGGTCACCGGCGGCGGGGAGACCACCGTTGCTGTTGCCAGCAAATACAGCGAAAAGATCGGTGTCCTGGGCATCGTGGATTACGCGCCCAAGGCCTATGTGCGGATGGCGAAGGAAAAACTGGTCTGCGTGGAGAAGCCCGAGGGTGTCAACAGTACGCTGGATCTGATGACTCCGGAAGGAAAAGCCAGCTGCCTGGAATGCGCCAAAAAGATCAAGGCCAAGGGTGCGGGGGTCATTGCGCTGGGCTGCACGGGTCTTGCGACCATCGGCGTCGCAAAATGGCTTGAGGCGGAGGTCGGCATCCCTGTGATCGATCCCGTTTTGGCAGAGGGCCTGTTCGCCTACTATGAATCCATCCGTCGATAAGGAGACAGCATTATGATCAAACTGACAAAAGAATTGTGCGAACTGGCCCTGATGGGCGGCCTGCCCCTGGGCGGTGGCGGCGGCGGCCTGCTGAGTGCAGGACGGGAGGCGCTGGAGGAGACGTTCCGGCACACCGACGCGCTGACCATGCTGGACGTATCCGAGCTGGACCCGGACGCGGTGGTTGTGACGGTTTCCACCGTTGGCGCGCCCTCCGCCAAGGATGTTCACCTGACAAGCCAGCACTGGATGACCGCGCTTAAGAACTTTGAGGAAATGACCGGGCAGAAGATCGCCGGTTTCATCTCCTGCGAAAACGGCGCCATCTCCACTGCCAACGGCTGGATCATTTCTGCCCTCACCGGCATCCCCATCGTGGACGCGCCCTGCAATGGCCGCGCCCATCCCACGGGCACCATGGGCAGCATGGGACTTAACACCATCTGCGACTACATGAGTGTTCAGTCCTCCTGCGGCGGAAATCCTGACCGGTATATCGAAACCGTTGCCCGGGGACGCCTTGACACCACCGCGCGGATGACCCGTCAGTGCGCGGTGGCCAGCGGCGGTATGGTCGGCGTTATCCGAAACCCTGTGACGGCGGCGTACCTTGCCAAAAACGGCGCCGTGGGTGCCATTTCTCAGGCGATCGCTCTCGGAAAGCTGTATTCTTCCTGTGCCAGCGGCGGGGAATTTGTGTCCAGGCTCCAGGAAACCATGGACGCCAGGGTGCTGGCTCATGGAAAGATCGAAAACTACGAGCTGAAAATGGAGGGCGGTCTGGATGTGGGCCGTCTGGATGTGGCCGGTCCTGAGGGAAGAGTCAGCCTGACCTTCTTCAATGAGTATATGCTCGCGGAGCGGGACGGCACGCGGCTGGCAACATTCCCGGATCTGATCTGCACCCTGGACGCGCAGACCGGCGAAGCCATTTCTACCGCGGAAGCGGCCAACGGCCGGGAGGCTTATGCCCTCGTGATCCCCAAGGAGAAGCTGATCCTGGGAGCCGGAATGCGCCAGCGTTCCCTGTTTAAGGAAGTCGAGGACCTGATCCACAAGGATATGACGGCCTGCAACGAAGGCCTCTTTGTGGACTGACCCCGGGAGCAGGCAATGGATCCAATTATTCGTAAAATAGAGGAATTGATCCTGACCCGGTCAGAAGCACAGGCAGCGGATTATATTATTGATCATCTGGACACCATCGGCCTGTGCACCTCCCGGGAGGTGGCTTCCGCGGTGGGTGTCAGCGATACCTCGGTGATCCGCCTGATCCGCAAGCTGGGATTCGACAGTTATACCCAGTTCCGAAACGCCATGAATTCCCGTATTTCCAGTCAGTATCAGCGGGAGCCATCGGAAAAGCGGCAGGGAGAAGCGGACTCTGGCCGCGGCATGGTCGATGCCCTCAGCGGCATGATTTTTGAAAATCTGAGAAGGACCTTTCAGCGGCTGGATGATGCTACCATCCATCAGATCGTGGATGTTCTGCTGCAAAGCCGGCACAAGTATATCGCCGGCTTCCACACCACCTCCGGCTGCGCCCAGTATATGGCCACCCGTCTGGTGAAGCTGCTGCCCCATGTGATCCCTGTTGTGAATGCGGACAGCAGCTCGGTGGAGGCGATCCTCGATATCGGTCCGGAGGACTGCCTGGTGGTGTACAGCTTTCTGCGGTATTCCAGGATCAACGCACCCCTGATGAAGCTGGCAAAGCAAAACGGCGCCCGCGTGATCCTTGTCACCGACAGGGTCTCCTCCCCGCTGGCCCGAAAGGCAGACATTGTGCTGCTGACGCCCATTGCCAGCGCGGATCAGTCCTATTCCTACGCGGCGCCGCTGGCCGTTTCGGAGATCATACTGATGAAGCTGATCGCCCGCAGCGGCACCGACGGAGAGGCCCGGATGCACCGGGTGGAAAGCCTTTTGGAGCATCCCGATCTGTCCTGACCGGTTGGGGATACAACCGCCTGAACAGCGTTGCGTAAGGGAAATTGATGCGGGGATAAACAAAGCCCGGCAGGCGGTTGACGCTTGCCGGGCTGCTTTTTCTTATGGAAAACGGACGGGCAATGGCGAATACAGTAGCCTTGGAGGTGACGCGTATGCTCGCAGCCGTATGGCTGATGCTCAGCACGCTGCTGTATTCCCTGCAAATAAGCACTGGTTCCTTCCCAAAGCCGCTGACAGAGGAAGAAGAACGCCACTATCTGGCACTGGTCCAGCAGGGCGACCTGGAAGCGAGAAATGTCCTCATAGAACGCAACCTGCGTCTGGTGGCCCACATTATGAATAAGAGATAACGCCCGCGGAAACTTTCGGTGGCGGACAAACGGCGGATTTTGTCCGCACATTATGACAGAGTCGAGAAGAAACACTGGAACGCAGTAATGATGTAAATAAGGACAAGCCCGGCAGGCGGTTGACGCTTGCCGGGCTTATAGTTTTGTTGTTGGTGAGAAACAGATCAGCCCTTGACGGAGCCGGCGGTAACGCCCTTGATGATGGATTTGCTCAGGAGGATGTAGACGATCACGACGGGCAGGATGGCCAGCAGGATGAACATATACACCTTGCCCATATCGAACTTGGAGTAGTCGGCGCTGCGCAGCTGGGCGATCATCAGAGGAACGGTCTTCATCTCGGCCTTGTCAAGCAGCAGGGCGGGCATGAAGTAGTTGTTCCAGGACTGGACGAAGTTGAAGATCAGCTGCACCGCGATGGCGGGCTTCAGCATGGGCAGGATGATGGTGTTGAAGGTGCGGAACTCGCCGGAGCCATCCACACGGGCGGCGTCGATGATCTCCATGGGCAGGACGCTTTCCATGTACTGCTTCATATAGAAGAAGACAACGGGAGCGGCGATGCCAGGGACGATCAGGGGGATGTAGCTGTTGGTCCAGCCCAGCTTCACGCACATCTGGTAGAAGCCGGTAGCGGAGACCTGGGTGGGGATGACCATGACGGCCATGATGAAGGTGAAGGCCACCTTCTTGAGCTTAAAGTCATAGGCATGGATGCCGTAGGCCGTCAGAGCGGAGAAGTAAGTGGACAGCAGGGCGGTGGAGGCCGCGATGATGAAGCTGTTCAGCATACCTCTGGGGATGTTGATGGAAGCGTCTGTCCAGGCGTTGTACAGGTTCTTGAAGAAGTAGTTGCTGGGCAGGAGCTTGAAGCCGCCCTGCAGATCCGCGTTGGAGCGGGTGGCGTTGACGAACAGCATATAGAAGGAGAACAGGCACAGCACGGACAGGAAGATCAGGATGACATACACCGCAAAGCGGCTGGCTTTCAGCTTGCGTCTGGCGCTCAGGTTTTCTTTGGACAGTTCGTTCATATTCTTCCCTCCTTAGTCCTTCTTGGTCAGGGAGCGGTAAACCAGGATGCTCAGCAGACCCGTGATGATGAAGATGATCACGGAGATGGCGCCGGACATACCGTAGTTCTTGCTGGTCTTCAGATAGTTGTTCAGGTACATGATCAGGGTCGTGGAGGTGCGGTTGGGCGTGCCCATACCGTTGGTCAGAACCTGAGGCACATCGAACATCTGCAGGCCGCCGATCAGGGCAGTGATGATGGTGTAGACCAGGATGGGGGTCAGCAGGGGCAGGGTGACCTTAAAGAAGGTCTGGGTGGCGCTGGCGCCGTCAATGTTGGCGGCTTCAAACATATTCTGGTCGATGCCCATGATGCCAGCCATCAGCAGAATGGTGGTGTTGCCGAACCACAACAGGAAGTTCATCAGGCAGATGAGGCCCCGAACCGTAATTTTAATGGAGAAGAAATCGATTGGCTGATCCGCAATGCCCATCTGCATCAGCAGCTGGTTCACCGGGCCGACATTGGAGAACAGGGTGAAGAACAGCATGGAGAATGCGGAGGCCATGATCAGGTTGGGCATATAGATGACGGTCTTGAAGAACTGCTGTCCCTTGATATTCAGCCGGTAGCTGGTGAAGAAGATGGCCAGCAGCAGCGCAATGACGATCTGCGGGATGGCGCCGCCCAGCCACAGCACGACCGTGTTACCGGCGTACTTCAGGATATCAATGGTTCCGTTGGCGTCCGGGGTGAAGAGCTTGATGTAGTTGGCCAGGCCCACGAAGTTGGGGCCAACCTGCTTCAATCCGGAGCGGTAGTTCTCGAAGAAGCTGTTGTAGATGGTCAGGATCAGGGGATAGAGGTTAAAAATGGCGTAGGTGATGAAAAAGGGTGCGATGAACAGGTAGCCCCACTTGGCATAGCTGATGCCTTTTCGTTTGGTGGGCGCTTTATCACGCAGTTGATTCATAAGTACATCCTCCTTGCTTTCTTGTCTTCGATTCAAACCGTGGAAACACGTTCTGAAGCCAGGACAAGATAATTTTAAAATGGGGCAAGGCTCTCGCCTTGCCCCACAGGTTGCGTTATGTCAGTTTTTACAAGTCATCAGGGAGTGACGATCTCGGGGTACTTCTCGTTGATGTACTTGTAGTAGTTGGCCATTGCCTCTTCCTCGGTGACAGCACCGTCGCAGTACTCTCTCCAGAAGCCCTGCAAGCCTTCGGTCAGCAGCTGATCGTAGATGGTCTTGTTCTCGAACTTGATGTTCTTAGCCAGCTCAACGAACACAGCCACGTCGTTCTGGCCGCCCAGGAAAGCGTTGCCGTACTCGGGATCCTCAGCGAACTTGGCGTTGACAGCCTGGTTGTTGGTGAACTGAGCCTCGTTGGCGATCAGGTTGGAGCAGACTTCCTCATCGTTGATGAAGGTGTCCATGATGTCAGCCAGCATGGTGGGGTTGTCAGAACCGGTAGCAGCCAGCAGCCAAGTGCCGCCCCAGAAGTGAGCCTGAGGACCCTGGCAGATAGCCCAGTCGCCGGAGCAGCCCTTATCGGGATCCTGAGCGTTGCCCATGCAGAAGTTGAAGTACCAGGCGGGTCCGAAGTAGCACATGGTCTTGCCGTCGGCGAACATCTGAGCGGTGCACTCGTCAGACCAAATATCGCAGGTCAGGGTGTAGCCGTTGTCGGAGAAGTCCTTGGCCTGAGCCTGCCATGCCTTGATGGCGTCGTCCAGAACCAGCTCGCCATTGTCGTTGACCAGAGGAGCGGTGCCGTTGTTGGAGAACACGCGGAAGGTCTCAGCCTCGGAGGAGGTCATGTAGTAGCCCTTAGCCTTGGCGTCAGCAGCCACAGCGTTGAACTTGTCCCAGCTGTCCAGCTTAGCCTGAACTTCGGCGGGATCAGAGGTGCCCAGAACGGCCTCAGCGATGGAACGGCGGTAGATCAGAGCGGAGGGGCAGCACTGGAAGGAAACGCCCTTGACGGTTCCGTTGGGATCAGAAGCGGCCTGCACAGTGTACTCATAGGTGTTGGAGAAATCGGTGACGCCCAGAGCGGTGATATCCTGGGTGAACTCGGAGTCGGTGTACTTCAGGATGTAGTCTGCCTCAGCCAGGAACATGTCGATCTTCTCGTCATCGGCGACATTTTCCTGATTCAGCAGAGCCTCGTCCAGCTTATCCTGGTAGACGCCGCCGTCAGAGGGGTTGATGATCCAGTTGACGGTGATGCCCTCAGGAACTGTGTAGTACTTCTCGAAGAAGCCCTTGAACTCCTCGTTCCAAGCGTAGATGTTGAAGACCTTGCCTTCCTCAGCGGGAGCGGCTTCGGTGGCGGCGGGGGCGGCAGCCTCAGTTGCGGCGGGAGCCTCGGTAGCGGGGGCAGCAGTGGAACCGCCGCAGGCAGCCAGACTCAGGACCATAACCAGAGCCAGCAGCAGAGAGAATGCTTTTTTCATTTTAGTTTCCTCCTTAATGTTTGTTACGGGATGATTCCCGAAAACATACGACATTGTGGGTTTCTTTATATCTGCCTGACGGAAGCCCCCTCCAGCAGCGCGCCGGGAATGAGGATCCTGTCGGTCAGGGTGGTTTTGGGACGCTCGATCAGGCGGATCAGCTGGGACGCGGCGGTGGCACCCAGAGCCTTGGTATCCTGGGAATAGGTGGTCAGATGCAGCACCTTAGCCAGATGGATCCCGTCATAACCGACGACGGAAATATCTTCCGGGATCCGCAGTCCCGCTTCATTCAGGACGTTCGCACCGCCGATATAAGAATAATCGTCCGGGAAGAGAATGCAGCTGGGACGCTCCGGTAAGGCCAGCAGCTCCCGGGTGACCTGGGCGCAGCGGTCAGGGTCGTGATAGACACATTCCCGTATATATTCCGGCGGGATCTCCAAGCCGAGGTCTTCGCAGGCCCGGTAGAAGCCGGTCAGACGGTTTTCGGTAACAGCGGTTCGCTCGCCGTGCAAAAACGCGATCTTGCGGTGACCTTTCTCATATACATAGTGCACCAGGGCCTCTACCCCGGTAACATTGTCGGACACCACTGCCAGACGATTGTTGAACACATGGTCAATGGTGACCAGGGGAATGCCGCTGTCCACCAGCTCCCGGACACGGGGATCGTTAAAGTCCACACAGGCGATCACCACGCCGTCCACGCCCCGGTAGAGGCAGTGCTGCAAATACGTCGTGGGACGACCGCCCACATTGTGGTTGATAAAGGTAATGTCATAGCCGTGGCTTTCCGCTTCCACCTTGAAGCTTTCCAGCACCGCGGAAAAATACTCATGGGTCAGGCCGCTTCGCCGCTCGTCTACAAACAGAACACCCAAATGATAAGTGCGGTTGGTTTTCAGCGCCCGGGCCGCGGAATTGGTCAAGTAGCCCAACTCGTCCGCCACGGCACAGATCCTGCTCCGGGTCTCCTCCGCGATATCCGGCTGACCGTTCAGCGCCTTGCTGACTGTGGCGACGGAAACGCCGCAGCGTCTGGCGATATCCTTCATCGAAACCATGGGACGCATCCCTTCTTTTTGCCTGGCTCATTTCTTAATCGTTTTCGTAGCTTCACTATACTCCATGTTGCATGAAAAAGCAAGTGATATTTTTCTCAAAGGAGGCAATCTGACCAATATTTGGTGAACCTGTACATTGTCTCTCCGAAAAACTGTGAATGTTGCACACGAAATTTTCCGAAAATAGGCCGGACACATCATTTGTATTACTATTTTTTTATGAAAAGCAAAAAAGGGCTTGCATTTCTTTGAAATATCCGCTATTCTAAGGATATTAGCAATCTTAAACGTTATCGATATTGTTACATTTTTAACATCAGGAGGAAGCATATGCAGTTTGGTTACTTCGATGACCCCCGGCGGGAATATGTGATCACCACCCCTGCCACCCCTCTGCCCTGGATCAACTACTTAGGCAGCGAAGATTTCCTCGGCATGATCTCCAACACCGGCGGAGGCTACTGCTTCTACCGGGACGCAAAATTGCAGCGGCTTCTGCGCTACCGCTACAATGCTGTCCCCGGCGACAACGGCGGCAGATTTTACTACATTAAGGAGGCGGGCAAGCCAGCCTGGAATCCCGGCTTCCTGCCCACCAGGACGGAGCTTGACCATTACGAGTGCCGTCATGGCATGGGCTACACCACCTTCGACAGCGCGAAAGACGGCCTGAACGCCAAGATGACCTTCTTTGTGCCCGTGGGCGAAAACTGCGAGCTGCACGATCTGGTACTGACCAACGAAAGTAAGGAAACCAAGACCGTCCACGTCTGGGGTGTCATGGAATGGTGCCTGTGGAACGCGGTGGATGACAGCACCAACTATCAGCGCAACCTGAACATCGCCGAGTCCGAAGTGGAGGACGGCGTGATCTACCACAAGACCGAGTACCGGGAGCGCCGGGATCACTACGCCTACTACGGCGTGAACCAGAAGGCCGCAGGCTGGGACACCGACCGAAACACCTTCCTGGGCCACATGGGCGACTGGTCTGATCCCCAGCTGGTGCGGGAGGAGCGCAGCGCTTTCTCCAAGATCGTGGGCTGGTATCCCATCGGCTGTCAGCGTATGGAAGTGACTCTGGCTCCAGGCGAGAGCTGGCGGGCCACCTTCGTGCTGGGCTACGGCAAGAATCCCAGAGATCAGAAGTTCATCGCCCCCGGCGTCATCCGCAAGGACACCGCAAAGGCTGTCATGGCAAAATTCGCCACCCCCGAAGCTGTGGACACAGCCCTTGTTGAACTGGCCGCCTACTGGGATAAGCTGCTGGGCAACTACCAGCTCTCCTCCGGCAATGAAAAGCTGAACCGCATGGTGAACATCTGGCACCAGTACCAGTGCATGGTCACTTTCAACATGAGCCGCTCCGCTTCTTATTATGAGACCGGCACCGGCCGGGGCATGGGCTTCCGGGATTCCTGCCAGGATCTGTACGGCTTCATGCACATCATCCCCGACCGGGCACGGGAGCGCATCATCGACATCGCTTCCATCCAGTTCGCCGACGGCTCCACCTACCACCAGTACCAGCCCCTGACCAAGCGTGGCAACAACGACATCGGCGGCGGCTTCAACGACGACCCCCTGTGGCTGGTGGGTGCGGTGTGCGCCTATATCAAGGAGACCGGCGACTTCTCCATCCTCGATCATCCCACTCCCTTTGATAATGTCCCCGGCACCGAGGTGCCCCTGCTGGAGCATGTCCGCCGCAGCGTAAACTTCACCCTCAATAACCTCGGCCCCCACAAGCTGCCCCTGATCGGACGGGCGGACTGGAACGACTGCCTGAACCTGAACTGCTTCTCCGAGGAGCCGGGGGAGAGCTTCCAGACCTTCGGCCCCAGCGAAGGCCCCGTGGCGGAGTCCGTGTTCATCGCGGGTATGTTCGTCAAATACGGCGGCGAGTATGCGGCTCTGTGTGACCAGCTGGGCCTTAAAGAGGAAGCTGAAACCATCCGCAAGGCCGTTGTCGACATGGAAGCCGCCGTTCTCAAGGACGGCTGGGACGGCCAGTGGTTCCTCCGGGCCTATGATGCAAACGGCAATAAGGTGGGCAGCCACGAGTGCAAAGAAGGTCAGATTTTCATTGAGCCTCAGGGCTTCTGCACATTGGCTGGTATCGGCAAGGATAGCGGCGAGGGCCTGAAAGCCATGGAATCCACCCGCGCTCGCTTACTGGGCGAATATGGCGTGGAGCTTCTGGATCCCTGCTACACGGAGTACCACGTGGAGCTGGGCGAAATCTCCTCCTATCCTCCCGGATTTAAGGAAAACGGCGCGGTGTTCTGCCACAACAACCCCTGGATCGTCTGCGCCGAGGCCACCCTGGGCCGGGGCAACGAGGCCTTCGACATCTACCGCCGCATCTGCCCCGCCTATCTGGAAGAAAAGAGCGAGATCCACGAGACCGAGCCTTATTGCTACTCCCAGATGGTGACGGGCCGGGCTTCCGGCAACCCGGGCCACGCCAAGAACAGCTGGCTCACCGGCACCGCCAGCTGGACGTTCCTGTCCATCTCTCAGGCGATCCTGGGCATCTACCCGGACTACAACGGTCTGCGCATCCAGCCCTGCATTCCTGACGACTGGGACGAGTACACCGTCACCCGGAAGTTCCGGGGCTGTGAATACACCATCCATGTCCATCGTGGTGAGAAAAAGGGCATTACCGTCAACGGCACGCCCATTTCCGGTGAAGTCGTCCCCCTGATGGCAGGACCCACCGCGCAGGTTGAGGTGGTACTGTGATCTTTCCGGAGAGTTTTGTATGGGGCGCGGCATCCAGCGCCTACCAGATCGAGGGCTATTCCACCGCGGACGGCGGCGGCATCTCCATTTGGGACACCTTCAGCCACACCCCCGGCAAGATCGCCTGGGATGACACCGGGGACATTGCCTGCGACGCTTACCACCGGTATGCCGAGGATATCGCCCTCCTGCGTCAGTCCGGGGCAACAGCCTATCGGTTTTCCGCCAGCTGGGCCAGGATCGACCCCAATGCCGATGGGAATTGGAACGAAGCGGGTCTTGCCTACTATGACCGGGTCGTAGACACGTGTCTGGAAAACGGCATCACTCCCTACATGACCCTGTACCACTGGGAACTGCCCCAGGCAGCTCAGAACCGGGGCGGGTGGCAGACCCGGCAGACCGCCGAGGCCTTCGCCCGGTACGCGGGGATGATGTCTGACCACTTCCGGGGCCGGGTGAAGCACTATTTTACCCTGAATGAGCCCCAGTGCACCGTCTCGCTGGGACACCAAAGCGGTGTCCATGCCCCGGGAAAACAGCTGGATCTGGCCGGACAGTTCGGTGTCCTCGTGAATCAGCTGCTGGCCCACGGCCTGGCCCAGCGCGCCATTCGGGCGGCTGACCCGGAAGCTGTGGTGGGAATTGCCTCCACGGGACGGCTGTGTTATCCGGAGCGGTACACGCCGGAGGATATCCGGGCCGCCCGGGAGGCTACCTTCGCAGTCTCCGACGATGATTGGGCCTTTACCCACCACTGGCTGCTGGACCCCATCTGTCTGGGCAGGTTCCCGGATTGCGGGGGTACTGCTTTGGAAGAGCTTGTGCGGCAGGTCACCCCGGAGGAAATGGACATCATCCACACCGTCCCCGATGTGCTGGGCTATAACATCTACAACGGAAACGCTGTCCGGGCCGACGGAACAGGCTATGCCTATGCGTCCCGATACCCCGGTTTCCCCCGCACCGCGATGAAATGGCCGGTGACCCCGGAAGTGATGAACTGGGGTGTGGGCTTTTTGCAGGAGCGCTACGGTCTGCCCTGCTACATCACAGAAAACGGCCTGAGCTGCAATGACCGGGTCTATCTGGACGGGCAGGTCCACGATGCCGACCGGATCGACTTCCTGGCGCGGTATCTTACCTGTCTTGGGCAGGCTGTGGAACGGGGCATGGACGTCCGGGGATATTTCCACTGGTCGCTGACCGACAATTTCGAGTGGAGCAACGGCTATGGCGAACGCTTTGGGCTCATCTACATTGATTATCCCACCGGCCGGCGTATCCCCAAGGACTCCTTCCGTTGGTACGGCCAGGTCGCCCGCACCGGAAGCGTTCCCCAATCGCTGTAAATAGGTACGGCGGAACTCAGCCAATTCGTACGGAACTTGGTTACTGCGCTTTCCACTTTTCAGCATACCATCATTTTGTCACTCAAATGCAGATCGTGCAGGTCTGTATTTGAGTGACTTTTTGTTTCTGCCAGTCCTGAAGGATATGCTGCTGACCGGATTTTTGCAATCACTCGGCGGCAGCGGGCGCAGGAAACGGTGCGCCTCGGCATGATGAGAAAAGGAACGCATACGGTATTACGAGGTGAGCGCGGATGAACGAGGTGCAGCAGGAGATTTTGTGCGTCCTATTGCAGACGCTTTTGGATAAGGAACTGATCACGCAGGACATTCACGACAAATCCCGGAATAAGATCCTCGGCACATTGGACTTGCCGGACTTTTTCTGCGATACTGAGGGCAGAAGGGAGGATTTTTAATGGATGTACGAAAGATTCGGGAGGAACTGCGCATGGGAAGGTCGATTTATGACCTTCCCCTCCGGGTGACATTTTATGCCCGGGTGTCCACAGACCAGGACGAGCAGATCAACAGTCTGGAAAATCAGGTGCAGTATTACACGGAGCTGATCCAGAGTAAGTCCAACTGGCGTTTTGTGCCGGGGTACATTGACGAGGGCATCTCCGGCGGCACCACCAAAAAGCGAGACGATTTCAATCGCATGATCCGGGATGCCAAAGCCGGGATGTTTGACTTCATCATCACCAAAGAGATCTCCCGGTTTTCCCGCTCTACCCTGGACAGCATCCAATACACCCAGGAGCTGTTGGAAAACAATGTGGGGGTGCTGTTCCAGAACGACAACATTAACACCCTGGATACGGACAGCGAATTCCGGCTGGTCATCATGGCGGGCGTTGCCCAGGATGAGATCCGCAAGCTCTCCGAGCGGCTGAAATTCGGCTTCCGGCAGGCCATCAAAAACGGTCATGTGCTGGGAAACGACAAGCTCTACGGCTACGACAAAAAGGACTGCATTCTGACCATCAATGAAGGGGAAGCGGAGATTATCCGCATTATCTTCGACCTCTATGCCAACCGGAAGCTGGGCACCCGGAGTATCTCCAAAAAGCTCACGGAAATGGGCTACACCAGCCGGGAGGGGAATGCTTTCAATACCCTGACCATTCGACATATTTTGGAGAATCCCAAGTATAAGGGCTGGTATTGCGGCAATAAGACCTCCAGTCTTGACTACCGCACCAAAAAGAAAGCCTTTCTGGATGAAAGCGAGTGGGTCATGTATCCCGACCCGTCCATTCCCGCCATCGTCCCGGAAGAATTATGGGATCGTGCAAATGCCCTGTATAAGAAAAGGAGAGAAGAAACCATGAGTCACAGCAGCGGCGTCAGCTTCCAAAACCGGTATCCCTACAGCGCAAAAATCATCTGCGAGGAGCACAACACAACCTTCCACCGGCAGGTGCTGGAAAACAAAAAAGGGAAGCAGGAGGTCTGGCAGTGCAAGGTCTACCGCACCCACGGCCGGGCGGCCTGCTCCGCGCCCCAGATCCGCAGCAGCGAGCTGGACTTGATCCTCAGCCAGATTTTTACGGAGCTGATGAAGGATAAGAACGCAATCATCGATTCTCTGGTGACGGTGCTGCGGAGTGTTCCCAAAGAGGTGGACTATGGGAAACTCCGCAGCCGGGTGCAGGAGCAGATCGACGAGGTGGCATGCAAGAAGGACCGCCTGCTGGATTTGAGTATTGCCGGTGCCTTGACGGTGGAGGAATTCAAGCAGCGAAATGATGCCTTCAATGTCCAAATCTGCCAGCTGGAAACCCAGCTGGCGGCCATCCGGCAGGAAGAAGAAAAGTGTGCGGACAGCAATCTGAATATTGCGGAAATCCGCCGGGTTCTGGACAAGGAACTGCGCTTTGAAGGGGGCATCAACACCGCTCTGGTTGCCTCCATTCTGGATAAAATTGTTGTAAAAAAGGAGAGTACAAAGGAGAAAATCCATTTGGATGTTTATCTAAAATTGGGACAGCAGTATGAGGCGGTATATGCTATGAAAAAAGGCTCTGCAAGCATCATTCGTCTAAGAAATACTACGCCCAGACCGCCGATCAGGAGGATCTGATCTCCATCGGCACCATCGGCCTTATCAAAGGCATCACCACCTTCGACCCATCCAAGGGGGCAAGACTGGCAACCTACGCCGCCCGGTGTGTGGAAAATGAGATTCTGATGTACTTCCGTTCCCAGAAGAAGAGCGCCCAGGATGTATCGCTGTCGGACTACATCGACACCGGGGCGGATGGGGCGCCGCTGGCGCTGATGGATGTGGTGGCGGAGGACTGCGACCTGTTGGAGCAGGTTTGCAGCCGGGAAATGGCCCAGCAGCTCCGGCGGGCCATGGATAACTGCCTGACGGCCCAGGAAAAACAGGTGATCATCCTACGCTACGGCCTGAACGGCCAGCCGCCCAAACGCCAGCGGGAGGTGGCCCAGATCACAGGCATCAGCAGAAGCTATGTATCCCACCTCGGCTATTGTAAACGATTGACCGTTAGGAAATCGCTTCAAACTGTGCTGAATTCAGCTGTTTGAAGCGGAATTTGATATAAAGCTGTTTGTCCTCGCTGAGTTCGATTCTCTCAATCAGGCTGACCAGCAGTTCCCGGCTGGCACAGGCGCTTTCCAAGAAACGCTGAACCAGTGCTTTTGCTTCATCCTCCGCTTTGGCGGGGGATTCTTTTTTCCTCTCCAGTTCCCTGAGCTGATCTTCCAGCCTGGCTCTATCGGATTTCACTTTGAGATAGATCCGCTGGAAGTCATCCTCGTTCAGAATACCGGAGAGCTTATCCATGTACATCCGATCCAGGTTGGCAGTCATGGACTCGATCTTGCCCTGCAAGGTCTGAATCTCCCCTTCGGTGCTGTCCGCGGCTCTGGCTGCTTCCACGGCTTTCTGCGCCATTGGCAGCAGCGTATCCGCATTGAGATACGCCTGACAGACTTCCCGAACTTTGGCAAGCACAGCCTCTGTGACGGTCTGCTCCTTGATGGAGTGGCAGGTGCAGACTCCGGCTTTGGTAAACCTCTGATAGGTGCGACAGACGAAGAACAGCCGTTCCTCTCCGGCGGCATTCTTGCGGTTCAGTGTTGCCAGAGGATAGCCGCACTCGTGGCAGAAAATCAACCCCTTCAGTAAGAAGTCATAGGTTCTGCTCCGGGTGTGCTTGCGGCTTTCCACCAGCAGGCGTACCTTGCGAAAGGTTTCGGCATCTACCAGAGGTTCATGGGTTCCCTCTACCACCACCCAGTTTTCTCTGGGCTGTTTCAGACACTTCTTCGATTTGTAACTGATCTTTACCATGCGTCCCTGAACCATATTACCGATATAGGTTTCGTTCTGCAACATCTCCGAAATCCGTTCACTGGACCACAGACCGGCGTAGGGGCCTTTTCTACCCATATTCCACCCACAATAAGTTGCTGGTGTTGGAACGCCCTCCTCATTTAGTGTGGCGGCGATTTTTCGACAGCTCACTCCATCCAGCGCCATGGCGAAAATTCGCCGCACGATGGGCGCTACTTCCTCGTCGACGACGATTTTATTCTTCTCTGTGGGATGCATCTTGTAGCCATACATGGGCTTGCCGCCGATGAAATGTCCCTTGCGCTGCTTATCCCGTTTGACAGACTTGATCTTCTTGGAAATGTCCTTGGCATACATGTCGTTCATGATAGCCCGGAAGGGAGTAATATCATTGGCGGTGGATTCCACGCCGGTGTCGATGCCGTCCAGCAGGGAGATATACCGCACACGCTTTTCCGGGAAGTACCGCTCCATGTAGTGACCGGTCATGATGTAGTCACGGCCCAGTCGGGACAGGTCCTTGGTGATGACCATATTGACCTTTTTGGCTTCAATATCCGCGATCATCCGCTGGAACGCCGGACGGTCAAATGTCGTACCGCTGTAACCGTCATCAATATAGGTGTCGTAGACGGATAGCTTATGCTGTTTCACAAATTCATCCAGAAGGGAATTCTGGTTGGTAACGCTCTGGGAAGGGCCTTCGCTTTCATCCTCCTTTGATAACCGAATGTATTTTGCCACATGGTAAGCCATGGGGTCGCTGATTTCTAAGAACATAAATTACCTCCTTGGGAAGCTCTGAAATTAGCGACCATTCATCGCTATTAGGATACACCATCCTGGGTGCCTATGGCAAATGTGCGGAGCTCCTTTTGCAGAAAAAGTCGGAAGGATTCCGAGATGATTTCCGAGATCTCTTTTCCATCCTCGGAATATTCGCAGTGAACGACGACAGTTTTAGTATTCATAACACGCCTCCTTTGGTCAATGGTATGTAGGAAGCCAAGCCGATTTGCTACCTTCAGGGCATAAGAAAACCCGTGCCGGTTACGACACGGGTTTTGAAGTGATATTTAGTTGGATTATGGTGTGGGAATATCGGTCAGCACGACGTTCTGGACCTGTGTAATGATCGGTGTGTATAGGTCAATACCCGTACTGGGAGTTGAAAGGGATACAACCAATGAATAGTGCATTTTACTGTTGCACTTTCCAAACCTCCTCTAAAAATCTATGTATAAAGCTGGGCAGGTAGCTTCTGCCCAGCTGGTTTGTCATAATTCAAGACTGCATTTCAGTGCGGTGTTAACCTGCTTCATTTGGGAATCGGAGAGCGATCCGATATAGCCCAATAAGCGAGATTTGTCAAGTGTGTGAATCTGCTCCAGCAGAACGAGAGAGGGGATTCGAGCGTACATTCCGGGGATATGGTCTAAGAACACATGGGTGGGTAACTTCGCTTTGGTGGCCGTCCTGCTCGTCAGGGCCGAAACAATGATCGTTTTGGAGTGCTTATTGCCGACATCGTTCTGAACCACCAGAACAGGGCGAATACCGCCCTGTTCACATCCCAGATGCGGTTCGAGATTTGCGTAATAAATATCACCACGGTGATACTTCTGAG
>JAUNSH010000003.1 GCA_030539285.1 Eubacteriales bacterium
TGCTGACCGCTGAGGTGCAGGAGCTGAAGGCCAACCCCAACCGCCGTGCCAAGGGCGTTGTCATTGAGGCCCGTCTGGATAAGACCCGCGGCCCCGTGGCTACTCTGCTGGTGCAGAACGGCACCCTGAAGCAGGGCGACATTGTCATTGCCGGTACTTCCGTGGGCCGAGTCCGTGTCATGACCAACGACAAGGGCCGCACCGTCAAGACCGCTGGCCCCTCCGTGCCCGTGGAGATCACCGGCCTTGCCGACGTGCCCACCCCCGGCGACGAGTTCAACGCCGTCACCGACGAGCGTATGGCCCGTGAACTGGTGGAGCAGCGCCGTCAGGCTCAGAAGGACGCCGCCGCCCAGCTCATGCAGAAGGTGACCCTGGACAACCTGTTCGCCAAGATGCAGGAGGGCGAAATGAAGGAGCTGCCCCTGATCGTCAAGGCCGACGTACAAGGCTCCGCCGAGGCCGTCAAGTCCTCTCTGGAGAAGCTGAGCAACGAGGAAGTCCGTGTCCGGGTCATCCACGCGGCCGTGGGCGCCATCAACGAAAGCGATATTCTGCTGGCCTCCACCTCCGGCGCCATCATTGTCGGCTTCAACGTCCGTCCCGACGCTGCCGCCCAGGCTTCCGGCCACCGGGCCAACGTGGATATGCGGTTCTACCGGGTCATCTACGATGCCGTGGACGAGATCGAGGCCGCTATGAAGGGTATGCTGGCTCCCAAGTACGAGGAAGTGGTCATCGGCCACGCCGAGGTGCGCATGACCTACAAGGTCTCCGCCATCGGCACCGTTGCCGGCTGCATGGTCAAGGACGGCAAGGTCACCCGGGATTCTCAGGTTCGTGTGCTGCGGGACAACATCGTTGTCCACGAGGGCGAGATTGGCTCTTTGCAGCGGTTCAAGGACGCTGCCAAGGAGGTCACCGCCGGCTTCGAGTGCGGCATGACCGTGGCGAAGTTCAACGATATCCGCGAGGGCGATATCTTCGAGTGCTTCATCATGCAGGAAGTAAAGAGATAACCATTCTGCCGCGCCGCAAACCGCGGCGCGGCAAAGGTTTTCTGCACGCCACTGTAGGGCGGGGGCTTGCCCCCGCCGTCGGCGGAGCCGCTCGGCTCTCCTGCAACTCTGCTTCGCAGATGGCGGGGGCAAGCCCCCGCCCTACAGTATACAATGATTTAGGAGGATGTAACATGGCATCCAATCGAATTTTACTGATCAACGAAGAGATCCAGAAGGAGCTGTCCGCCCTTCTGCGCACCGTGAAGGACCCCCGGGTGCAGGACGTGATGATCTCCATTACCCGGGTGGAGACCACCCCCGATCTGCGCTATACCAAGGTCTACGTCAGCTTCCTTCAGAACGACAAGGCCAAGGAGGCCATGGCGGGCCTCAAGTCCGCCGCGGGCTACCTGCGCCGCCAGCTGGGCAGCAATCTGCGGCTGCGCTACGCGCCGGAGATCGTCTGGACGGAGGATGATTCCATCACCTATGGCGCGAAAATGCTGGATCTCATCAACTCTCTGGGGGTGAAGCACGATGAAGAATCTGACCCGGAGTGAATGCGCCCGATTTTTGTCGGAGCACGACAATTACCTGATCCTGTCCCACCGCCGTCCCGACGGTGATACCATCGGTTCTTCCGCCGCCTTGTGTCTGGGTCTGCGGCAGCTGGGGAAGACTGCCTTTGTGCTGGAAAATAAGGAAGTTTCCGAACGGTTTCGTTGGCTTCATGAGGGACTGACAAAATCCGCGCCGGAAGGTGGGGAAACCATCGTCAGCACCGACGTGGCCTCTCCCTCCATGCTGCCGGAAGCGTTCCAGAGCCTGCTTGGCGGCATCGCTCTGCGCATCGACCACCACGGCAGCGCTACCTCTTTCACCGACGCGGAGTTGGTGGACCACCACAGCGCTTCCTGCGCGGAGCTGATCCTGGATGTGCTGGACCTGATGGGCGTGAAAGCCGACCAGAAGATCGCCGAGGCGGTGTACGTGGGCACCTCCACGGACACCGGCTGCTTCCGCTATTCCAACACCACCGCCCACACCTTCCAGACTGCCGCCCTGTGCGCCCAGGCCGGGGCACGCATCTATGAGCTGAATCAGGAGCTGTTCGAGACGAATACGCTGGGGCGGCTGAAGATGCAGGCGTGGATCGTGGAGCATATGAAAATGCTGGCAGGCGGGACCATGGCCATCTGCGCCATTCCCCGGGCTGTTGAGGAAGAGATCGGCGTCAATCAGGACGATATGGATAACATTTCCTCCTTCCCCCGGACTGTGGCGGGGGTCCGTGTGGCGGCGACCCTCCGGGAGACTGCTGAGGGCGACACGAAAATTTCTGTCCGGGCGGTGCCGGGCTACGATGCCGCCAGGGTCGCTGAGAAATTCGGCGGCGGCGGACATAAGGGCGCGGCCGGGGCCAGTCTGAAAATGCCCCTGAAGGACGCGGCGGATGCCGTGGAAAAGGCTATGCTGGAGCTGGGATAAACCATGGACGGTATTGTGATCGTAGACAAGCCCCAGGACTGGACCAGTCAGGACGTGACCGCCCGGCTGCGGCGGGTGTTTGGCACCCGGCGCATCGGCCACGGCGGCACTCTTGACCCCATGGCCACCGGCGTGCTGCCGGTGTTCGTGGGCCGGGCCACAAGGGGCGTGGAATTTTTTGAACACGCGGAAAAAACCTATGAAACCGTCCTTCGGTTAGGCCTGACCACCGACACCGAGGACATCACCGGCACGGTGCTGACGGAAGCATCTGTGTCCGTCACGGATGAACAGATCGCGAAGGTACTGGATGCTTTCCGGGGGGAGATCATGCAGACGCCCCCCATGTATTCCGCTTTGAAGGTCAACGGTCAGAAGCTCTGCGACCTGGCCCGGAAGGGAAAAACCGTGGAGCGCCAGCCCCGGCCTATTACCATTCACGAGCTGACATTGCTGGAACGGGGAGAAAGCACCCTGCGTCTGCGGGTCCGCTGCTCCAAGGGCACCTACGTCCGCACCCTGTGCAAGGATATTGGGGAAGCATTAGGCTGCGGCGGCTGCATGGAGAGCCTGCGCCGGGTGCAGGCGGGAGAGTACACCATTTCCGAAGCGGTGCCTTTACAGGAACTGCTGGACACCGCCGAACCCGAACGGTATCTGCGGGGCGTGGACACCATATTCCGCAATTACCCCGTCGTAACGCTGACTGCCAATCAGGAGAAGCGCTGCCGCAACGGCAATTCTTTCTCTGTCAAGCTGGAAGAAGGGACCTACCGGGCCTATAGCCAGAGCGGGGAATTTCTCATGCTGGCTAAGGTGGAAGATGGGGTTATGGTAACTGTTAAGAGCTTTTTTGCGGTATAAAAAGCCTTCCCCAAAGGGGAAGGCATATTCTGTTAGACGGACTTGAAAAGTATGAAGAACAAAACGATTTACGCGCTGGGCTTTTTTGACGGCGTACACATAGGACACGCGGCTCTGCTGGAGACCTGCCGGGAGTTGGCCCGGGAGGGCCGGTGGAACAGCGGCGTGGTGACCTTTTCCGCTCACCCGGACACGCTGGTGATGGGGCAGACACCCCGGCTGATCAACACCCCGGAGGACCGGGAGCGGCTGCTGCGGCAGGGCTACGGCGTGGACAGCGTGGTGACGCTGCCCTTTGACAAAAAAATGCGGGACATGCCCTGGAAGGATTTCCTGGAGCTGCTGCGCCGGGACTACGACGCGGCGGGCTTCGTCTGCGGCGCGGACTTCCGCTTTGGCGCGGGGGGCGCGGGCAACGCGGGGCTGCTGGCGGTCTACTGCCGGGCGGAGAGCCTGCCCTGGGCTGTGGTGCCGGAGCAGACCCTGGACGGCATCCGCATTTCCAGCACCTACATCCGGGAGCTGATCATGGACGGCGAAATGTCCACAGCGGTGAAATTTCTGGGCCACCCCCACATCCTCACCGGGAAGGTGATCCACGGGCGGCATCTGGGCAGCACTCTGGGCATCCCCACCGCCAATCTGCGGCTGCCGCCGGAGCTGGCGGTGCCGAAATTCGGCGTTTACATGTGCCGGTGTGTGCTGGATGGAAAGACTTACCCGGCAGTGACCAACGTAGGCGTCCGGCCCACAGTCAATGGGCAGGACGTGACGGTGGAGCCGTGGATCCTGGACTACGAGGGCGACCTGTACGGACGGGAGCTGACGTTGGAATTCTACCGCTTCCTCCGCCCGGAGCGGAAATTCCCGGATCTGCAGTCTCTCAAGGAGGAAATTCTCCGCAATGCCGACCAGACCCGGGAATACTTCCGGCAAAGGCCTGTTCAAACAACGTTCAATTTCCAGCCCTTGTTTTCTGTCGAAAAATAGGGTATAATCTACAGCACAAACCAAGCGGGGAGGGATCGCAATGCCGCAGCAGGACGATGGAATGGAAAAGCGCCGACAAAAACGGGAAGCCCAGCGCAAGCGCCGTCAGGCCCAGGTGCGCAGGATGCGGCTGACCATGCTGCTGGCTGTGGTGCTGCTGGCCGCCTGCGGTTTTGGCATCTACAAGCTGACGCAGAGCGCGGACAGTGTGGAAACGATGCAGCAGACTGCCACCGTACCCACCACCGAGGAGACGAAGGAAACCACGCCCATCCAGAAAAGCCCCATCACCACCATCCATATCCGGGCCGCCGGAGATCTGAACGTCACCGACGCGGTGGTGAACGCCGGTATGTCGGTCAGCAGCTACGATTTCAGCCCTGTTTTTAAGGATGTGGCGTCGATTTTGTCGGATGCCGACCTGACGGTGATGAATTTTGAGGGCAATGTCTGCGGCGCGCCTTATGGCTCCGAGAGCACCTCTGCCCCGGCGGAGCTGCTGGAAGCGCTGCGGGGCTGCGGCGTGGACCTGCTGCAAATGGCCAATTCCTGCTCCATCAACAACGGCCTCAATGGTCTGACCTCGACCCTCCGGGCCATCCGGGCCGCGGGCATCGAGCCGGTGGGGGCCTTTGCCTCCTCTGAGGAATTTGAGCAGTCCAAGGGCTATACTATGACGGAAATTCAGGGCGTCAAAGTGGGCTTTGTGGCCTTCACCAAGGGCCTTGGCGGACGGGGCATGCCTGCGGGCAACGAGGACCTGGTGAACATCCTTTATACCGACTACGCCACAGAATACAAAGAGATCGATAAGACCCGCATTACCTCCATCCTCAAGTCCATGGAGGCGGAAAAACCGGATCTTACCGTGGCGCTGCTGCACTGGGGCAGCGAGTACAACGACGACATCAGCAAGACCCAGACCCAGCTGGTATCCCTGCTCCAAAAGAGCGGCGTGGACGTGATCATCGGCACCCACCCCCACACTCTGCAAACCATTGAGTTTGACAAGAGCGCGGGCACGCTGGTCGCCTATTCGCTGGGTGATTTCTTCGGCGACGCGGAACGGGGCGCCACAAACTATTCCGTGATCCTGGATATTGAGATCACCAAGGATGCTAACGCCGGCACCACCAAGGTGACGGACTTCACCCTTCATCCCATCTACACTGTAACGGAAACGGAGTGCGTGGGCAACAGTGACCGCCGGGTGGTTCGGATCGAAACGGCCCTGTCGGCCTATAACGGCAATTTCCTGGATAAGGTGACGGATACCTGTAAGAGCAATATGGAGTACGCCCTGACCCGTATCGACGAGCGCACCGCCATGCAGGAGGAAGAAGATTAAACGGGAAGCGGTTTCTGCCCAATGTCATTAAGATAGTGACACTGGCCTGCACCCCCCACTTATCATGAACGAGTGCATCCTGCGAGGGATGCACTTTTTCTGTAAAAAGAGCATGACAAGTAAGCAGATCGCAAAATCCGCTTAAAAAGACTATTCATACTGATATAAAAATACCCCTATGCCACTTTTTCATAGCATAGGGGCATTGCGCAAAATTAACTTAATGGTATTGGGTTTCTACCGCTTCCTTTTTTGCGTTCTCCGGGTTTTTTCTTGCTATTTATTCCCGGTTGGGCTATAATATAAAGATAAAAGAAAAAGGAGTCCATTATGATCTCCCAAAAGAAAATACTGCTGCTGACCACCGGAGGCACCATCGCCTCCCTGCCCGGCGGGGATGGGCTGGAGCCTCACCGCTCGGAAGTTATGGAGCGGGAGCTGGATCAGCTTCGCACCTATTACGATATCACGGTGGAGGACGTGATCTGCCTGGATTCCTCCAACATCCGCCCGGAGGAATGGCAGCTCATTGCCCGGCGGATCTTTGAGAAACGGGTGGGCTTCGACGGCATCGTGGTGTCCCACGGCACGGACACCATGGCCTATACCGCTTCGGCAGTGACCTTCATGCTGCCGAACATCGACTTGCCGGTGGTGTTCACCGGCTCCCAGCTTCCCCTGGCGGACATGCTCTCCGATGGGCCGGACAATCTGCGCACCGCCTTCGCCATGGCGGCGTCGGGGCATCCCGGCGTGTTTCTGGCCTTTGACCGAAAGGTCATGCTGGGCTGCCGGGCGGTGAAGGTTCGGGCCTCCGGCTTTTCCGCCTTTGAAAGTGTCAATGCCCGCTACGCGGCCCAGGTCAGCAACCGGGGCCTTGTGGTGGATCCCCGGGTGCTGCCAACACCAAATGGGGAGCCTGCCCTATGCCCGCAGATCAGCCAGAGCGTGTTCCTGCTGAAGCTGACCCCCGGCCTGAATCCGTCCGTTTTCGAGATGCTGGCGGCCATGGGCTACCGGGGCATCGTCATTGAAGCCTTTGGTCTCGGCGGCGTCAACGTGCTGCATAAGGGCCTGCGGGGCATCCGCCGGGCGGTGGAGGACGGCATCAGCGTGGTAGTCACGACCCAGTGCCTCTACGACAGCGCCAATCTGAAGGTCTATCAGGTGGGCAGCAAGCTGCTGGAGCTTGGCGTCATTCAGGGCCGGGACATGACCTCGGAAGCCGCCATGACCAAGCTCATGTGGGCCATTGGGCAGGGCATGAGCCCGGAAGAAATCGCCGGTCTGTTCCAAAAGAACCTTGCGGGCGAAATCACTGCCCCCTAACGTTCACTTTTCAACTTTTAACTAAATTCCGCTGGAGGTGCTTATTATGGACCCCATTTACGTCACCGGACACCGCAATCCCGATACTGATTCCATTGTGGCAGCCATTGCCTACGCCGCTCTGCACAACGCCTGCGGCGACCGGGAGTATGAAGCGGCCTGTCTGGGCCAGATCTCTGAGGAGACCCAGAACGTGCTTGACCGCTTCGGCTTTCAGGCTCCTACCCGGATCACCAACCTGTACAACCAGGTGCGGGATCTGGATTTTGACACTCCGCCCATCCTCAATACCGGCGTGTCCGTGAGTCTTGCCTGGGATGAGTTCGCCTCCTACCCCGCCATCGCCGCCGTGCCCGTGGCCAAGGAGGACGGCACCCTCTACGGCATCCTGTCCCGGACGGACATTGCCAGCTACAATATGTCCGGCATCACCTCCGGGATGCTGGAAGAGGTGCCCCTGTTCAATCTCCTGTCCGTGCTGGAAGGAAAGGTGCTCAACGAGGCCGGGGAAAATACGGACACTATCACCGGCGAGGTGGTCATCGCCCTGCCCCAGGATCAGGAGAACCTGCTGTTCCAGAAGAAGGAGTCCATCGTCCTGTGCGGACACCAGCCGGACATGATCCGCAGGGCTTTGGAAATGAATGTGAACTGCCTGGTGCTGTGCCAGGCGGCCCTGCCCCCGGAACTGCGGGATTTCCCCACGGAGACGGTCATTATCACTACCCCCTTTGACGCCTACCGGGCCAGCCGGCTTTTGTTCCAGTCCACTCCCGTGGGCCGGATCTGCAACACCAAGGGCCTGATCTGCTTCCACCTCAACGACCGGGTGGACGATGTCCGCGAGGTGGTGCTCAAGTACCGCCATCCCAGTTACCCCATTCTGGACGGCAAGGAAAAGGTTGTGGGCGTTCTGACCCGGTATCATCTGCTGCGTCCCCGGAGAAAACGGGTGGTGCTGGTTGACCATAACGAGGCCTCCCAGTCCGTGCAGGGCCTTGACCAGGCGGAAATCTTAGAGATCATCGACCACCACCGTCTGGCGGATGTCCAGACCAGCAGCCCCATTTACGTGCGCAACGAGCCGGTAGGCTCCACCAACACCATCATTGCCAGTATGTTCCAGGACCGTGGCCTGATGCCCTCGGCGGGGCTGGCGGGAATGATGGCGGCGGCCATCCTGTCGGACACGCTGATGTTCAAATCTCCCACCTGCACCCAGCGGGATATCCGCACAGCGGAGCGGATGGCCCGGATCGCCAACGTATCTCTGGACGAGCTGGGCAAGACCATTTTCTCCAACGCCGTGGATCACAAGAGCGTGGAGGAAATGCTGTTCACTGATTACAAGGAATTCCACGTGGCGGGGCACTCCCTTGCCGTGGCCCAGCTGACCTGCGTGGATTCGGCGGGTGTGCTGAACCGGAAAGACGAGATCTTGGAGCGGATGCGGCGGCACAGGGAGGAAAAGGGCTTCGATCTGATGCTGCTGATGGCTACCGATGTGATGTTGGAGGGCACCCAGATCCTTTATGCGGGCGACGACGAGTCCATCCGGCAGGCTTTCAACGTGGTGCCGAAGGACAACACTGCCTTCCTGCCCCGGATCATGAGCCGGAAAAAGCAGGTCATTCCCATGCTGTCGGATTTGTGGAGCTGAAAAAATGCCTTCCCCTTTGGGGAAGGTGGCCGAGCGCAAGCGAGGTCGGATGAGGTGTATCCTGCTGCTTTTTCGGGCGGAGCGATTTGACCCTCATCCGTCTCGCCTTCGGCGATCCACCTTCCCCAAAGGGGAAGGCTTTGGTGCGTTTACTTTTTTCAAAAAGTGTGATATAATCACTCTTTAATCAGGAGGTGGGGGCATGGGCTTTGACGGGCTTTTGGGCAATGAAAGACTGAAAGAAAATCTGACAAAAAGCCTTTTGAAAGGCCATATTTCCCACTGCTATCTGGTTTCCGGTCCGGAAGGATCGGGCAAACGTACGCTGGCGCGGCTGCTGGCGGCGGCGATCCTCTGTTCCGGAAGGGATAAACCCTGTGGGGTCTGTGCCCCCTGCCGGAAGGTGCTGGACGGCAATCACCCGGACTACATCATTGTAGATGACCCGGAGAAGAAGACCGTGCCGGTGGAGCTGATCCGGCAGGCCCGGGCGGATATGTTTATCCAGCCCAACGAGTCGGAGCACAAAATTTACCAATTTCCCCGGGCGCAGGACATGGGCATCCCCGGACAGAATGCCCTGCTGAAGGTGTTGGAGGAGCCGCCAAGCTATGGTGTGTTTCTGCTGCTCACCGACAACCCGGCGAGGCTCCTGCCCACGGTGCGTTCCCGGTGCACAGAACTGAAAATGCAGGCATTATCCCCGGAGTGCCTTCAAAAACAGCTCCGGGAGGACTTCCCCAAAGCATCCCCGGAGGATATCGAAGCGGCAGTGAGCCGCAGCGGGGGTTTTCTGGGGCAGGCCCGGACGCTTTTGGCGGAGGGCGCGGAGATCTCACCGCAAACGGAGCAGTTTGTCCAGGCCTTCGCCAGACGGGACGCGCTGCTGCTGACACAGGTCCTGGTGCCCATGGAAAAGTGGAAGCGGGAGGCCCTGTCGGAAACTCTTCGGCAATGGCTGGAAATTTTGGAGGGCGCGCTCATGAGCCGCAGCGGCGGCGGAGCGGTGTCCCCGCTTTCCCGGGAACTGGCCCAGCGAAGAACGGCGGCGGAGCTGTACAGCGGCGTCACCGCCCTGAAAAAGGCGCTGGATTACACACTCAGCAACGTTTCCCCGGCAGCCGTCTGCGGCTGGCTGAGTTGGGAATTACGATAAAAGGAGAACCTATGGAACAGGAATTGAACAATACCCCGGAGGAGAACGTGGAGGTCGTAGACATCCAGTTCCGCACCGGACAGAAAATCTACTATTTTGACCCCGATGGGAAGACCTTCCAGACCGGGGATCATGTCATTATCGACACGGCACGGGGGGCGGAGTACGGCACCTGTGCCGGGGGCAATCACCGCATCGCCCAGAAGGACGTTGTGGCCCCCTTGCGCAAGGTCCTGCGTAAGGCCACGGCGCAAGATGAGCGCGTTGCGGCAGACAACCGGGCCAAGGAAAAGCGGGCCTACGACATCTGCATGGAAAAGATCGCGGAGCATGGGCTGGACATGCAGCTGGTGTCCGCGGAGGTGGCCTTCGACGGCAGCAAGATCCTGTTCTATTTCACCGCCGACGAGCGGGTGGATTTCCGGGAGTTGGTGAAAAATCTGGCCTCCATTTTCCATACCCGTATCGAGCTGCGGCAGATCGGCGTCCGGGACAAGGCGAAAATGGTGGGAGGCCTGGGCATCTGCGGCCGGCCCTTCTGCTGCGCCAGTTTCCTGGATGATTTCCAGCCGGTATCCATCAAAATGGCGAAAACCCAGAACCTGTCTCTGAATCCCACCAAAATTTCCGGTACCTGCGGCCGGCTCATGTGCTGCCTGAAATACGAGCAGGACACCTATGAGGATCTGATCCGCACCAGTCCGAAGCTCGAATCCTTCGTGGATACTCCCGAGGGCCGGGGCACCGTGGTGGAGCTTGACCTGCTGCGCCAGCGGGTGAAGGTGCGCATGGAGGACAGCCCGGAGACGGTGAGCGTCTTCGCCAATACCGACATCGCCGTACTGCGCAGCGGCAAGGCCAGAAAGAACGACCCGCCCATTCCTGCCGATTTGGCGCCCATTTCCGGCAATGGCAAGCGGGTGCGCAAGGAGGAGCCGGAGAAGGACTCCATGATTTTGGAGCCCATCCGCTTCCGCTACAGCACCGAGTCCGTGGTGACGGAGGAGACCCCGGCAGCCCCGGAGCAGCCGGAGCAGAAGCCCAACCGACGCCGCCGCAAGCCCCAGGCAGACACGACCAAGGAGCCGAAGCCGGAGCCGCAGCCCAAGCAGGAAAAGCCAAAGCAGAAGGCCGCACCTGTGCAGGAAGGGGAAAATCAGGAGCGCTCCGAGAAAAAGCCTCCCCGCCGCCGCTCCAATTACCGCCGCCGGAAGCCGAAGACCCAAAGCGGCGGACAGGAGAACACGTAAGGAGACTCGAAAATGCGCTGGAAAGAAAAACTGGGGAAGTACCCCATTCCGGTTTGGCTGTTCGCGGTGGTCACGGTACTTTACTGCGAGAGCCTGCTGCATCTTTGGACCATGGAGTCCTTCTCCGCCGGGCGGTTTGCCGCGGTGCTGGCGTTCGCTCTGGGCTTCGGCGGCATCCTCGGGCTGATCCTCAGCTTCCTCGGCGGAAGGAAGTGGAGCAAGTGGATCAGCGCCGGGCTGATGACGCTGCTGACCATTGTTTATATCGTTGAATATTTTGTCAACGATGCCTATATGTGCTATATGCCCCTGGCCACGCTGCTTAGCGGTGCCCAGGGAGTGGCCACGGACTTTGGCGGCATTGTGGTGCGTCTGATCGCCCAGAACCTGTGGCGGATCCTGGTGTTCCTCCTGCCGCCGGCTCTCTACGCCCTGCTGGCCGCGCCTGTGGAGACCCGCTGGCGGACACGGGGCTTTCTGCTGGCGGGGGTCGCTGCCGCCTATTGTCTGAGCTTTGGCATCGTGCAGGGTGTCGGCACCGACGCGGAGCGGATGAACGATGCCTATAATTTTGACAGCGCGGTCCGCTGCTTCGGCCTGAACGTGGGCACGGTGCTGGAACAGACCCACAGCGCCATGCCGGAAACGGCCGAGGTGGAATTTATCCCGGTCGAGATCCCTCAGACGCAGCCTGCCCCGGAAGCGTCGGAGACGTTGGAGGAGCCGGTGGTCTATGAGCCGAACATCATGGACTTTGACTTTGAGGCGCTGGCGCAGAGTGAGGGCAATTCCGGCGTGGCGTCGGTCTACCGCTATGTCAGCACGGTGCAGCCCACCATGAAAAATGAGTACACCGGGCTGTTTGCCGGGAAAAACCTGATCCTGATCACCGCCGAGGCCTTTACCTCTGAGGTGATCGACGAGGAGCGCACCCCCACGCTGTACCGGATGGCTGCCCAGGGCATCCAGTTCCGGGATTACTACCAGCCCGCCTGGGGCGCCAGTACTACCTCGGGAGAATTTTCCAATCTGATCGGCATTGTGCCTACCACGGCGGGAATGTGTATGAAGGAGGCGATCCAGCAGGATCTTTTCCTGACCATGGGCCACCAGCTGCAGGCTCAGAACTATTACAGCGCGGCCTATCACAATCACAACAAGGATTTCTACGACCGGGACAAGACCCACACAGAGCTGGGCTATGACCGCTTCCTGGCGCTTTACGGCGGACTGGAAGGCGTTCAGGCGGTATTCCCGGAAAGCGATCTGGAAATGATCGATGCGACGGTGCCCCAGTACATTGACCAGCAGCCCTTCAGCATCTACTATATGACGGTCAGCGGTCACTGCATGTACTCCCAGAAGGAAAACGCCATGGCGAGGAAAAACTACGACGTGGTGGCGGACATGGACTGCTGCGAGGCGGTGAAGTGCTACTACGCGTCCCAGCAGGAGCTGGAATATGCCATGCAGTCGCTGGTGGAGCAGCTGGAAGAAGCGGGCATTGCCGACGATACCGTTATCGTCATCGCCACGGACCACTATCCCTATGGCCTGGAGCGCAGCGGCACCTGGCGCAACACCTCCGACTATCTGGCGGAGCTGTATGGCGTGGACAGCTACGACAAGTTCGTCCGGGATCACAGCACCCTGATCATCTGGAGCGGCTGTCTGGAGGGGAAGAATATCGTGGTGGACGAACCGGTGTACAGCCTGGACATCCTGCCCACCCTGTCCAACCTCTTCGGACTGGATTACGACTCCCGGCTGCTGGTGGGCCGGGACGTGTTCTCCGGGGAAAGCCCGCTGGTGCTCTGGCCGGATTTCAGCTGGAAAACCGACAAGGGCACCTATGATGCCCAGAACGGGACCTTCACCCCGGCGGAAGGGCAGACCGTGGACGAGGAGTATATTACAATAGTAAAAAACATCGTCCGCAACAAGATCGACTACTCCCGTCAGGTGCAGAATCTGGATTACTTCAATTATCTGTCCAAAGCCAGACAGGAACAATAAACCAATGCCCCGCCGGTGAAACCGGCGGGGCACTCATATTCGTATCAACCGCTTTTCCTGTTTTCCACTTCCTCCGCCACATTCAGCGAGCGCATGACGCTGTACTTGTCGTAGCGGGTGTCGCCGGTTTCCGACAGGAACACCAGCCGGATCTCCGGATCCTCAAAGGTGACCTGACTGACCGTGCTGCTGACGCTGCCGGCATCCACGTTGTCCAGATAGATGCGGCACCGCTCGTCGGGTAGCTGGAAGCTGGGGTCGTCTACGCCGAAGGAGATCACGAATTTGCTGGAAGCGCAGGCCTCCACGATCTTCTTGGCGGCGGACTGCAGGGCCTCCGTTTTGTCGCCGCTGAAAATGTACTGCTCCGACTTGGGGAAGCGGAAATTGTCCAGAAGAACCTCGTCAAAGCCCATTTCCTTCAGTTCCAGCACCACGGAGGAGATCCAGGTGATGGTGGTGGCGTTGGTGGGATCCAGCCAGTACATGCCGCCCTCGTCCATCCACAGGCCTGCCCGGCTGAGCATGTACAGGCCGCTTGACACGTGGTTTTCGCCGAAGGTACGGTCCCGGAAAGCGCTGATCCGAGCGATCTTGTAGAAGCCCTTTTTGTCAATGCGATCCAGCAGCTGTTCCACGCCCTGAATGTTGGTGCTCTGGGAGGTGATGGCCTCGCTGAGCTTGGAGTTATAGAAGAAGGTGCCGAAGGGGCCTTTCATGTCCACCATGATGGGCGTGCTGTTGGGCAAACGCTCCACCTGCAGCATCACGTTGTCCAGGTCCTCCTTGTACATATCGCTGGTGATGTAGTAGCCGGCAAGCTGAGTCATTTCCTTGGCGGTGTCGATGGCGTCCGCGCCTTCGTTGTAGAAGATGGAGACCTCCACATTGGACTTGGACGGGGAGGCCTCCACGCCCGAGATCTCATAGGAGGACTGGTTAAAGTCCAGCTTCGCGCCACTGCTGGTGTAGACCACGTAGCGCTGGAGCCACACGACCCAGCACAGCCAGACGATCAGAAATACCAGCAGAAGAATCAGCGCGGCAACGCCGATCCGGTTCAGAATTCTCCGGTGCCGGTAGGGAATACTCATAGGGAACCTCCTTCTTTCGCCGTGACGCAGCGCCACTCCTCCTTGGAACGGACGGCGGTCACAGTCAGACCCGCACTTTCCAGGGCGTCAGTGACATCCGCCAGACGGCTGTCCAGAATGCCGGAGCAGATCAGCACCGTTTTCTCTGTCATAAAGTCGGGCAGGATGGGGGACAGGCCGATGATCACGTCGGCAACGATGTTCACCAGCAGCAGGTCATAGTCCTTCTGTGCCAAGGTACGCATCAGGGTCTTGTCCTCGGTGACGTTGCCGGTGAGGGCAGTGAAGGCGGGGGCGGTGAAGCCGTTGTAGGCGGCGTTCTCCCGGGCGATGTCCTCAGCCTTGGGGTCAATGTCTACGCCCACGGCACTTTCCGCGCCCAGACGCAGGGCGGCGATGGACAGAATGCCGCTGCCGCTGCCCAGGTCCAGACAGTGGAAGCCGGGGCGCATCGTTTTCTCCATGGTTTCCATGACCATCTGGGTAGAGGGGTGCGCGCCGGTGCCGAAGGTCAGACCGGGATCCAGAATGATCTTTTTCCGATCCGTTTCCGTGTCTTCCAGCCAGTAGGGCAGCACCACCAGAGAGGACCCCACTTCC
The DNA here is from genome assembly GCA_030539285.1 of Eubacteriales bacterium. Lineage (GTDB taxonomy): Bacteria > Bacillota > Clostridia > Oscillospirales > Oscillospiraceae > Faecousia. The sequence continues at coordinate 14,797 of JAUNSH010000003.1, forward strand.
TGCGGGGGATAACTGTCCTTCCAGCTCTCCTCCCAGTTGGTATCCGGCAGGGGGACGGCCTGCATGGTCAGCCCCAAACCGGAGACGGTATCCCGCAGGCGGGCCATGCCGGCTTCGTCGGTGTCCTCAAGATACAGCTTGATCCGGGACAACCCTTCCAGCTTCTGCTGGAAATCCTCGTCAATATAGTCCCAATATGCCCGGTTTTCCTCCAAAAAAGTCTCAAATTCCGCCTGATCCTCGATGACCAGATCGGAAAAGCCCCGGGCCGTCAGCCGCGCTGCCACGGTATCCACCGTATCCGCCGCCGTGTCCACGGTAATTTCCAGCCACGCCATAATTTTCTCTCCTTTTGCGTCGTTTCTCTATTCTAACGCAAAGGCCGAAAAAACACAACAGAAAAACTCTTAAATTTTTGTGTCCTACTTCCTATTTACAAAAAAATGGTATATAATACCTTACAATGTGTATTGTAGGGCGGGGACTTGCCCCTGCCGCATGGCTCCCCTCTTAGGGGAGCTGTCAGCGAAAGCTGACTGAGGGGCACTGTGTTGCCCCGCGGCTTCGCGGACGGCGGGGTCATAACCCCGCCCTACGAATGAAATAGGAGCTAATTTATGGTAAAGACCACAACCATCGCTCCCGGTGTGACGCTGCGTTACGTCCGGGATACCCGATTCAAGCAGGGCGGTTTCAGCTTCCAGCTGGTGCGGCCTATGTGTAAAGAGGAAGCGGCGAAAAACGCCCTTCTGCCCGCTGTTCTTCTCCGGGGTACCAAAAACTGTCCCGATCTGCGGGCCGTGACCCAACGGCTGGACGAATTGTACGGCGCTGCTGTCAGCCCGCTGGTACGCCGGGTGGGAGATTACCAGACCACCGGCCTGTATTGCGGCTTCATGGACGACCGGTTCGCGCTGCCCGGAGACCGGGTGCTTTTCCCCATGCTGGATTTTCTGCGGGAGCTGCTGCTGGATTCCTCGTTGGAGAATGGAGCGTTTTTGCCGGACTTTGTGGAAAGCGAAAAGAAAAACCTGATCTCCACCATTGAGTCTGACCGCAATGACAAGCGGCTGTACGCCATGCAGCGGCTGCTGCGGACTATGTGCGCGGGGGATTCCTTTGGCATTCCCCGTCTGGGAGAGATCGGGGACGTGGCGGCCATTACCCCGGAAGCGCTGACAAAGCACTACCGGGAAATTTTGCGCACCAGCCCCATGGAGCTTTTCTACGTGGGCAGCGCTGCGGAGGAACAGGTGACTGACGCGGTCCGCCCTCTGCTGGATTCTCTGGAACGCGCGCCCATAGAGCTGCCGGCCCAGACCGCCTTTACGCCGGGACAGGGGCAGGATATGACCGAAACCCTGGACGTGGCCCAGGGCAAGCTGTGCATGGGCTTCAGTACGCCCATCACCAACCGCAGCCGGTCGCTTCCCGCCATGCAGATGTTTAACGTGATCTTCGGCGGGGGCATGACCAGCAAGCTGTTCCAGAACGTCCGGGAGAAAATGAGCCTGTGCTATTCCATCGACGCGGCCTACTACGGGGCCAAGGGCATTGTGCTGGTGAATGCGGGCATCGATTTTGACAAGGAGACCATCACCCGGCAGGAAATTCTCAAGCAGCTGGATGCCTGCCGGAAGGGGGATATTTCGGAGGCGGAGATGACCGCCGCCCGACAGGCCCTGCTGTCCAGTCTGCGCAGTGTGCAGGATTCCCCCGGCTCCATCGAGAACTTTTATTCCACCGCGGCCCTCAGCGGGCTGGTTTACAGCCGGCAAGGCTATATGGACGCGGTAGAAAAAGTGACGCTGGACGATGTGGTGAACTGCGCGGGCAGCGTGAAGCTGAACACCACCTATTTCCTGAAAGGAGGGAGCAGATGACACGGATCGACTATCCGGAACTGGACGAGACGCTCTACCGTCAGACCCTCCCCAACGGTCTGACGGTGTGCGTGGTGCCCCGGAAGGGCTTTACCAAAAGCCTTGCCTATTTTGTCACGGACTACGGCTCCGTTCACACGGAATATGCCCTCGATGGAAAGTACGATCAGGCTCCCGCCGGGGTTGCCCACTATTTGGAGCATAAAATGTTCGACCTTCCCGGAGACCGGGACGTTTCCGCGGAATTTGCCGCCCTGGGCGCGGGCACCAACGCCTTTACCAGCTATGACATGACCGCCTACTATTTTTCCTGCACGGAAAATTTTGAAGAGTGTCTGAAATTACTGCTGGAATTCGTATCCACTCCTTATTTTACCAAGGAAAGCGTGGAAAAGGAGCGGGGCATCATCGATCAGGAGATCGGCATGAATGAGGATGCCCCGGACAGTGTGGTGTTCGAGAACCTGATGCAGGCCATGTATGAAAATCACCCTATCCGGGTGCCGATTTTGGGCACCAGCGAAACCATCCGGGAAATTACCCCGGAAGTGCTGTACAGCTGCCACCGGGCCTTCTACGCCCCCGGCAATATGCTGCTGTGCGTTGTCGGTGACGTGGAGCCGGAAGCTGTGGCGCGCATCGCGGAGGAACAGCTGGGCAGCGAAAAACTGCCCGTTGGTGAAAAATGCAGGGACTGGGCCGAGCCTATGACCTGTCCTCAGTCCGAGGTCACCGCCAAAATGGAGGTGGCCATGCCCATGTTCAATCTGGCCTTCAAGTGTGAGCCGCTGGGAAGGGGAGACGACGCCATCCGGGAGGAAATGGTGGCGGATCTGGCGGCGGAGGCCCTGTTTGGAGAATCCTCGGAGCTGTATTTGAAGCTCTATGAGGAAGGTATCATCGATTCCTCCTTCGGCGGCGGTTTTGAGACCATCGACGGCTGCGCCATGCTCCTGTGCTCCGGCGACAGCGAGGACGCTTACGCCGTCCGGGAAGCCATCCTGTCTCAGGGGGAGAAGCTGACCCGGGAGGGACTGCCGGAAGCCGATTTTCTTCGCATGAAGCGCAGTGCGCTGGGCCGCCGTATCCGGAGCCTTGACAGCTTCGATGCCACCTGTTTCCGGGTCTGTGCCTACCATTTTTCCGATTTCGACTATTTCCGCTTCCCGGAGGTCTACCGGCAGATCACCGCTGATGAGATCATCGCGTTCCTGGGGCGTGTGATCAAACGGGAGCGGTGCTGTTTATCCATCATTGACCCCATCGACGTCCGGTAGGGGCGGGTCATTGACCCGCCCGTCCACAAAGCGGAATTTGGGGAAACGAGCGGCTTCGCCGATGGGAGGGTCAATGACCCTCCCCTACGTTCAGTCTGATACACAAGGAGACGAAAAACCATGAATCCCAGCAATTATTCCTCCATTTCCTTCCCCTTTCTGGGGCTGGAAGTGAATCCGCCCAGAGTGTTTTCACTGGGGCCTCTGACCATCCACCTGTACGGCATCGCCATCGGGCTGGGCCTGATCCTGGCGGTGGTTTACGCCTGCCGACGCAGCAAGGAATTCGGCCTGAAGGAGGACGATATCCTGGACGGCGTGCTCTGGATCACGCCCTTCGCCATTATCTGCGCCCGCATCTATTACGTAGCCTTTTCCTGGGAGGACTATGCGGATAACCTCATGTCGGTGTTCGCCATCTGGGAGGGCGGCATCGCCATCTACGGCAGCGTCATCGGCGCGGTCATCGGCGTGATTGTGTTATGTAAAGTGAAAAAGCTGAAGATCGCCACGGTGCTGGATATCACCCTGCTGGGCTTCTTCATCGGCCAGATTTTGGGCCGCTGGGGCAACTTCTTCAACCGGGAGGCCTTCGGCGCGGCTACAGACAGCTTTTTCCGCATGGGCCTTTTCAACACCGTCACCGGGCAGTGGGAGTATTACCATCCCACCTTCCTGTATGAATCCGTGTGGAATCTGGTGGGCTTTACCCTGCTGCACTTCCTGTCCAAGCGGCGGAAGTACGATGGGCAGATCGCACTGGGCTATGCCGCCTGGTACGGCCTGGGCCGCTGCTTCATCGAGGGCCTGCGGGTGGACAGCCTGTACTGGGGCCCCTTCCGGGTCAGCCAGGTGCTGGCAGGCCTGACCTGCGTCGCCGCCTCCGCCATCCTGCTGTGGCAGGCATTCAAGCCCCATGACCCAGCCAATCTGTTCATCAACCGGGTAATTCCCGAGGAAAAAACGGAATAAAATTGCGCCCCGCTGAGATATTCAGCGGGGCGCAGATATTTTTTGACGGTATCTTGGGGAGCGGTTATTCGGCAATTACGCTGACACCGTCGGGAATGACGACCACAGAGGCGTCCCGGCCCTTGATGCCGTAGGCGATTTCCAGAGCTTCATCCGGTGATTTCGCGGGGATCATGTTGGCGCGTTTCACCAGCTCGGGATCCAGGCTGTCCGTTACAAGAATGATCGGGTGCTTCAGGAGCATCTGGGTAAAGATCTGGACGCACCACTGCTCGGAAATCGACTCCTTGGGAGGGATTCTGGACAGATAGGCCTGGATCTCCGCGGGAGTGCCCATCTGGATCATTTTTTCAAAATTGGTTCCCCCCAGACCATCACAGCAAGAGGCCACAAGGATGATTACGCCATCTTCCCCGGCACAGGCCTGAGCGGTGCTGGCGGCCTTGGGGGCCTGATACAGATTCTGGTCAAGCGGATAACCACCATTGGAGGTCACCACAATGTCTCCGGTAACGGCGGGGACCTGCGCAAGACTGCGGACATACTCACAGCCCACACGGTGCGCCTCGTCCACATCGCCGGCGAAGGCGGCAATCACGCGCTTTTCCTCATCCAGCGCCACGTTTAGGATAAAGTCCACCCGGACCTTTTTTGCGGCAAACAGCATGTCCTGTGAAATCACGTTGCCGTCCAGAATGCCGGCTCTGGAACAGGGATGCGCGATGGCCTTATAGGAATGGTTCTCATTGACCGTGACGGCGGAAGCGATGCCGGGCAGAATGCTTTTTCTGCCGCCGGAGAAGCCGGCAAAGAAATGCGGCTCGATGAAGCCCTCGCATACCAGAAGGTCAGTTTCCAAGGCGAGCTTGTTGACAGAGAACTCGGAGCCGGAGGGAAGCGTGCATACATACTGCAGGGAGTCCTCGTCAAAGGCATTGTGGACCACGATCCGCTCCTGATCCACGATGGCGTCGCCGAACATTTTCCGCTGTTCCTCCTGTGTGGTGGGGCGGTGCAGGCCGGTGGCAATGAGAATGGTGATCTCCGCATCCGGGTTTCCTCGGCGGATCTCGGACAGGAGAATGGGCAGGGTCAGCTTGCTGGGAACGGCACGGGTATGGTCGCTGGTGACCAGCAGAACTTTTTCCTTGCCCTTCGCCAGAGTTTCCAGCGGCTGAGATTGAATGGGGTTTGCGAGAGAGCTTCTGATAATGTCCTCCTGAGACTGGGACTGCCTGGTCTGACAGTTGTTTGTCAGTACGGCCTTCAGATTCTGTTCCGCGACATGGATCGCGACGCTGCCGCGCGCATATGGAAGCCTGATTTCCTGCATGGTAACCTCCCTGATCGTACGATGAAAGTGTATATTGTGTACAATGTGCATTATAAGCTAAGAAAGATGGAAATGTCAACCAGATGCTCAAAAAAATCCTGCGTATTGGTTACGCAACAAGTATTAGCAAATTTTATATCATTCAATAAATTTCGCGTATTAGACAACATCGGATAAATGGCTTACAATACCTACTAACCCGCATGGAAACAGGTATATTTGCATAGAGAAATTGTGGATTGTGACGTAGACGAGGTTTTGACGCTGTGTTTTCCCAAATTCCCTATTGACAATGTATATCCGTATTGCTATTATTCCTATTAACACAATATGATTATAGGAATAATGAGCATGATCCCACGGAAGATTGTAAAGGAAGGAGACGCTGCTATGACAAGAAATTGTTTCTGGTGCACAGAAAGCAGCTTCTGCCGCTGCACTCGGAATTATGCACGATGTTTGTTTGAACGAATGTGACCGTAATCTGTTCCAAGGTAATCATACTGATATTCAATTAAAATGTTCAATTCGCAAGAATTGAACATTTTGATATGAAGATCATAATGAGATGGGCAGCTATGATTTTCCTTCCCGAAAATCATAGCTGCGGCAACGCCGTCTGATGTGCACCCCAAATGTTGGACGATTGAATTGAACTGATTATGCAGAATGAGTTCGGTATTGCACTGGGCTCATTCCTTTTAATCGGAGTTTACCTATAAATACATCAGCGACACAGAAAAATGTCCATTCGATATTGTGCTGGAAACAGCAGGTATTCCCCCATAAACTGATCCCGCCTCGACCGCCCTGGCACAACGACAAGGTAGAGCGCAGTCATCGAAATGACCAGCGGTACTTTTATAATTGGGAGAGATTCTCAGATGCGAAGGAACTGAACCAAAAACTGAAAGTACACCTTGCGTGGAGCAACTGCAAGCCGATGCGAACGCTGGGCGGCAAGAGCCCGCTGGAGCTTCTGCACGACAAGCTGGCCGCAGCCTAAAGGCTTTGGCATAGGCTGCAAGCCGAACACATCTTGCAATGTGTCCGGCTCGCAACCTGTTATATACCACATTGGGAATTTTCTCCCCTTACATGGGTCACATCTATTTACATCACAGAATGCTCAAAAAAATCCTGTGTATTGGATCGGCAGTTCTTTCACCAGCGAACCAGTTTCTGCCACCGCCGACACAGAAGGGAAGGGCGGTGGCCCATAGCAAAATTAATAAATGCGAAAGCTGCTATTTGTTGAATCATACAAAAAGATGTCGAAATTAAATGGCAATATTGACATTTAGACAATAAAATGGTACCTTTAACTTAAGATTGTACACAATGTACAATATTCCGGCAATCAGAAGTTCGGGACGTTCTTCTGACTGTAACTACATTTTTCAGTTTAGGGGCGATTGACAATGGAAGAAAAAACGTACATTGACGGGTTGATCGAGAAGGCGCGGGAAGCTCAGGCGATCCTGGAAACCTATAATCAGGAGCAGGTAGACGCCTTGGTTCGTGCCATGGGCAAAGTGATTTACGATAACGCTGAGAAAATCGCGAAGGATGCGGTGGCGGAGACGGGCTACGGCCGTGTAGACAGCAAGATCCTAAAGGTGACCCGCTGCACCACCGCGGCATGGCACTACATGCATGATAAGAAGTCTGTTGGTATGATCGAGTGGGACCCTGTTGAAAAGCTGGCCACGTTCGCGAAGCCTTTGGGCATCGTAGCTGCTCTGGTGCCGACGACCAATCCTGTTTCCACGACGGTCAGCAACGGCATGAGCATCATCAAGTGCCGCAACGCGATGATCGTGTCTCCCCACCCCCGGGCGAAGAATGTGACCGCGTACGGCGTTCAGCTGATGAATGAGGCAATCTTGACTGCTGGCGGTCCTGAGAACCTGATTCAGATCGTGGAGAAGCCCTCCATGGAGGCCACCGCGGAGCTGATGAAGAAGGTGGATGTGGTGGTCGCGACCGGCGGCGCACCCATGGTCAAATCCGCTTATTCCAGCGGACGTCCCTCCTTCGGTGTTGGCCCCGGCAATGTTCAGGTGGTCGTGGCGCCCGATTACACGGACTATGACAAGCTGGCAAGGCAGGTCATCTCCTCCCGGTCTTATGATAACGGTATGCCCTGCACTGGTGAGCAGGCGCTGCACATTCAGAAGGATGCTGTTGAGGATGTTCTGGAGGCGTTCAGAAAGCAGAAGGCATACGTTCTGCCGGAGGATAAGGCACCCATGCTGATGAAGATCCTGTTCAAGGAGAACGGCACCACCGATCCGGCCCATGTGGGTATGCTGCCCTGCAAGCTGGCGGAGCTTATGGGCCTGCAGATTCCCGAGGATACGACTCTGCTGCTGTTCAAGAGCCTGGGCATGACCCGGGAAAACCTGCTCCGCCGTGAGAAGTTGTGTCCTGTTGTTCAGTATTTCCCCTACGACACCTATGAAGAGGGCGTCGCAAATGCCAAGAGCAACTTGGAGTGGGAAGGCAAGGGACACACCTCCGTTGTTTACACCAACGATCAGAAGACAGCTGAATACGCGGGCATGGAGCTGCCGGTATCCCGGCTGCTGGTCAGCCAGCCCGCAGGCGCTGCCTCTGGCGGTAACTTCATCAATGGTCTGAATCCTACCATGAGTCTGGGCTGCGGCAGTTGGGGCAACAACTCCATCAGCGACAACCTGACGTATAAACACATGATGAATACCACAAAGCTGGCATTCTATCATGATCCGACCATTCCCGATGCGGATACCGTCTGGGCGGAATGATTTCCTAGAGGTAACGGTCCGTGAACTTTGATCATTTGAAGGGCCAGATCGCCATTGTTGGCGTTGGCTATACCAAACAGGGTAAAATCCCTGGCCGAACCGCAGTCGGCTTCCACGCTGAGGCGATTCGGAACGCGCTGAAGGACGCGGGAATCTCCAAGGATGATGTGGACGCCATGATGCTCTACCGCCATTTTGAGCCTATTGGCGGAGACTACGATACCACGGCATTCACCGTGGCGGAGCAGGTGGGCTTCCGGCCGGATGTCATCGGGCAGGAGACCTACTGTACAAGAGACTGGCTGTACAATATCATCGGTCTTCTGAGCAGCGGCCTGGCCCGGTATGTGGTGCTCTCCTACGGTGACAATGCCAGAAGCGGCCGCCGCAGCTTTGTCAAGGAGCTTTCTGCGGGAAAGGCGACCGATGACCTGGCGGCGTATGGCGACCTGAGTACGATGGCCAAGTACGCCATGCAGGCCAGACGCGCCATGGACACTTACGGCACCGGGCCGGAGGTCTGGAAGGAGATCGCCATTGCCCAGCGCATGTGGGCGCAGCTGAATCCGGCAGCGGCGATGTATGGAAAGCCGCTGACCGACGAGGCCTATTACGCGGCGGACCTGGTGGCCGCACCCCTGCGGCTGTTGGACGCGACGCCCAATTCCGACGGCGGCCGCGCGATCGTTTTGACTACCGTGAACAGAGCGAAGACACTGGGGCATCCCTTCGCAGTCATCCGCGGCTTCGGAAGCGCCAACCAGCCGGTTTCCCCGCTGCGTATCAGCGTTGAGGACGAAAGCAGCGCTGCGAAGATCGCCTCTTCCAGGGCTTTCGCAATGGCGGGGATCACGCACGCGGATGTGGATGCCTGCGAACTGTATGACTGCTTTACCTACACGGTGGAAGCGACCTTGCGCGATTATGGTTTCTTCCGCCCGGAAGAGGTAAAACAGTTCCTTACCAGACAAAACATCGGACCTGGCGGGGTGCTACCGGTGAACACTTCCGGCGGTATGCTTTCCGAGGCGTATTTTATGGGCCTGACGCCCATCTCTGAGGGCGTGATGCAGATCACCGGACGCTGCGGAGAACGTCAGCTTGGCAGACTGTCCGGCACCAAGGAACCCGAAATTATTGTTTGCAGCGATAATGGCGCTGTGTTCCAGAGCCATGTGACGCTGGTTTTGGAGAGAGGTGAGTGAGCTATGGACTTTTTTGAACCCCGGATCAGTGCCGATACGGAGGCCTGGTGGGAAGGGTGCAGAGCGCATGAGCTTCGCTTCCAGAAGTGCAGGTGCTGCGGGAATGTTCGCTGGCCGGCGAGCTATGTCTGTCCTCAGTGCCTGAGTGAGGAATATGAGCAGATCGAGCTCCTCAATGAGGGTACGCTCTATTCCTACGTTGTTATGCACAAGCCGTTCCATCCCTCTTTGAAGGACAAGGTTCCCTACATCGTGGGCGCCGTGGACCTGGCAGAGGGCGTGAGGATCTCGGTCAATATGTTTGATGTTGACCCCGAAAAGCTGCACTGCGGCATGCCGGTCACCATCGATTTTCTGGACTGTGAAACCTACAGCCGGCCTGTCGCAAAGTTGAAGGGAGAGTCTTAAAGAGTGAAATTGCTGGTCATCGGCGGAAATCCCGCCGGTATGAGCGCGGCTTCCCGAGTGAAACGGAGGTCGCCGGAGACGCAGGTCGTTGTGCTGGAGCAGACCCACGAGGTATCCTACGGCGCGTGCGGATTGCCCTATTACATCGCCGGATTGAACGATGATATAGATCTGATCCGGATCCGCAAGGTCCCGGAATTTGAACAGAATGGGATCCAGGTCAAAACCGGAGTCAAGGCGGTCGGCGTGGACTTTTCCGCGAAGACGGTTGCCTGCGAATCGGAGGACGGACAGCGGTTTGAGGAGACCTACGACAAACTGATGATCGCCTCCGGCTCATCCCCCAAGGTCCCGCCGATCCCGGGCATCCGCAAGCCCGGTATTATGCCGCTGAAGACCCTTCAGGACGCGGAAAACATCAAGACTGCTATGCTGGCAGGCGCAAAGAGCGTCGTGATCGTGGGCGGCGGCTATATCGGGCTGGAGATCGCCGAAGCGTGTATCCTGCAGAAAATACCGCAGATTCACGTGGTGGAGGCGCTGGATCGGCTGCTGAACGTGTTTGATTCGGAATTCTCCGAGGCGGTCAGACAAGAGCTGGAAGAAAAGGGCGTGCAGGTTCACACCGGTGAGCGGGTCATGTCCTTTGAAGGCGGCGAAAAGGTTGAGAAGATCGTCACAGACAAGGGCGAGTACGCTGCGGATCTGGTGATCCTGTCGATCGGAATCGGGCCGAATACCTCCTTCCTACCGAATACGATCCAGAAGCTTCCCAATGGAGCCATCGTTACGGACGAGGCGATGAAAACCTCCGTGCCCGATGTGTGGGCGGCAGGCGACTGCGCTACGATCTGGCACAAACTGCTTGACAAACCCATGTTTATCGCGCTGGGGACCAACGCCAATAAGCAGGGACGGCTGGCGGGAGACAGCATCCTTGGGAAGGATGTCTGCTTTAAGCGGGCGCTGGGCACTTCCATGCTGCGGGTCATGGAGTTGGAACTGGCGAAAACCGGTTTGGGTGAGAATGACTGCAAAGCCAATGGCATTGCCTACAAGGCGACAACCGTGCGGACCCGTTCCCACGCGCGCTACTATCCGGACCCGGCCATGCTGACGGTGAAGCTGTGCTATGATCCTGAGACGCATGTTCTGCTAGGTGCTCAGATCATGGGCAAAAAGGAGGCGGCTATCCGCATCGATACCTTCGCCGTTGCAGTGGATCAGGGGATGACGACAGAAGAACTCGGATTCGTGGATCTGGGCTATGCACCGCCGTTCGCCGGCGTGTGGGATGCGGTCCATGTGGCATCCAACGCGGCGAAATAGACGGAGGTGGCTGCCAATGAAAAATAAGACAGCTGCAAAAGGTGGTTTCTTCGCACTGTTTTCCGTGGCGTCTGTCCTGTTCGGCTGGCACGCCGGCGGCGGTTTCGCCACCGGTAATCAGGCCAATCAGTTCTATGTCGTCTCCGGGCTGATGGGAATTCTGTCTGCCGCGCTGGCGATGCTGCTCCTTTCCCTGACAGTCCGTCAGGCGATGGTGATGTATAACAGCCGTGGGCTGGAAAATTACAAGCAGTTGTTTGAAACTCTGTTTCATCCCTATGACAGGCTGGAGCTTCTGTTTGAAGTCTTCTACTACATCATGGTGCTGATGGCTACTTCGTCAAGCATTGCGGGGGCCGGTGAGCTGCTGAAATCCACTTTCGGCCTGAACTATTACCTGGCGGTTGCCATTGTGGGCATGATCCTGTTGGCGCTGACGATTTTCGGAGCAGATCTGGTTCGCAAAGCCTCCTCCGCCATGAGCGTGCTGATCCTGCTGTGTGCGCTGACCATTTTCCTGTGCGGGATCTCCGCGAAAGCGGATGTGATCGGCGGAATCTTCTCCGATGGGCTGAATATGTCCGCTGTGCCAAGGGCTGTGGGAAAAGCGTTCCAGTACGCCGGCTTCCAGTGTGCCTGCATTCCGACCATGATCGGCTGCTGCAGTGTGCTGGGCAGCAAAAAGGATTGTGCCAGATCCATGTGGATATCCTTCGTGATGAATACTCTGGCCCTGTGCCTTTCCGTTGTGATGCTGCTGGGCTGGAAGGATGTCTACATGGCGGTGGAAGGCGGGACAACCATTCCGACGCTTACTATCTGCAAGGAAATGGGCATCACCCCGCTGGTCTGGGCGTATAACATCTGCCTGTTCCTGTGCTTTATTTCCACCGGCGTGGGGGCCGTGTTCGGCGTGATCAACCGGTTCGGTGAGATGCTGGCGCTGCGCGTACGGATCCCTAATCAGAACGTACGCCGCATTGGGTTGGCGCTGCTCGTCATCGTGGCCGCCGTGTTCGTATCTCTGGCCGGACTGACCAACATTATCAAGTATGGCTATAGCTACTGCGGCTATTTGGGAATTGCGGTGGTCGTGATTCCCTTCCTGACCATTGGCGTGGTCAAAAACCGCCGGTTTGCGTCAGAAAATCAGGGTTGATCCCGGATTTTGAACTATTTTCGTTAGTTTTCCGCCAAGGCGGAAGATTATAAAAAACAATTTTGGAGGAATGATCATGAAAAAACTGCTTTGCATCACCCTTGCGCTGATCATCGGACTGGGCTGTCTGGCCGGCTGCTCTAACAGCTCCAGTGCTCCCGCTGCCACGCAAGCCCCCGCGGAGACCCAGGCCCCTGCCGACACGCAGGCAGCCGCTCCCGCTGCTGACGGTCCCGACCGCTCTGAGAGAATCAAGATCGGCTTCACCGTCTCCAACTTCGACAACGAGAACTTCGTGTACATGATGGATCTGATCGGCAAGTACTGCGAAGAGAACAACATGGACTTCGTCACCCAGCAGCATAACTCTGAGTCCTCCGCTCTGATGGAGATCCTGGAGAACTTCCAGGCTGCACAGTGCGACGGTGTCATCCTGCAGAACTTTGAGCCCGAATCCTGCCAGGCTACTCTGGAAGAGCTGGAAGAGGCTGGCGTGAAGGTCATCAGCTACGACGCTGAGGTCCCCAATGTCACCGGCTGCTGGATCTGCTCCAACTACGCCACCGGCGAGGTCATCGGTCAGGCCGCTTCTGATTTCATCAACAGCGAACTGGGCGGCAAGTGCGAGTACATCGTCATGGACTCCAAGGTCGTCTTCATGCAGGAGCGCGTTAAGGGCATCATGGACACCATCGCCAAGAACTGCCCCGAGTCCACCATGGTCGCGACCCAGCGCATCGTCCTGTCCGAGGCTGTCGATACCTTTGAGAGCATGCTGACTGCCTATCCCAATGTTCAGGTTCTGTGCACCGGTTACTCCACCTGCGCCACCAACATCATCGCTGCCTGGCTGCCTGAGCTGTCCCGTCAGGGCGCCGATCTGAGCAAGTACGGCGTGTTCACCTGCGACTGCACCAACCTGGATCTGCAGTACATGGCTGAGACCCGTGCCGGCAAAAACATCCTGCGTTCCACCATCGACCTGGGCCTGAAGGACTTCGTGCCCAACGGCATGATCCAGCAGGTCGAGGCTGCCATCCGCGGCTTTGACTGCGAGTACGCTCCCGGTACCGTCCAGACCTTCCCTTATGATCTGGTCAATATGGACAATCTGGACGAGACTGCCGCCCACTACAACGTGGACATCACTGTAGCGTAAGCCGGAACAAAAGAAGCATGACAGAGGGGGAGACACCCTCCCCCTCTGCCCCATGTGATAATTCCCCCAAAATCGAAAGTGGTTGTGACACCAGAAGGAATACATTATATGGACAATGAGAAAGTAGAAATCAGTCTTTCTGTGAAAGACCTTGTTAAGACCTATCCAGGTGTCGTCGCACTGAATCATGCCAGTCTTGAGCTGCGCAAGGGTGAGTGCCTTGCGCTGCTCGGTGAGAACGGAGCGGGTAAGTCGACTCTGATTAAAGCAATTGCCGGCGCGCATTCCTGCGATTCCGGTACAATTACAATTTTTGGTGAAGAATTCACGGAAATATCCCCGAAAAAGGCCAGAGAACTGGGCGTTGAGGTGGTTTATCAGGAATTCAACCAGATGCCGACGCTGACGGTGGCGGAGAATATTTATCTGATGGAAGAGCACGGCAAGAAAGTGACTGTTGATTTCAAGGATTTCAACAGCCGCGCGCAGGCGCTTTTCGATGAGATGCATCTGGATTTGGATCCCAAGGCGCGGGTACGTGACCTGACCAACGGCTATAAGCAGATGGTGGAAATCGCCAAGGCGATCTCCAAGCCCACGACCAAGATCCTGGTGCTGGACGAGCCTACGGCACCTCTGACCGTGGATCAGGTGGACATCCTGTTTAGGCTTGTCAAGCAGCTGAAGGCAAAGGGAATCTCCATTATCTTCATCTCCCACCGTATGCCGGAAATTTTTGAGCTGTGCGACAGAGTGACAGTCATGCGCGATGGCTGCACGGTTCAGACGCTGAACGTAAAAGAAACAAATCGTGAGGAACTGGTCGCCCTGATGGTCGGGCGTAAACTGAACGAAAATTATCCCTCCCGCAAGACACCCATCGGTGAGGAAATACTCAGATGCGAGAATCTTTGCGGAAATGGTGTGGAAAATATATCCTTCCATGTGGCGAAGGGTGAGATCCTTGGCTTTGCGGGTCTGGTCGGTACCGGACGAACGGAGACCATCCGCCTGCTCTACGGCGCGGATCCCATAGATTCCGGAGAGATTTATCTCGATGGCAAAAAGGTGAAGATCCGCTCACCCAAGGAAGCGCTGTCCAAGGGCATCGCGCTGCTGCCTGAGGACAGAAAGCTTCAGGGCGTGTTGCTGAAGATGACGCTGAAGGAGAACATCAACGTTTCCGTTCTGAAGGAGCAATCCAAAGGCCTTGTGGTCAGTACGAAAAAGGAAAAGGAAACGGCAGACAAGTATATTTCGATCCTGCGTATCCGGACGCCCAGCATGATGCAGTATGCCAAGAACCTTTCCGGCGGCAACCAGCAGAAAGTGGCTCTGGCCAAATGCCTGGCGGCCCACGCCAAGGTGCTGATCATGGATGAGCCGACACGCGGCATCGATGTCGGCGCGAAAATGGAAATTTACAACCTGATGCGTGAGCTCAGCGCCAATGGTATGGCGATCATCATGATCTCTTCTGAAATGGATGAGCTGCTGGGTATGTCTGACCGCGTGATGGTCATGAGCGAGGGCCATCTGGCCGGTGAGCTTTCCCGTGACGAGTTCGACCAGGAGAGAATTCTGGACATGGCGTCCGGCGAATAACAAGGAGGTAAACAGAAATGAGTTCCCAGAGTGTCCGCGCGGAGAATAAAAATCTGCGCAAGAAGGCTTCGGCCTTCACGAAAAAGTACATGATGCTGCTTGTGCTGATTCTTATCTGCGCTTTCTTCAGCATCTTCGGTAAGAACTTCTTCTCGGCAGCCAATGCCATTACGGTCTGCCGTCAGGTTTCCATCATTGGTATCTGCGCCGCCGGCATGATGTTCACGCTGCTGGTCGGTCACATTGACCTGAGTATCGGCGCCACCGTTTCTTTCGCGGCAGTTCTGTTCGCGAAGCTCTGTGCGGATCCCGCCGGCTTCGGCCTGGCATGGAATCCGGTGCTGTCCATTGTGATCGTCCTCATTTTCTGCGCTCTGATCGGCGTGATCAAGGGCCTGTTGGTGGTAGAGACCAACATGCCGGCACTGATCGCCACGCTGGCTGTGTCCACCGCTCTGGAAGGCGTCAACTATCTGATCACCGACGCGAAGCCCATCAGCAAGCTCCCCGAAAGCGTGGCATGGATCGGACAGGGCTACGTAGGCCAGATCCCGATGCCCGTGATCATTTTCGCCGTGATTATCTTGATCTCCGGTTTCATTCTTTCCTCCACCTACATTGGTAGATACATCTACGCTACCGGTTCCAATACGGAGGCTGCCCGCCTGTCCGGTCTGAACGTCAAGTTTGTTAAGGTCTCCGCTTACGTTGTGTGTTCTCTGCTGTGCGGCGTGGCAGGTTTCGTTCTGGCGACCCGTCTGCGTTCTGGCACTGCTACCACCGGTACACAGTACCAGACCAAGGCCCTGACCTCTTGTACCGTCGGTGGCATTTCCATGGCCGGCGGCGAAGGAACAATCTACAATCTGCTGGTCGGTATCTTCATCATTGGTATTATCACCAACGGCATGACTATCATGGGTATCAACGAGTACTGGCAGGATGTTGTACAGGGCTGCATTCTGGCGGCTGCTGTGGGCATCGATGCGTACCAGCGTACCCATACCAAAAAGACCCTGCGTGCCAACGCGAAATAACACATACCTCCTTTCTTTGCCGGACCGGTTCGCCGGCCCGGCAAAACCATAATCTGATTGTCTTGAAGGGGTGGCCGGCATGGATTTGCTTGGAACGATTTTTAACGATATGCGCTCTCCCGAGCAGAAGAAAAAGGACAGCGAGGCGTATGAAGCCAGAATGTACCCGCTGGGGGAAGAGCAGAAGAGCCGGGCCGGTGCACTGCTGTGCGGTGTTCCCGGAAAGGTCAGGAACGAAGTGGCGGTATTTCTTTATCTGGTCGCAAAGCAGAACTATCTCAACGGCATCGAGTTGGGTCAGACCCCAAAGAACAGCGCCGAGAAGGCGCTGAAGGCAATGAGAAAGATGTTTATGACCTCGGATAAAAACATACCGTTCATCTTTTCCCTGGCGATGCTGGACCTGAACACGGACTCCATGGACGACTATCCCGACTATGAGGACATCCGCGCGTTGGAGCAAAGGATTTTCCCCAATGGGATCAAAAAACCTGTTTGGGAGGAACTCCCGGAAAGGGAAACCTTATGAAAAAAACCGTATCTCACAGAAAGAACAATACGGCCTCTAATTCCAGGGGTGCCGTGATCGTCGCGGTGGTGTCTGCTGTCGTGGCTGTGACCATCATAGCGGCGGGGATGCTGGAGATCATGGGAAAGTCCGGCTGGTTTATGCAGAAAACGGCGGCGGCTTCCATCGAAGGCGTAAACCTCAGCCCCGCGGAATATAATTTTTACTATTATCGCGCTTATCTGGAATTTCTGAACACGATGGGCGGCTCTGACAGTACGCTGGACGCCGGAGTCCCCTCCGATCCCGCGCTGCTTCATGATACGGTGATGAAGCAGGATGAGACGGGAAAGGATATCACCTGGGAAGCGTTCTTTACATCCCGGGCGGATGAACTGATCGCGCATACCTATCTGTATTACGATCTGGCGATGAAAAACGGCTTTGAGATCACACAGGATCTCCTGGATCAGATAGAATATGAATTTGAAGAAAAGGTGTGGTTCGAGGCTGAGGAACTGAGTCAGAGCAGCATCGAGACCTATCTGAGAGATAATTTTGGCGAAGGCATGACACAGACGCTTTTCAAGGAGCATTTGGAGAAGCTGTTCGTGGCCAACGCCTACAGCGCCGCCTGTGAGGAAAACGTACCCATTCCTGCCCAAACGCTGGATGCCTATTATCAGGAGCACGCCAAGGAATGCGCTGTAGTGGCGTACAGAGTCTTCTATCTCAGCGGCAAGGGTAGTACGGAAGCGGAGCAGCAGGAGAATATGCGCAAGGCCAAGGCGCTTGCGGACAGCATTGTGGCGCAAAGCACGGATGAAGAGAGCTTCGCCAGACTGTGCCGAGAGAATATGGGCTTCAATGCCTCCGACAGCTTCTGGAAGGGAGAGAGCGTAGTCCGCAGGAGCCAGCTTCGGTATGCCCTGTCCCATGTGCGCAAATGGGCGGCGGAAGGGGAGCCGCAGCCGGGAGATATGCTGGCCGCCGAAGCGACCAACGGCTACTATGTATTGATGTTCCTTGGCAGCGACGACAACAGCGGCTCCAGCGTAGACCTGATGTACTTCACGGTCTCCAGTGAAGATTCAGTTTTTGAGGCGAAGCGGTTTGCGGAGAATTTTGGAACCACCCAGAAAACACCGGAGCTGTTCTTCAGTATGTCTGAAGGGCTCCGAGATGTGGACTACACTGTACCCAATTACTATCTGGCGTCTTCCATTTCCTACTCCAGCCTGACATCGGTTTCTGTGCCGGAATGTATGCAGCAGTGGTGTTTTGCCCAGAGCAGGACCCCTGGAGATGTCCAATACTTTAAAGACGAGGACGGAACCGTGTATGTAGCGTTTTTTAAAGGCTATGGGGACCTGTGCAGCCGGATCATTGCGGCAAATGATCTGCGGGAAGAGTATTTCGCGCAGTGGGAGGCGGAAAACATCGGGACAGCGGAGATTAAGCATAAGGCTTTCTTCTTCCTGACGAGAAAGCTGTAAGGGCGGACCATCCGCGTGCCGGAGACCGCTGGACCATGAGTCTCAGAGAAAGAGGACGATTCCAGTGTATTATCATAACCTTGAGACATGTATCGGCTGCGGCGCTTGCCAGATAGCCTGCAAGGATCACAATGACCTGACTCCGGGGATCTTCTTTCGCAGGGTGGATGAGGTCACGCTTCCGGACGGGATAAAAAGGTTTATGTCCCGGGCCTGCAACCACTGCAAAAAGCCGGCTTGTCTGGCCGCCTGTCCCAACGGTGCCTTCTACCAGACGGAGGATGGCTTTGTCCTGCATGATGACGGGAAATGCATCGGCTGCGGCAGATGCGTTTGGGCGTGTCCCTACGGCGCGGTCTCACTGAATTCGGAGAAGGGCGTCGCGCAGAAATGCCTGGGCTGTGTTGACTACCGCCGCCGGGGGGAGGAGCCGCCCTGCGTTGCTGCGTGCGTCAATCGGAGCCTTCAGATCCGTGGAGCCGGGCAGGGATGGAAGGGAACGATCGAGGGCGTTCTGCCATCGGATTCCATCACGCGTCCCCAGGCGCAGGTCCGTCTTTCCGGCGGGGGAGGGTACAAATGAGCAAAGAAACCGATATCCTGATCCTCGGCGGCGGCGCCGCGGCGCTGAATGCTGCGAAAGCTGCCAGACAGTGGGGGCCGGGGCTGCGCATTGCCATGATCAGCGAAGAAGCACTGCCGCCCTACTCCCGCCCGATGCTGACGAAGCTGCCCCTGAGACTGTACAGGCCGGAGCCGACCATTGTCGAACCGCTCAGCTGGTATCGGGAAAAGAAGATCGAATTGTACCTTTCGACCCAGATCCATGAGCTGGACCCGGCGGAGAAAACCGTAAAAACATCAGCTGGAGATTTTTCCTACGATAGATGCATTTACGCGCTGGGCGCCAGCAATTTTGTGCCGCCTTTCCCGGGGAAGGACCTGCCCGGTGTATTTACCATCCGGACGGATCGGGATATTTCCGAGATCCGGCGCTGCGGCATGGGGGCCAAGAGCGCTGTTGTGATAGGCGGCGGCGTGATCGGCCTGGAGGCGGCGTATATGCTGTGGGAATACGGACTGGAAGTGACCGTGATTGAAACGGCGCCGTACCTGATGCCCCGGCTTTTGGATGAGGCGTCCTCCCGGGAGCTGGAAAGACGGATGACCCACTTGAAGATCATCACCGCGGCAAAGGTGACGGGCATTGGCGGGCAGGACCGGGCGGAGTGTGTCTGTGTGGAAGGCCTCGCTCCGGTGCCCGCGGATCTGGTGATTATCTCCTGCGGCGTGCGGGCCAACACCTCGATCGCCCAGAGGGCGGGCATCGCCATTGAACGTGCCATTGTTGTGGATGAAAAAATGCGGACAAACCTCCCGAATGTGTACGCGTGCGGAGACTGCGCGCAGTTTCGCGGTATCAATACGGGCCTTTGGGCTCAGGCAGCGGCGGAAGGCTCGGTGGCCGGAACCAATGCCGCGGGGGGCAGCGCGGAATATACCGGCTCGGATATGTCTCTGCTGCTGCACTGCGGCGAGTTTGACCTGTTCAGTACAGGAGACTTGGGGAAAAAGCCGGGGCATACCTATGAGGAAACCGTGGAAATACGGACGAGAAAGGAGCTGTTTGAGGTGAATCCTAGAGCCCATGCAGCATTTGTCCGGGATTTTTTTGAAGAAGGAAAGCTGGTCGGGACGTTTGTTCTGGGAGACCTGTCGGTGCTGCAGGAGAAAAACCGTAAAATTTTTGGAGGCAGGTCATGAAGCACAGCCAGAGAAATTATCTATATTGCAGGGCGTTTCAGGCGTTTTTTACCTCTCTGGAGGAATGGGAGGAAAAGAAGTGTCTGATCGGGCTGCGAATGACGCTGGATCAGGCGTGCTATGACGCGATCCTGAAGGGTACGGATGCCGATGTGTACTGCCCGATGTGGGCGTCGGTGGCGGTGGGAAACGATCAATGCCTGCAAAACGCGGTCACGTTGGAGATCATCCGCTTCTATAAGGAATGGGGATACAGTCCCGTTGGCATCGACAGCAATCCCTATGACTATCTGGCGGAACAGTTCCGGTTCCTCTGTATGCTCTATGCCTGCGAAGAGGCAGAAGCAGCGCGGACCTTTGAAGACCGATATACGGTCCAGACGGTGCAGGCTTTCAATTCCGCCCTGCGCCAGAGCCTTCCGGACAGTCCGGCGCTGGCATTGGCCGATGCCATGGATGCCTACTTTCGCTGCCCGGCGGAGCTGGAGGAGACACCGAAACGGCTGGCCGCTCTGGAAGCTGTCTGGGGCGCGGTCAGAAATCCTGCCGTTCCTACGGAGCCGGTTCATATGGTGCATAGCGCGGGAGCCAATAACTGCGGCGGAAAATGCAAGATCGACATCACCTGCGCGGAGGGTTGTGCTCTTGAGATCAGCACAGACAATACCGACAATTCCCCGCAGATCCGTGCCTGCCTGCGGGGCAGAGGTTACCGGCGCACGTTTCTGGATCCCCGGCACCGCCTGAGATACCCTATGAAACGGGTCGGTGAGCGCGGAGAGGGCAAGTTCCGCCGGATCAGCTGGGAAGAGGCTGCCGAAGAGATCGCGCGGACGGTCCTGCGCTGCGGCAGGGAATATGGGCCGGGATCCCGCTATTTTATCTATGGGACAGGCAACTGCTCCGTCATCCGCTCTGACCGGATGCTCAAGCGGCTTCTGAATCAGGACGGCGGCTACCTGGATTACTATAATTCCTACAGCACTGCCTGCTGCACGTATGTCGCTCCGTATATCTACGGCGACTCCCTTGGAGGAAATTCCGAGCGGGATGTACTCAATTCCAAACTCATCATCCTGTGGGGGCACAATCCCAGTGAGACGATCTTCGGCAGTTACCGCAATTACTATCTGGCGGAGGCGAAAAGGAAGGGAATACCGATTATTGTGATCGACCCGCGTATGAGCGACACGGCGTTGGCGCTGGCGGAGGAATGGATCCCTATACGGCCCTCCACGGATGGTGCCATGGCAGACGCCATGGGATATGTGATCGTCAGCCAGGGGCTGCACGATATGGAGTTTCTGCATAAATACTGTGTTGGCTTTGATGCCGAGACGCTCCCCCCCGGGGCACCCGCCGGTTCGGATTATCTGTCCTATCTGATGGGGACTGCCGATGGTGTCGCCAAGACGCCGGAGTGGGCGGAGGCGATTACAGGTGTTCCGGCACAGACCATCCGGGACCTCGCCCTGCGGTATGCGTCCTGCAAACCTGCGGCGATCCTGCCGGGCTTTGGCCCCCAGCGCAATGGCAACGGAGAACAGGGAACACGCGCCGTGTCTGTCCTGGCCTGCCTGACGGCGAACGTGGGCATCTCCGGCGGCAGCTCCGGAGTTCCCGGCTTCCGAAAAAACCTTTATGAACAGCCGGTTTTTCCCATAGGAGAGAATCCCTATCCCGGAAAGATACCGACCTTTCTGTGGTACCGGGCAGTGGACGACGGAACCGCCATGAATGCGGAAACAGACGGCCTGAAGGGTGTGGAACGCCTGAACAGCGGCGTCAAGGTCCTCTTCAGCTGCGCCAGCAACACGCTGATGAATCAGCATTCCAACCTGAACCGGACAAGCCAGATCCTGAAGGACACCTCCAAATGCGAGCTGATCGTCGTGTACGACATTTTCATGACATCCAGCGCCCGATATGCGGATATCCTGCTTCCGGCTACGTCCCTGCTGGAAAGCAATAATATTACCTGCCCATGGGCGAATGACGATTATCTGCTCAGCAACTCTAAAGCGGTGGAGCCGCTGTTCGAATCCAGGCAGGATTTTGACTTTGGCCTGCTGGTGGCGAAGTACATGGGTATGGAATCTGTTTTGACGCAGGTCGGACATACACAGGAGGAATGTCTGGAAAACATCTACGCGCGGCAGCGGGAGATTGCTCCGGAGCTTCCCGTTTACGCGCGGTTCCGGGAACAGGGCGGCTACGTGTTCCGGGAGCCGCCGCTTCAGATCGCTTACCGGGAGAATATCTTCGAGGGAGTCCCCTTCAATACGCCCAGCGGAAAAATCGAGCTGTACAGCCAGACCCTGGCGGATATGGGACAGCCGGAACGGATCCCGCCCATTCCCCGCTATGTCCCGGCTCCGGAGGGGCCGGAAGACGCGCTGCAGCAGAAATACCCGCTTCAGCTGGTGGGCTACCACACGAAACGGCGCTGTCATTCCATACACGATACCAACAGATGGCTGGAAGAGGTGGATCCTCCGGCGCTCTGGATCCACCCCGAGGACGCGAAGTCCCGGGGGATCGGAAACGGTGATATGGTGGAGGTATTCAACGACCGCGGTGTCGTGCGGGTTCCGGCGAAGGTCACGGAGCGGATCATGCGCGGCGTGACGGCGATGTCCCAGGGTGGCTGGTATACGCCTGACAAGAAGGGCGTGGACACGCGGGGCTGCATCAATGTTTTGACGGATGACACCCATCCAACACCGCTGGCAAAGGGTAATCCCCAGCACACCAATCTGGTCGAGGTCAGACTGGCGTAACTACTTCATCAGATATCCCCGTGTAACACGTGCGGGGAATATCATAAATCAAAAAGGTGGTAATGAATTATGTTAATGGAAAAAGAAAGAGAACTTGTTGCCGAGTATGGCAGAAAGATGAGCACCTCGGGCCTGAGCCGCGGAACTGCCGGCAATATCTCCATTTATGACCCCGAGACGGGCTACATGGCCATCAGCCCCTCCGGACTGGGTTATTTTGATACGGAGGCCAAGGATGTGGTCGTCTGTGACCTGGATGGAAAGGTGATCGACGGAACCCGTAAGCCCTCCAGTGAGTATGGCCTGCATTCCAGCTTCTACAGAGCCAGAGGCGGCGAGAACTGCCGCGCTATCGTGCACACCCATTCCGACTACGCGACCACGCTGGCCTGCATGGGTGAGCCGATCCGTGCTGTGCACTATGTCATTGCCACGCTGGGGACCAACGAGATCCCCCTGTGCGGCTATACGACCTTCGGTACGCCCAAGCTGGCGGAGATGGCGGTTGCCGCCGCCAATGAAGGCCGGGCCGTCCTGCTGGCCAACCATGGCCTGGTGACCTGGGCCGCAGATGTTGCCAAGGCTTTCAATCAGGCGGGCAATCTGGAATCTCTGGCCAAGACCCAGTGGCAGTGCATGGCCGCCGGCAAGATGAATGTTCTGACGAAAGAACAGATCGATGACGTTCTGGTTCGTTTCCAGACTTACGGTCAGAAGAAGAGCAGCACCAACTCCTATTGATATTCCCGGTATGATTTCCTTATGGCAAGGATTTGTCCTTGCGAATGGAAAAGGTTCGTGGAATATCAGTATGAACGCAACGCGTGCCGCGTAAAAAACAATCCCCCGCCGCGGAGGGCGGCGGGGTGACCGGGGGAACTATGAAACAGGCTTACATTGTGATTGACATTGGAACCGGAAACAGCCGGGTGGCAGTGGTTTCGACGGGTGGAGAGATCCTGGCCATCGAGAAGGAAACAACGGTTCTGCACAGGGATACACGGATCCCCAATGGGGAGTATTTTGAGCCGGAGCAGTGGAGGGCATGTATCTTCGGCTTGATCCGCCGCGCGACGCGCAAAAGCGGGGACGTGCGGATCCTCGGCGTCACTTCAGTGACCCTGCGACAGGGGATTGTCCTGATCGGCAGGGACGGCAGCTCTCTGGTGGGCTACAGCAATGGAGACCGCCGCGGACAGCCATGGATGGAAGGCCGAGACTGGGAGCGGATCACGCAGCTGACCGGGTTGACGCCCTCCGCCATTTTCTCCGCGGTGAAGGTGATGGGCGCCATACACCTGGACCCAGAGCTGATGGAACGGACAAGATACTACACCTCCATCAGCGACTGGATCGGATACCTGTTTACAGGCAGATGCGTCTGGGAAAAGGCCTAGGCGATGCAGAGCTGCCTCTATGACATTCGAAAGGAATGCTGGTCGGAGGAGCTTTGCGGGCTGCTGGGACTGGATATGAGTCTGCTGCCGGAGCTGGTCGAAGCGGGAACCGTGCTGGGAGATGTCAGGGGGGAGGTCTGCCGGGAGCTGGGGTGGAGCGAAGGGGTGCGCTTCATCGTCGGAACGGCGGATACCCAGGCGGCACTGGAGGCCATGCAGCCGGAACTGGGGGATGTGGTGATCGTATCGGGCACCACTTCTCCCTGCCTGAAAGTCAAGGACAGCTTTACGCCGTATCCCATGACGTGGGTCAGTCCCACGACACGGCCGGGACAGCTGATGCTGGAAGTCAATACTGCCAGCTGCGGCATCAACGTCCAGCGATTCAAAAATCTCATGATGCCGGATGTGTCTTATGATGCACTGACCCGGGACGCGGTGGAGCGTGGGCTCCCCGAGTCGGGGCTTCCCGGCGTTATCGCGGTGTTCAGCCCCGGCCTGCATTTGGACAAGACCACGCCAAACGGCGGCTTTGTTCTGCGCAGCCCCATTGCTGTGGACCTGAAAGCCTGCGATTTTTTCCATGCCATGGTGCTCAACACCGCGCTGAGCATCGTCATGTGTCTGGAGCGCCTGAAAAAGTTGGATGGCATCGAAAAAGACGTCCTAATCGGCTGTGGGGGCGGCTTCGAGACGCCGGTCACCGGGCAGGCTGTGGCAGATCTGATGGGAATGCCCGTCAGGATCTATGAAAACTACCGGGAAGCGGCTGTATTCGGCGGTTTCTCCCTTTGCTGCCGCGCGGCCGGAACCGCCATGCCGGAGCTGAAAGTGCTCAGACAGTGGGAGCCTCACAGCTGTGAGGCGCTGGAGGACTATTATCGGCAGTGGAAACAGGCAAGGGCCTGTTTTCAGGAGCTGCGCTTTGAACCGTAACATACTGGCCTTCGTCTCATTTCGGGATGCCGCGGAGGCATCCCGCCCGATTGTTTCGTTGATGCTGAACTCCAATCAAAATGGCGTAAAGACATTTTCATTGCCCGCATAGCATGGAGTTCGTATGAAATTCGTATGCCGAAAACGGCAGAAAGGAAACCAATATGAAAGGTCTTGTAATTTGCGATCCGCTTTCCAAATTCACCCAGGAAGCTGTAAAGGCTTTTGAGCAGAAGTTCGATGTGCTGCCCGGGCTTGAACTGGAGTACGTGAACGATACAAACCATATGCGCATGGAGAATCCCAAGGAATATAACCTGAAGATGGAGAAGGAAGGCCCCGAATGGATCACCCCGGATCCTGAGGTCATGAGCAAGCTGCCGGAGGCGGATATCCTGTTCACCTCTTTCTGCGGTGTGACGGAAGCGATGCTGAAAGCCGGCAAGAACCTGAAACTGGTATTCATGCTGCGCTCCGGCTGGGAAAACTGCAATGTGGAAGCAGCCAAAAAACTGGGGATCCCCGTGTGCAACTGTCCCTCCCGGCTGGCTGAGCCGGTGGCGGATCTGACGGTTGCCATGATGATTGCGGAGTGCCGGGGCATTTTGCGCGGCAACCGGGACATCCTGCAGGGCAAGTGGATCCAGAATGATATTTACACGGATTCCACCAATGCGGCGCTGTGTAGCCTGCGTATCGGCTTGTACGGCTACGGTGGAGTTGGCCGCGCGATCGCCAAGCGTCTGATCAACGGCTTCGGCGCGGAGGTGGTTGCCTATGATGAGTACTGCACCCCCGAGTCCATGGCAGCGGACGGTGTTAAGTTCGTTCCGCTGGAGGAACTTCTCAGAACTTCTGATATCGTGTCGATCCACCTGCGCCTTGTGGAGGCTACGAAGAACATCATCGGCAAAAAAGAGTTTGACATGATGAAGCCAACCGCGATCTTTGTCAACACCGCCCGTGCCGGCCTGGTGGATCAGGATGCTCTGCTGGATGCGCTTCAGAGCAAGAAGATCCGGGGCGCCTGCCTGGATGTTTTCTGGGAGGAGCCGGTGCCTATGGACAGCCCCTTCCTGAAGATGGATAACGTGACCCTGACGCCTCACCGCGCCGGCGTGACGACGGATATTGTTCCCAATACGCTGAATCTGATGGCTCAGGAGCTGGCCCGCTTTGCCAAGGGCGAGGAACTGAAATTTGTAGTCAAATAACAAAACTCCATTCCGCGGCGGATGCCTGCCGGCACGTACACCGGGCCGGCAGGCCAGACTGGGATCCCTGTATCATTGGAATTGTGTCTGGATAAACATAAAAGCGGGGAAAAAGTTGTGGATTTGTCTGGCGTGGATGGAAAAATTTGGAAATGTTAGACCGAGAGAGCCGGAGGAAAGCCAAAATGGATTTCCTGAAAAATAGGGAAATTTGAAACAAATTTTAGCTATTTCATATATTGACGACTGATTTTGCGTGATATATAATACTTCATATGACACAAACAGTCACCGACTCTCAAACGAAGGAATCGACACATTCGATCCCTTCGGACATTTTATTCTATAGCAACATCTGTATGGAAAGGAATACAGAATATGGGTGAATTAAAGCTTGCGTTGAGAGTTGACGATTTGGACAACGTGGCAACGATTTTTGCCGAGGGCATCAGCGATGGGACGCTGGTGGAAATTCGGGACAAACGAGGCGGCGCGGATCCGGTGCGTGTCATTGGGGACGTTCCCTATGGTCACAAGATCGCTGTGCGGGATATCGCGTGTGGCGAGAAGATCATGAAGTACGGCGAATGCATTGGCGCAGCCGACCGGGATATTGCCAGGGGCGAATATGTGCACATCCACAATATGAAAGCACTTCGCGGCCGCGGTGATCTTTGAGGAGGGAGCGAGTTTATGGGATATACGTTTCAGGGTTACCGCAGACCGGACGGTAAATTTGGCTCCAGAAATCTGGTAGCGGTCATTCCGAGTACCATTTGCGTCAACGATGTGGCGCAGGCTATCTGCCGCCAGGTGCAGGGGACCATCGGTTATTTCCATCATCAGGGATGTTGCCAGCTTCCCAGCGACCTTCACCGGGTGACGACGGTGCTGACGAATCTGGGACTCAGCCCCAATGTCGGCGCGGCATTGATCGTCAGTCTTGGCTGTGAGGGTACAGACCATCAATACATCTATGAGACGATCAAGGCCAGCGGCAAGCCCTGCGAGATCATTCATGTGCAGGAACTGGGCGGAACCTCCCGGGGTATTCAGGCGGGTGTTGATGCCGCGCAGAGACTGGTTATGGCTATCTCCGGCCAGCAGCGGGAAACGGCGGACATATCCAACCTGGTCATGGCGATCAAGTGCGGCGGGTCGGATACGACTTCGGGCATGGCCTCCAACTGCGTTATTGGCTATGTCGCGGACAAGCTGGTGGACCTGGGCGCTACGGTGGTCTTCGGAGAGACGACCGAGTTCCTTGGCGGCGAGCATATTCTGGCCAGACGCGCGGTAGGCGGCGAGAATGGTCCGGTGGGGCAGAAGATCTATGAGATCGTTGCCAACATGGAGAAGCGGGCCAAGGCGATCGGCGAGGATATGCGCGGCGGACAGCCTACCCCTGGCAACATTGCCGGGGGCCTGTCCAGCATTGAGGAAAAGAGCCTGGGCGCGATCGTGAAATCCGGCCACCGCCCAATTCAGGGCGTGCTGGAATACTGTGACCGTGTCGCAGACCAGAAGGGCCTGTGGATCAAGGACGCGCCGGGGCGTGAGCCTGAGATCCTGACCGGCATGGCCGCGACCGGCGCACAGGTCCTGATGTTCTCCACAGGGCGCGGCGCGCCTCAGGGCTATCCGTCCATGCCTGTCATCAAGATCTGCGGAAATCCCATCACCTACGAGCGGATGTGCCATGACATGGACATGAACGCTGGCAGGATCATCACCGGTGAAAAAACCATTGAGCAGGTTGGTGAAGAAGCGTTTGAAAAGCTTCTGCGGGTCCTGTCCGGCGAGATGACCAAGAATGAAGCGCTGTCCTATTTTGGCTCGGTGGATATCTTCTGCCTGGGGCCGGTCATCTGACAGAGCTTTGGGATGTAAAAAACAACGATGCGTTCCATTATTTCAAGAATCAACATACTCGGCGCTCTGATGACCGGCGGTTATGGAAAGCTGGGGTATGGCAGCGTTTGCCTGGCGGGAGTATCAAAACGTCGGAGTTCGAGATAACTATTTATTAAACCGAAGAGGGATGTCTATGCAAAAGTCTACCCTGCCTGTCAGGCCGAAGGCCGTGTATTCCTCCATTTCAGAGCAGGTTTATGCCTACGTAAAGGAGCAGATCGCCAGCGGAGCCATTTCGCCGGGAGAAAAAATCTCGGAGCAGGCCATTGCGGACACGCTGAATACCAGCCGGTCACCTGTGCGGGAGGCAATCAAAAAACTTGCCAGTGAGGGAATCATCGACTATTTCCCGAATCGCGGAGCATATGCGAAGCAGTATACACAGAAGTATATATCTGACAGCTTTAAGGTGCGTATTCTGCTGGAAAGCTACGCTGCCAGCCATATTGACAACGGCCTGCGTGAAGACTACCGTCAACGGATGGAAAGCCTGCGTGACAGTATCCGTGTGGCGACCCGCGATGAATACGTCCGGCTGGACGCGGACCTGCATGAACTGTTGATTCGGCTTACGGGAAATGAAACACTGCTGAATTTGTATCGTCTTCTGTACTCTCAGATCACGACATTCCGGAATGTTTCCCTGATGGAAGAGCATGTATTTCGGGATTCGACTGGGGCGCATTTGGCGATTCTGGATTCTCTGCTGGAAGGAAATGATGAGCGGGTCTTGCGCATTGTTTCCAGGCATTTGTCGATTTCTCAGTCGGTGGTGGAACGCTACTACGAGGAAAAAAAGGAGTAATCCGAAGTTTTACGCGTAAAATTGAAGCGCCGATGATGGGGCTTGACAGCCCCGCCATCGGCGCTTTTTTGTTAAAGAAAACCACCAGCCGGAGTGCATCTGTCAAGGAAAAGTAGACGCTGAAAAACACCATAGTATTAGAAGCCCAGTTCGGTCTTGTACTGAACTGGGCTTTTATAGCCCAGAGCGGCCGCAGGCCGCCTGTTATTGAAGTAATATACATATTCATCCAGCAGTTTAGGAACGTCCTCAGCAGTCTCCAGACCGAAGTCAAGATATAATTCTTCCTTGATCCAGCCGTTCAATGCTTCAATTATTGCATTATCTGTTGGAGTTCCCACTTTCGACATGGAGCGAAGTATGTTATAATGTTCGTGAGCCTGTCGGAAGGCTTGTGAGGAGTAGACGGAACCCTGGTCGGTGTGCAAGACTATCTGGGGGTCTGCTCCTCATTTTTCTTGCCTGCAAGTTTCTTCAATACTTCAAGGCAATGATAGCCGGCTTTGCTGACTCCCATAAGCTGACAAAGAAAAGTAATTGGATACTTTGCCTTCATTTCTTCGATGATTTCGTATTCACATCTCGTCCAGTAACGTACTCCCTGTTTGCACCAACTCCTTCCACCCAGTACCCTTTTTTTAACCGTTCATTTTCAATTTCTAGTTTCGCTACCATAAGCCGTAGCCTATCCAATTCAGAGAGATTCTTACTGGTATGTAATGCTGCAAATGGATTACCCGGATGACTTTTTGGAATAAATGCAGATTCTCCTTCTGCGATATATTCTTTTATCCATCGGCAGATCATGCTTCGATCTGCCGTATATTCTTTTTCCAGTGTCCGTACTGAAATATGGTCATCCAGATGCTTATGTACAATCTCTGACTTCTGCTCCGGTGTCCATTCTCGCTTGCGTTGTCCTTTTCTCACTATTATCACCTCCACCTATATTTTAGCATAAAGAAAAGGTAGACAACATGGTGGTTTTCCATGTGTCTACCTTTATCTTACAGCTTCACCGGAGGTTTTGACTTTATTCTTCAATCAATGCGATATGCACGGTATCCAGCTGAGACTTATCCACGGTGGTGGGAGCGCCCATCATCAGATCCTGTGCGTTCTTGTTCATGGGGAAGGTGATGACCTCCCGGATGGACTCCTCGCCGGTGAGCAGCATGATCAGGCGGTCAACGCCGGGAGCGGCACCCGCGTGAGGGGGAGCGCCGTAGGTAAAGGCGTTGTACATGGCGGGGAACTTGGCCTTGACGTCCTCCTCGCCCAGACCCACCATTTCGAAGGCCTTGACCATGATCTCCGGGTCGTGGTTCCGGACAGCGCCGGAAGCGGACTCGTAGCCGTTGACCACCAGATCGTACTGGTCGGCGTTGATAGCCAGCAGCTTATCCACATCGCCCTCGGCATCCTCCAGGGCTTTCAGGCCGCCCTGAGGCATGGAGAAGGGATTGTGGCAGAATTCCAGCTGGCCGGACTCCTCGCCGATCTCATACATGGGGAAATCCACGATCCAGCAGATGGCGTACTGCTCCTCGTCGAAGTGGCCGGGAACGCGCTTACCGAGCAATGTGCGGATGACACCGGCGGTCTTCTGGGCGGCAGCCTTTTTGCCCGCGGCCATGCACACGAAGGAGCCGGGCTTCAGTTGGAGCTTCGCGGTCAGCGCATCGGCGCAATCGCCCAGGAACTTGGAAACGCCGCCGGTGAGCTGGCCGTTCTCGTCCACCTTCACCCAGCAGGCCTTATTGCCGGTCTGCACCTCCACGTCAGCAAGCAGCTTGTCGATCCACTTTCTGGCCTGAGTGAAGTTGTCAACGGCAACAGCCTTGACAGTGGCACCCTCGAAGGGGCCGAAGCCGCAGCCCTGCACCTCGGCGGAGATGTCCTGAATCTCAAGGTCAATTCGCAGGTCGGGCTTGTCGGAGCCGTAGCGCTCCATGGCCTCGTTGAAGGGGATGTGGCGGAAGGGGGCCTGAGACACCCGCTTGTACTTTCCGAACTTTTCAAAGACGGGCACCAGCACATCTTCCAGCGTGCTCAGCACGTCCTCCTGGGTGGCGAAGGCCATCTCCATATCCAGCTGGTAGAACTCGCCGGGGGTCCGGTCGGCCCGGGCGTCCTCGTCCCGGAAGCAGGGGGCGATCTGGAAATAGCGGTCGAAACCGGAGGTCATCAGCAGCTGCTTGAACTGCTGGGGCGCCTGAGGCAGGGCGTAGAACTTGCCGGGGTGGTTCCGGGCGGGCACCAGATAGTCCCGTGCGCCCTCGGGGGAGGAAGCGGTGAGGATGGGGGTGGTGATCTCCAGGAAGCCCTTCTCGGTCATCAGCCGCCGCAGTTCGGCAACCACCTGGCAGCGCAGGACGATGTTACTCTTGACGGCGGGGTTCCGCAGGTCAAGGAAGCGGTATTTCAGGCGGGTATTTTCGTCGGCGTCCTTACTCTTGTTGATCTCAAAGGGCAGCTGGTTGTGAATGCACTTGCCCAGCACCTCGATTTTCTCGGGCACGACCTCGATGTCGCCGGTGGGCAGCTTGGGGTTCTTGCTCTCCCGCTCCCGGACCACGCCGGTGACGGACAGGGTGGATTCCTTGTTGATGGGCTTGACCAGCTTCATCATATCCTCGGTCTCAATGACCACCTGGGTGGTGCCGTAGTAATCCCGCAGGACGCAGAAAGCAAAGTTAGCGCCGACCTCCCGGACGTTTTCCAGCCAGCCGACAATGGTAACGGTTTTGCCGGCGTCGGAAAGACGCAGCTCACCGCAGGTATGTGTTCTGGATTGCATCATAAAAATGATCCTCTCTTGTCTAATATTTAACCTGTATATTATTCCACAATCCGCGATAAAAGTCAATGAATAGCGTGCAAAAAGAGGAAAAGATATCGTAGGGGGCGGCGTCCTCAACGCCCCGCGTGACAAGGTTCCGTTCTCGCCGAACATCGGAATCAACAAGAACCTTTCTGCGCCGGGGCGTCGAAGACGCCGCCCCCTACGGTGGGAGAGACGTTTAATGATTTTCTTCCGCCAAAGCTTCCAAATACTTTTCCAAGTAAACCTTCTGCACGGCGGCAATAATACAGGTATACAACAGCCGCTTGCCGTCGGAGCTGGTCTCCGGGAACATATCCGCCGTTTCCGTCAGCTC
The DNA here is from genome assembly GCA_030539285.1 of Eubacteriales bacterium. Lineage (GTDB taxonomy): Bacteria > Bacillota > Clostridia > Oscillospirales > Oscillospiraceae > Faecousia. The sequence goes on from JAUNSH010000003.1 coordinate 46,928, forward strand.
AAAGGTAAACAGCAGCAGGCTCTCAAATTCCCGGACAAAATAGTCGTAGGCCTTTTGCAGCGGATAGGTCTGCTGCTGGATCTGGAGGAACGTGGCCAGCGCGTCCAGAGACAGAACGCTCTTGGTGATGGCAATGAAGATCAGATAGGCGATCTGATCCCGGCTGTACTGCTTTTTCACCGGGCTGGCGATCAGCCCCTTCTTTACATAGTTGCTGATCATGGAGCTGGTCAGGGCCATGTCCCCCAGGGGAGCAAGGCAGCCCCCGATGTATTTGGTTGCCTGTTCCAGATACAGGCCCACGTCGGGGATCTCCTGATACCGGGGCAGATGAAAGTCCCGCAGAGACTCCGCGATTTGCTGTTTGGTTTCCTGAGTCATGATTATCACCTTGTGCCATTATACCGAAAACCGGCGGGAATGTCAATACGCGAAAACTTCACATAAGATTTCCTTGACAATATCATAAGATGTTGATACAATGATGACAAGTTATTGAAAAACCGATGAAAGAGAGATGTCGTCATGAATTTCCGAATTGTAACAGACTCTTCCTCCAATATGCTCACCCGTCCCGGCGAGGACTATGGCTGCGTGCCCCTGAAGATCGTGGCGGGGCAGGAATATGTGGACGCGCCCGGACTGAGCATTGCCCAGATGGTGGAGGACCTGAAAAATTTCAAGGGAAAATCCGGGTCCTCCTGTCCCAACGTGGGCGAGTGGCTGGAAGCCTTCGGGGACGCGGAGTACGTGTTCGGCATTACCATCACCAAGCACCTGTCCGGCAGCTACAATGCGGCCCGTCAGGCGGCGGACGCCTATATGGAGGAGCATCCCGGACGGCGGGTGTACCTGTTCGATTCCCTGTCCGCCGGCCCGGAGCTGATGATGATCGCTGACAAGATCCGCCAGTGTGAGGCCGAGGGAGACGATTTTGATACCACTGTGGCTAAGGTGCTGGACTATCACAACCACACCCATACCATTTTCTGCCTGGAATCCATGAACAATCTGGCCCACAACGGCCGGGTGCCTCTGACCGTTGCCAAGCTGGCGGGGGTGCTGGGCATCCGGGTCATCGGCGAGGCCCAGGGAGGCGAGATCGTGCCCGTGCACAAGCCCCGTGGGGCGAAAAAGGCGATGCAGGCCATGGTGCAGGCCATCCGGGAGCGGGGCTTCCAGGATGGGGGCCTGATGCGCATTGCCCACTGCTTTGCCGAGGACACGGTGCAGGAGTTCATGTCCCTGATCCGGGAGCAGTTCCCCCACGCCCGGTTCCTGGTGGAGCCGACCACCGCCCTGTGCAGCTACTACGCCGAGGTGGGCGGCTATATCGTGGGATTCGAGGGTGGGTTCAACACTCTGAACGATAACTCTAAATTTTAATCGTAGGGGCGGGTCATTGACCCGCCCGTCGGCTTGGCCGCTTCTGGGAGCCGCTTCGCGGACGGGAGGGTCAGTGACCCTCCCCTACGGTTTTATTTTTAACAACCTGACCGGCGTGACGTTTGTTGCGCCGGTTTTTGCCGCGTTCCGCCGGGAAATGCCGGTGGAAAATCCCGAGCAGATGTGTTATAATGCTCCCAAAACGAACTTAGGAGGACACGTATGCTGCCGGAGGCGTTTCTACAGCGGATGCAGGCCCAGCTGGGGCAGGAATATGAAGCATTTCTAAATAGTCTGGAACGGCCCCGGGCGGTGGCCCTGCGGTTTAACCCCCTGAAAGGGGAACGGCCCAGCCTGCCCTTCGCGGGGGAGCCGGTGCCCTGGGAGCGGTCGGGCGTTTATTATGACCCGGAGGCCCGGCCCGGACTGCACGTTTATCACGAGGCGGGCGTATACTACCTACAGGAGGCCAGCGCGATGGCTCCCGTGGCCCTGCTGGATCCCCAGCCCGGGGAGAAGGTCTGCGACCTGTGCGCGGCTCCCGGCGGAAAAACCACCCAGATCGCCGGACGGATGCTGGGCCGGGGCTTCCTCCTGTGCAATGAGATCAATCCCAAGCGGGCGAAAATTCTCTCCCGGAACATTGAGCGCATGGCGGTGCCAAACGCTCTGGTGACCAATGAACACCCGGAAACGCTGGCCCAGCGGTTCCCCGGCTTTTTCGACCGGGTGCTGGTGGACGCTCCCTGCTCCGGCGAGGGGATGTTCCGAAAAGAAGAAGCCGCGGTCACGGATTGGAGCGAGGAAACCGTTGCCATGTGCGCCCGCCGTCAGGGGGAGATCCTGAACAGCGCGGCGAAGCTGGTGCGCCCTGGCGGGCGGCTGGTATACTCCACCTGCACCTTTGCCCCGGAGGAGGACGAGGGGGCTGTGGCGGCCTTTCTGGAAGCTCACCCGGAGTTTACCCCGGAGCCGGTGGAGGCTTCGTGGTTTGTCCCCGGCGAAAATGCCAGCTACCGGATGTGGCCTCACAAGCTGCTGGGCGAGGGCCATTTTGCGGCAGTTCTGCGTAAAAACGAGGGGGAAACCGAAGAAATTCCCGCAGAAAAGGGAGATAAACTGCCAAAACAGTGGGAAACCTTTGCCAAAGAGCTGGGCATCACCCTGCCCGCCGGGAAAGCGGTGAACTTTGGACAGAGCCTGTTCTGGGCACCGGGGGAACTGCCTGCTATCCAGCGGCTCAAGGTGCTGCGGCCCGGTCTGGAGCTGGGCACAGTGAAAAAGGACCGGTTTGAGCCTGCCCACGCTTTGGCCCTGTGGCTGAAAAATGCTGCCAATGTGCAGGATTACGGCCCGGATTCCGACGAGATCAGGGCCTATCTTCACGGAGACGTAGTGCCCTCCAAGGTCAAGGGCTGGTGCCTTGTTCGGACCGGGGGCTACAGCATCGGCTGGGGCAAGGGAGATGGAACCGTGCTGAAAAACCACTATCCGAAGGGCCTGCGGCGCTGAAAAGGAAGCCCGGGAAATGGGACTTTACATAACCAAAGTGGTATGATATACTATTATAGCCCGTGTGTGGGCATTTTTCTGAAACTATCACAAGGAGAGGGTATCCTTGGCAAGATATGAAATCCATGGCGGCAAACAGCTCAACGGCACTGTCACCATCAGCGGCGCGAAAAACGCGGCGGTGGCGATCCTGCCCGCCACGCTGCTGGTCAGCGGCAAATGCCGCATTGAAAACGTACCCGATATTTCCGACGTCCGCATTCTGCTGGACATTCTGGAGGGCATGGGCGCGAAGGTGGAACAGCCGGAACCCAATGTGGTGGAGATCGACTGCTCCGGCGTGACCTGTTCCGAGCCGGAGGGAGAACTGGTGCGCCGGATGCGGGCCAGCTACTACCTGATGGGCGCTCTGCTGGGCCGGTTCGGCAAGGCGAGGGTGGCCCTGCCCGGCGGCTGCAATTTTGCCTCCCGTCCCATCGACCAGCACATCAAGGGCTTTGAGGCTCTGGGCGCGGTGGTGGACGAAACCGAAGAATACGTGGCGCTGGAGCCCTGCGAGGAGGGCCTGCATGGCAGCCGGGTCAGCCTCGACCTCGCTTCCGTGGGCGCTACCGTGAATATCATGCTGGCGGCATCCCTGATCCCCGGCCAGACCATCATCGAGACCGCCGCGAAAGAACCCCATATCGTTGATTTGGCCAACTTTCTGAATACCATGGGCGCGCGCATTACCGGCGCGGGCACCGATACCATTAAAATTAAAGGCGTCAACTCTCTGCGGGGCGGCACCTACGCCATCATCCCCGACCAGATCGAGGCGGGCACCTACATGGCGGCGGTCACCGCTGCCGGCGGCAATGTGCTGGTGCAGAACGTGATCCCCAAGCACATGGAGTGCATCACCTCCAAATTACAGGAAATGGGCGCCCGGATCATCAACTATGACGATGCCATCCGGGTCATCCGCACCGGCCCCCTGCGCAAGTCCACGGTGAAGACCCGGCCCTATCCCGGTTTCCCCACGGATATGCAGGCCCAGGTCTGCGTGTGCATGGCCCTGGCGAGCGGCGTCAGCCGTCTGACGGAGAGCGTCTACGAGACCCGGTTCTTCGGCTACTGCACGGAGCTGGAGACTATGGGAGCCAACATCAAGATCAGCGGCAAGACCGCCACTGTCACCGGTGTGGAAAAGCTCCGGGGGGCGGAGGTGTTTGCTCACGACCTGCGGGCCGGTGCGGCGCTGGTCATCGCGGGACTGGCGGCGGAAGGCGTGACCTACGTGGAGCACATCCACTTCATCGAGCGGGGCTATGAAAATATTGTCGGAAAGCTGACAGCTCTGGGAGCGGATATCCGCCGGACGGAGGACTAAAATATTTGGCTCCCCTGAAAGGGGAGCCTTTGCATCGGAAGGAGGATCCTATGCCGGAACAATTTTTACGCACGGAAATGCTGCTGGGCAGCGATGCTGTTCAGAAATTGCACAGCGTCCGGGTGGCGGTGTTCGGCCTTGGGGGCGTGGGCGGCTATGTGGTAGAAGCCCTGGCACGGAGCGGCGTGGGGAGCCTTGACCTCATCGACAGCGACACTGTCAGTCTTTCCAACCTGAACCGGCAGATTTTGGCGACCCACTCTACCGTTGGTATGCTGAAGGTGGATGCCGCCCGAAACCGGGTGCTGGACATTAGCCCCCAGTGCAATGTAAAGACTTACCCCATTTTCTACACCCCGGATACGGCAGACAAATTCGATTTTACCCAATATGATTATATTGTGGACGCCATCGACACCGTCACCGGCAAGCTGGCGCTGGTGGAGCGGGCCAAGGCGGCGGACAGGCCCATCATCTGCTGCATGGGCACCGGCAACAAGCTGGACGCCTCCGCCTTTCAGGTGGCGGACATTTCCAAAACCACCATGTGCCCCCTGGCCCGGGTCATGCGCAGGGAGCTGAGCAAGCGGGGCATCCGCCATTTGAAGGTGGTCTACTCTCAGGAGGAGGCCCTGACCCCCACGGGCTGGGAGGAGGAAGCCGCGGCTCTGGGCAAGCGGCAGATCCCCGGCAGCGTGGCCTTCGTTCCGGGAGCGGCTGGCCTGCTGCTGGCGGGGGAGGTCATCCGTGACCTGACAGGCCACAGACGCGCGTAAAAATATGCAGTCGAAAATGGATGGGATTTGTACCAAATTGTCGCTTGACAATCTGGTACTGCCCATGCTATAATTCCCGAGATAAATACAGCGGCTCGCCGCCACTACCGTCTTGCCGCTTCCGGCAGGACATTTTTTTAGGTCGGGAGCCACTTTTTGACTAGGAAAGGAGACATTTATGACTGCGATGACTGAGGCCAAATGTTTTACTTCTTCCCTGATGCCCCAGTTCGCGGAATGCGTCGGTGCTTCCATCGCCGGTTCCGCGCTTTCTGCGTTGGATTCTTCCCGATTTGTTATTTTTCCCGGCTTTTGTGACGTGCATGTGCATTTCAGAGAGCCGGGATTTTCTTATAAGGAGACCATCGCAACGGGAAGTCGGGCTTCCGCCCGGGGCGGCTACACAGCGGTCTGCACCATGCCCAACCTGAACCCGGTGCCGGACAGCGTGGAGGCCCTGAACGTACAGCTGGAAAAAATCAGGGACACTGCCTGCATCCACGTCTATCCCTACGGTGCCATCACCATGGGCGAAAAAGGGGAAACTTTGGCGGATCTGGCGGGGATGGCCTCCAACGTGCCGGGATTTTCCGACGATGGGCGGGGCGTTCAGTCCGAGGAAATGATGAAGGCCGCCATGTTGGCGGCAAAGGCGCTGGGAAAGCCCATCGTTGCCCACTGTGAGGACAATACTCTCCTGCGCGGCGGCTATATCCACGACGGTGCTTACGCCAAGGCCCATAACCACCGGGGCATCTGCTCCGAAAGCGAGTGGGGCCAAATCAGGCGGGATTTGGAACTGGTGCGGGAGACTGGATGCAGCTACCATGTCTGCCACATCTCCACCAAGGAAAGCGTGGAACTCATCCGCAAGGCCAAGGCTGAGGGACTGGATGTCACCTGCGAGACAGGCCCCCACTACCTTGTCATGGACGACACTATGCTTCAGGAGGACGGGCGGTTCAAGATGAATCCCCCTCTGCGCAGTCCCGAGGACCGGGAAGCGCTGGTGCAGGGCATTTTGGACGGCACCATCGACATGATTGCCACCGACCACGCACCCCACAGTGCTGAGGAAAAGAGCCGGGGCTTGGAAAAGAGCGCTTTCGGCGTGGTGGGCATTGAGACGGCTTTCCCCATTCTGTATACCTATCTGGTGAAGCCCGGCATTCTCTCTATGGAAAGATTAGTGCAGCTGCTGTGCGACAACCCAAGGAAGCGGTTCCACCTGCCCCTCGGCTGCGATTATTCCATCTGGGATTTGGAAGCGGAGGAAACGGTCAATCCCGAAACCTTCCTGTCCATGGGGAAAGCAACGCCCTTTGCTGGCTGGAAGGTCAGCGGCAAGTGCATGGCGACGGTCTGCGGCGGCGAGATCGTCTACAGGGCTTAAGACTCATACAATGTCTAACCGGGTCGGTGGGGTCATGACCCCGCCCTACGATATAAATTATTGGAGGATATGAAAAATGGCAAAGAGAACGGACATCAAGAAAATTCTGATCATCGGTTCAGGCCCCATCGTCATTGGTCAGGCGGCGGAGTTTGACTACGCGGGCACCCAGGCCTGCCTTGCTCTGAAAGAGGAGGGCTACGAGGTGGTGCTGTGCAACTCCAACCCCGCCACCATCATGACGGACACCATCATCGCCGACAAGGTGTACATGGAGCCGCTGACTTTGGAATATATCGCGAAAATCATCCGCTACGAGCGCCCCGACGCCATCATCCCTGGCATCGGCGGCCAGACCGGCCTGAACCTGGCCATGCAGCTGGAGGAAAAGGGCATTCTGAAAGAGTGCCGCGTGAAGCTCTTGGGCACCCCCAGCTCATCCATCGAGCGGGCCGAAGACCGGGAACTGTTCAAGGAGATGTGCCAGTCCATCGGCGAGCCTGTCATCCCCTCTGAGATCACCTACTCCGTGGAGGAAGCCAAGGCCGCGGCTCTGCGCATCGGCTACCCCGTTGTTCTGCGCCCCGCCTTCACCCTGGGCGGCACCGGCGGCGGCTTTGCCTACAATGAGGAAGAGCTGGTGGAGATCGGCCTGAACGCCTTCACCCTGTCTCCCGTCCATCAGGTGCTGGTGGAGAAGTCCGTCAAGGGCTACAAGGAGATCGAGTTCGAGGTCATGCGGGACTCCAACGACCACGCCATCACCATCTGCGGCATGGAGAACATCGACCCCGTAGGCGTCCACACCGGCGACTCCCTTGTTGTGGCTCCCATTATGACGCTGAGCAAGGAAGATGAGAAGATGCTCAACGACTCCGCCATCAAGATTATCAAGGAGCTGAAAATCGAGGGCGGCTGCAACGTCCAGTTCGCTCTGAACCCCAATTCCTCCGAATACTACCTCATCGAGGTCAACCCCCGGGTCTCCCGCAGCTCCGCCCTTGCCTCCAAGGCTTCCGGCTACCCCATTGCCCGGGTCACCGCGAAAATCGCCGTAGGCATGGCGCTGGAGGACATCAAAATCGCCAACACCAACGCCGCCTTCGAGCCGAGCCTTGACTATGTCATTGCCAAGCTGCCCCGGTTCCCCTTCGACAAGTTCGCCTCCGCTTCCAACGAACTGGGCACCCAGATGAAGGCCACCGGCGAGGTCATGGGCATCGGTGCCAATCTGGAGGAGGCTCTGCTCAAGGGCATCCGCTCTCTGGAAAGCGGCGAGAACCACATCTACCACCCCAAGTTCAACGATATGTCCGTGGATGAAATGCTGGAATACATCAGCAAGTTCCGCTCCGACAACGTGTTCGCCATCGCCGAGCTGTTCTACCACGGTGTAAGCGTGGAAAAGATCTACGAGCTGACCCAGATCACTCCCTACTTCCTGCAGGCCATCAAGAACATCGTGGACATGGAGGAGACCTTGAAGCTCCACGTGGACGATCCCGAATATCTGCTGGCCGCCAAGAAGATGGGCTTCTCCGATAAGTACATCGCCCGTCTGTGGAAGAAGACGGAGCTGGATGTGTTTAACGTCCGTAAGGCCAACAACATCTTCCCCGCCTTCCGCATGGTGGATACCTGCCACACCGGTGCTTACATTCCCTACTTCTACTCCTCCTACACCGGCTCTAACGATTCCCGGCTGACGAATAAGAAGAAAATTGTCGTTCTGGGCGCAGGCCCTATCCGTATCGGTCAGGGCGTGGAGTTCGACTACTCCACCGTCCACGCGGTCATGACCATCCGCAAGGCTGGCTACGAGGCCATCATCATCAACAACAACCCCGAGACGGTTTCCACCGACTACACCACCGCCGACAAGCTCTACTTTGAGCCGCTGACCCCCGAGGATGTCATGAACATCATCGAGTTTGAAAAGCCCGAGGGCGTCATTGCCTCTCTGGGCGGCCAGACCGCCATCAACCTGGCCCAGCCCCTGCATGACCGGGGCGTGAAGATCATCGGCACCGACTGCGATGCCATCGACCGGGCCGAGGACCGCAACGAGTTTGAAAAGCTGCTGAACGAGCTGAACATTCCCCGTGCCAAGGGTCGTGCCGTGACCAAGATCGAGGACGGCATCGCCGCCGCCGCGGAGATCGGCTACCCCGTGCTGGTGCGTCCCTCCTTCGTGCTGGGCGGACGGGCCATGCAGATCGTGGCCAACGAGCGCCAGCTGCGCCACTACCTGAAAGACGCTGTCCAGATCGACGAGGACAAGCCCGTTCTGGTGGACAAATACATCCAGGGCCGGGAAGTGGAGATCGACGCCATCTGCGACGGACGGGACGTGTTCGTTCCCGGCATCATGGAGCTGGTGGAGCGCACCGGCGTCCACTCCGGCGACTCCATCTCCGTATATCCCCCCTTCTCCATCTCTGACAAGGTCAAGGGTATCATCTTGCAGTACGCCAAGAAGCTGGGTCTGGGCATCGGCATCGTGGGTCTGTTCAACATCCAGTTCATCGTGGACAAGGACGACAACGTCTACATCATCGAGGTCAACCCCCGTTCCTCCCGGACCGTTCCCTTCCTGTCTAAGGCCACGGGCTACTCTCTGGCGGACATCGCCACCGAGGTCATTCTGGGCAAATCTCTGAAAGAGCAGGGCTTCTTCGACATCTATCCCGATGAGAAGGAGCGGTGGTATGTCAAGGCCCCCGTGTTCTCCTTCAACAAGATCCGGGGTCTGGACGCCTACCTGTCCCCCGAAATGAAGTCCACTGGCGAGGCCATCGGCTACGACAAGACCATGACCCGCGCCCTGTATAAGGCCCTGCAGGCTGCCGGTATGAAGCTGCAGAACTACGGCACCGTGCTGTGCACCATCGCCGACAAGGATAAGGAGGAGGCTCTGCCCCTGATCCGCCGGTTCTACCAGCTGGGCTTCAACATCGAGGCCACCTCCGGCACCGCCGCTTTCCTGAAGGAGAACGGCATCCGTACCCACGCGCTGGCCAAGATCAGCGACGGCAGCGACGAGATCCCCAACGCCCTGCGGCAGGGCCACATCGCCTACGTCATCAACACCCGTGACCCCGGCGCCAACGAGAATGACGGCATCAAGATCCGCCAGATCGCCACGGAGCACAATGTGACCCTGTTCACGGCGCTCGACACCATCAAGGTGCTGCTGGACGTGCTGGAAGAGACCACGCTGACCATTTCCACCATTGACGCCTAAGCGGCGAGCCGCCGCAGGCAATGCGTTACGAACCGGGCCTGTCATCCAACGCCATTGGGTGGTTGGCTCGATTCGGTACAGATGTGGAAAATGAACGACGAAAACGTACCCGCAGGGGCCGATGCGCACATCGGCCCGCGGTACAACGCAGCAATAACCGCCGCCTTCCGGCGAACTCGAAATGCCTGCGAAGGGGCGATGTGGGCATCGCCCCCTACGGGCTGCATTTTTGACGGCCCGACAGAACAACAGGAGGAACCATGAAACAAAGCATTTTTACCATCCTGAGCAACACCGCGCTGACCGACAGCGTCTACAAAATGGTGCTGTCCGGCGATACCTCCGCCATCACCGCCCCGGGACAGTTTGTGAACATCCAGCTTGACGGCTTATTCCTGCGCCGTCCCATCTCCGTCTGCGACTATGACGAAACCACCCTTACCATCATCTGCAAGGTGGTGGGCAAGGGAACGGAAGCCATGAGCGCCATGGCCGCCGGGGAAACCTTGGATATTCTCACCGGGCTGGGCAACGGCTACGACCTGTCCATCACGGGCGAACACCCCGTGCTGCTGGGCGGCGGTGTAGGCGTGCCCCCCATGTATAACCTCGCGAAAAAGCTGCTGGAACAGGGCAAAAAAGTCACTGTCATTCTGGGCTTTAACACCAAAAGCGAGATTTTCTACGAGGAAGAATTTAAGGCTCTGGGCTGTGACGTGACCGTCACCACCGTGGACGGCAGCTACGGGGTAAAGGGCTTCGTCACCGATGCCCTGCCGGAAAGCTACACCCACTTCTGCTGCTGCGGCCCGGAACCCATGCTGAAGGCCGTGTACCGGGCAACGTGTACCTCCGGTCAGATGAGCTTCGAAGAGCGGATGGGCTGCGGCTTCGGCGCCTGCATGGGCTGCTCCTGCAAGACCCTGACGGGCAATAAGCGCATCTGCAAGGACGGCCCCGTGATGAAGAAGGAGGAGATTCTATGGGAAGCCTGAGCGTAAATCTTTGCGGTATTGAACTTTCTAACCCTGTGATCCCCGCCTCCGGCACCTTTGGCTACGGCTACGAGTACGCGGAGCTGTACGACATCAACGAGCTTGGCACCTTCTCCTTCAAGGGAACCACCAAGGACGCCCGCTTCGGCAACCCCACCCCCCGCATCGCCGAGTGTACCGCCGGCATGATCAACGCCGTGGGCTTGCAGAATCCCGGCGTGGAAAAGGTCATTTCTGAGGAACTGCCCAAGCTTGCCAAATGCTTTCACAAGCCGGTAATGGCCAATGTCTCCGGCTTTTCCGTGGAGGATTACGCCTACACCTGCGAAAAACTGGATAAAGAGGAACAGGTGGGCTGGCTGGAGGTCAACGTCAGCTGTCCCAACGTTCACGGCGGCGGCATGAGCTTCGGCATCCAGCCGGAAGCGGCGGCGGAGGTCACCCGGGCGGTGAAGGCCGTCACCAAAAAGCCCGTCATCATCAAGCTTTCCCCCAATGTCACCGACATCGTGTCCATCGCGAAAGCCTGCGAGGACGCGGGAGCCGACGGCATCAGTCTCATCAACACCATGCTGGGCATGCGCATCAATCTGCGCACCCGCAAGCCCATCATCGCCAACACCATGGGCGGCTTCTCCGGCCCCGCCATCTTTCCGGTGGCATTGCGGATGGTGTATCAGGTATCTCAGGCGGTGAAGGTGCCCGTCATCGGCATGGGCGGCGTGTCTTCTGCGGAAGATGTTATCGAAATGATGCTGGCAGGTGCCACAGCGGTGGAAGTGGGCGCGGCAAACCTCGTAAACCCCTTCATCTGCCGGGATATCATCCGGGATCTTCCGCAAACCATGGCAAAATACAGGATCAACAATTTGAATGAAATTATAGGAGGCGCACACAATGGGTAAGGACGTTATCGTAGCCTGCGACTTTTCTTCCGCAGAGGCAACCTTCGCGTTTTTGGACAAGTTCACCGGGCGCAAGCCCTTCGTCAAGATCGGCATGGAGCTGTACTATGCCGAAGGCCCCAGCATCGTTCGGGAGATCAAAGCCCGGGGCCACAAGATCTTCCTGGACCTGAAGCTGCACGACATCCCCAACACCGTCAAGAAGGCCATGGCGGTCCTGAGCAATCTGGACGTGGACATCACCAACCTCCACGCCGCGGGCACCACCGCTATGATGCAGGCCGCCGTGGAGGGCCTGACCCGGCCCGACGGCACCCGGCCCCTGCTGATCGCCGTGACCCAGCTGACCTCCACCGATCAGGAGGCCATGGAGCGGGACCTGATGATCCACGCCCCCATTGACGAGGTGGTCATGCACTACGCCGAGACCGCGAAAAATGCCGGTCTGGACGGCATCGTGTGCTCCCCGCTGGAAGCGGGCAAGGTTCACGACCGCTGCGGCAAGAGCTTCCTGACTGTCACCCCCGGTGTCCGTTTCGCCGACGGCGACGTGGGCGACCAGAAGCGGGTCATGACCCCCGCCGCCGCCAAGGCCATCGGCTCCGACTACATCGTGGTGGGCCGTCCCATCACCGCCGCCGCTGACCCCGTGGCCGCCTATGAGCGGTGCGTGGCAGAATTTGTGGACTGAGCATATGGAAGAATTTCGCTATGATACCCAGCTTCTGATCGAGGGTACCGGCCTTGACGAGAACGCCATCAACGACTATTTTCAGGAGCATTTCAAGGGTGACTGCCTGCTGGCAGTAGGTGACGAGGATTTAATTAAAATCCACTTCCATACCAATGAGCCGTGGCTGGTGCTGGAATACTGCGCCAGTCTAGGCGAAATTTACGACATCGTGATTGAAGATATGGTTCGCCAGTCCAAGGGTCTGCACGGTTGATTTAAAAAACTCACCGTAGGGGGCGATGCCCACATCGCCCCTGCGGGGTAAGGTACGAATTCGCCGCAGCCCGATGCGAAATCGGAACGGCTGCGGCAGGGGCGATGTGGGCATCGCCCCCTACGGTATACCATAACAGGTAAAGGAGAGAAAAACATGGAAGCCTACAAGCGCGAGTTTATTCAGTTTCTGGAAAAGGCCGGTGTGCTGCGGTTCGGTGACTTCACCGCCAAGTCCGGCCGTAAGATCCCCTATTTCATCAATGCCGGTATGATCAAGACCGGCGAGGAGATCGCGACCCTGGGCGAATTCTACGCCCGGGCCTACAAGGAAAAGCTGGGCGATAAAAAGGCCGTCCTGTACGGCCCCGCCTACAAGGGCATTTCCATCGCCGTGTCCGCCGCGGTGGCCCTGAGCAAGAACGGCCTGAACGTGCCCTTCTTCTTCAACCGCAAGGAAGCCAAGGATCACGGCGAGGGCGGTGTGTTCGTGGGCTACGTGCCCCAGCCCGGTGAGGAAGTGGTCATCGTAGAGGATGTCATCACTGCCGGCACCGCCATCCGGGAGAGCATGGCGATTTTGAGCCAGCTGGAAGGCGTGAAAGTCGCCGCCACCTTTATCATGGTGGACCGCAAGGAGCGGGGCAAGGGTGAAAAGCTGGCCATGCAGGAAGTGGAGGACGAGTTCGGCTTCCCCGTGTACTCCGTGGTGGATGTGTATGACATCATCGAGTATCTGGAAGAGGACCCTGCCAACGCCGAGAATGTGACCCGCATCAAAAACTACCTTGCCGTGAACGGAGCGAAAGCATGAGAAGTCTGAACAGCATTCTGGAACTGAGCGTGGCGGAGCTGGACGAGCTGATCGCCACCGCCAAGGACATCATTGCCCACCCGGAAAACTACTGGGACAAGTGCGCCCACAAGAAGCTGGCGACCCTGTTCTTCGAGCCTTCCACCCGCACCCGACTGAGCTTCGAGGCCGCCATGCTGGAGCTGGGCGGCACGGTGCTGGGCTTCAGCGAGGCCGGTTCCTCCTCTGCCGCCAAGGGCGAGAGCGTGTCCGACACCGCCCGGATGGTCAGCTGCTATGCCGACATCATCGCCATGCGCCACCCCAAGGAGGGCGCGCCCTATGTTGCCTCCCGGGCCGCCACCATCCCCGTCATCAACGCCGGTGACGGCGGCCACAACCACCCCACCCAGACCCTGGCGGACATTCTGACCATCTCCCGGGAGCTGGGCCGGCTGGACAATCTGACCATCGGCGTCTGCGGCGACCTGAAATACGGGCGCACGGTGCACTCCCTGATCGAAGCCATGAGCCGCTATGAGGGTATCAAATTTGTTCTGATTTCCCCGGAAGAACTGAAGATCCCCGGCTTTATCCGCTACAATGTGTTCGAAAACAAGGGAATTCCCTACACCGAGACCGCCTCTCTGGAAGAAGCCATGCCCCAGCTTGACGTGCTGTATATGACGCGGATCCAGCGGGAGCGGTTCGACGATCCCTGGGAGTACGAGCGGCTGAAGGACAGCTACGTGCTGGATGTGGAGAAGATGAAGCTGGCCAAGGAGCAGATGTGCGTTCTGCACCCCCTGCCCCGGGTCAACGAGATCAGCGTGAAGGTGGACGACGACCCCCGGGCTGCATACTTCCGTCAGGCCCTCAACGGCAAGTATATGCGCATGGCCCTGATCCTGAAGCTGCTGGACGAGGCCAAGCAGAACCCCGAGAAGGAAGCTATTGACACTACTGGGCTGGAATATGACCGGGTCTGCCACAACCCCAAGTGCATTTCCCAGACGGAGCAGGAGCTGCCCCAGATCTTCCGCTGCACCGACAAGGCCGCGGACATCCACCGCTGCATCTACTGCGAACAGCGTGCATAAACGAAAACGAGCCGCCCGAAAGGGCGGCTTTTCCGATATGTATCTGTAGGGCGGCTTGAGGGCAAGCCGCCCTACAGAAGATGTTATCCAAGCAGCATCCCCAGCAGCTTCGCGTCGGTGAAGGCCGGATGCTCATAGGCCGCGTCCAGCAGGGCGTCCATGTTGTCCGCGTCGTTTTCGATCTCCTTGGAAAACAGCTGGGAAGTTTCCACGAAATCCCCGCCCAGCTGCCGCAGCAGCAGGCAGGCAATGGCCATGAATTTCACCCGGCTGTACAGGTCGTAATCCGAAACTGCCTGCAGCCAGTAACGGCTCACAAAGTACCGGGACAGCGCCAGCGTGCGGCTGTCCCAGCCTGCGGGGGCGGGGGAATGAAGCCGTGTGTCCCATGCTGCCGTCAGAATCTCAAGGGACTGGAAAAAGGAGAGGATCTCAGCGGCATCTCCCGGTTGGGCAAGCTCACGGGTGGCTTCCAGCGCAGTATCTGGGTCGAAGGGGGCCGCTTCCCCGCCGTCCAACTCACTCTGGGCCTGACAGCCGAAGAGCAGAAGCAGCGCCAACGTATCCCCGATAGGCCGGCCGGAATCGTCCAGCAGCTCCAATGCCCGCTCCCGGGTGGCTATGAGAATCTCCATGGCATCTCTGTCATATTCCGCCTTCCCATCGCCGGGAACTTCCTCTGTAACGAAGACGGTTGGTTCATTCAGAATCAGCCGGGCAGCCTCCGGGCAGCTCAGTTCCAGACCCAGTTCCACAAAGTCGCCGTAGTCATGGGTCAGGCGGGGAAATTCCCGGCAGGTTTTGCACAGGGCCGTTTCACCCAGTTCCGCTTGGATCCGGCACAGCCCGTCCCGCCGCCACATGGGGCAGCGTCCATCACAGATGGTCATATAGACTTCTCCGTCTTCCTCTCGGAGAACACGGCGCAGATTGTCTCCCAGCGCGCCAGGCAGCTTCTGATACAGGGCGGCGGTGTCATGGTCCACATGCACCTCCCATTCCTTGCAGCAGCTGTCCGGGCAGCTTCCCGCAAGACAGCGGAAACGGTCAAAATAGTCGGGTTTTGTCACATTCATAAGAATTCTCCCAAAGAAAGGAGCGCATACGGCCTGTATGCGCTCCGGAAATTATTTGTTGGGCCGGATGGCACCCATGATGGAGGATGCATCCTGCAGGGCCTGCTTGCTGGAACCGACCGCCACCTGAAGCTGGGTCAGCTGAATCATGACCTTGTCCGCCATTTCCGTGATGTCGGCGGAAATGCCGTCCACCTTGGCTGTAGCCTCCGTCAGCACACTGTTGGCCTGAAAATACACCAACTCCGCCCGCTCCTTGGCCTCCCGCTCAATACGCTCCGCCCGGCGGTAGGCTTCCAGCTCATCGCTGGCACTGGGGGACAGGACCGGTTCCTGAACAGGCGTTTCCTCCGGCTGCACCTGAGTCTGTTCCAACTCGGCGCACCGGGCCTGGGCCTCTTCCAACTGCCGGGCCAGTTCTGCGCACTTGTTCTCCAGCGAGGATACGAGGAGCTGCTGGCTTTCCAGATCCGGCAGAGCGGCTACCTGCGCCCGCAGGGCTTCATTCTCAGCGGTGAGCTGATTGACCTGATTGGTATGCTTTGTGTTGAGGTATTCCAGATAATGCACCACATCCTCCCGGTTAAAGCCGTTGAATGCGGAGCGGAAATTCTGAGACGCGGCCATAAAAATTCCTCCTTGAATGGGGACACAACTCTGATTTTTTTGAATTATACCACAGGAAAACAGGAAAAACAACCACTTTCCCTGAAACTCTCCCGGAGGCAGAAGAAAAAATTTTGGTTTTCCTCTTTACAAAATCGGGAAAGCCTGCTATAATAATTTGGCTTTGAAAAATGCGCCGGTGGCTCAATGGATAGAGCATCGGATTCCGGTTCCGAGGGTTGGGGGTTCGAGTCCCTTCCGGCGTACCAGACCCAACAAATACAAACCCCGCAATGGTGGTTTTCTTCACCTGCGGTACGTTTGGCATTTGCGTTCCCAGGCTTTCCCGCTGGTGAGCGATTGCATTTGACTGCAAACAGGGAAAATGAAGATTGCCCCGTGACTATAACGGTCACGGGGCTTTTTCGCGCGTTGCTGCTGTTCTTATTCTCTCAGGACGCTGGTATTCTCATCGACGGTGACAGTCTCCTTTACGACCTCCACCTGGGTTTCCTCCGTCATGGTGTCCAGCCACCCCGCCAGCTTCGCCCGCAGCCCAGCAGGCACGGGCAGGCCGCAGAGCAGCATATTTTTCAGCACGGACGTTGTCTCATACAGGATAAACAGCAGGGCGAACAGTTCTGTAATACCACATTTTACCACGCCGCAGGTGTCCAGCACATTGCGGATGTCCGCTGGGAGCCAGCCCAGAATATCAACGCGCATGACCATGTCAATGAGGGTGAACAGCAGCACACAGGCCAGCATCCCGGCCTTGCGGATAGCCCCGTCGATGCCTACGGCGGAATTCCACTTGCGGTACTTTGCCGCCCGCAGGGAGCCGAACACCATGTCGGCGCAGACGGCGATCAGCAGCAGCCGCACAAAGATGTTGCCCATCAGGGCGTTTACCAGCCGGATAAAAATTGCGTTTACCATTTGCATTTGTATGTCCTCCTTGTTATGTTACGTCCATGTGGACAAAATCAGATCCATTGATCTGGTAGGTGTAATGCACGGGCAGCGTCAGAACATAGTCCAGCAGCTTGGCACCGCTGATGCCCCGGACGCAGAAGTCCACAGCTTTACCCTTGACGTGATAGCTGTTGGGCACGGAGTTCGGCAGCTCGTCGTTGTGGGCCTGACAGCGCACGCCGCTGGATACTGTGGCCGGAGCACCGAAATGCGCCCGCACCTGGTCTGCCAGCCGTACCAGCTTTTCATCCGGCTCCACCGGGAACCCACCGCACTTGCCGCAGGGGCACCGGAATTCTTCCCGGGTGAAATATTTGATATCCTGCCACCAATCGGCGGTGTCAACATTGACACTTTTCGGCTCCTCCCCGGTGGCGATGACCTCCAAAATCCGCTTTTCCGTAGCCGTCCCGAAGATGCCGTCCACGTCCTCCTGCTCCATGTAGACCCGCTGGAAGTCGATGGTCGCCTGCTGGGACTGTTCGCCCCAGATGCCGTCGATGCTGCCTTTGTAATAGCCTAAGTACCGCAGCAGGCACTGCTTCTGTTCCGGTGTCATATCAGTATTCCTCGCCGGTGATGGCGGTGTACTGTTCCGGGGTGATCACGCCCTTCTCGGCGAACTGGTGGATCTGCTTCCTGGTGTACAGCTTCAGATTGAAAAACTTTTTGATTTTCTCAAACATGGGTTATTCCTCCTCAATCAATAGGGTATCGGTCATCAGGGCGGTGTACATGACCTGAGCTTCCAGTCTGTCCGCGTCGGTTGCGGTGGGCACGGGCATCAGCGCTTCCTCCTGTGCGGCGATCTCTTCGGCGGTGCACTCTGCGGGCTTGCCGTCTACCAGCTTGTAGCGGTACGCGCCGCCCTCTGTGTAGATTGGCAGAGGGAAGTAGTTGCCCTGACACAGGTTATAGCGGTCGCCAGTGCCCTCGTCGATCAGTACCCAGTTTTCCGGGTCGGTGATATTGCCGATGGTGTAACCTCCGTCAACTCTGGTGATATAACCGTCACCGTTCGGCAGGACGTAGACTTTAGATGTATCCAAGATTATTCCTCCTTATAGGTCTGCTGACAGCGAAAACTCGCCAAGCGCAATAAAAAACGCAACATATTGTGGCACTGTTATTGAAAGACCGGTAACGGACAGACCGACGAGACCTGTTCTCATAAAAGATATGTTGAAAGTTGCGGTAGGGCTTCCGTAATGCGTTCCATTAACTCTTAACCAGTTAATACCGGTAATGCTGAGTGAGGGTGTTGCTCTGAATACGCTCGGTACATATAGGTCAATAATTCCGCCCGTTGTGGAGGAAGTATAGCCGAGATACTGCGCACCGCTGGCGAACTTCATAAAATACCGCTGGCACTCCCGTAGCTCCGCCCCGTACCCCTTCGGCTGGTACTCGGGCATTGCCGCGGCGGTATAGGTCCCTTCGTACAGCGCCGCCCATTTTAGAACGCCGCCGCTGGATGTGATCTCGACGGCCCCGTTTGAAAAGCGGATCTCCGCAGTGCCGGAGACCATGCCAACCGCCGGGGTAGCTTCCTCCGGTATACGTTCCAGCTTTTGTGTGATGGTCCCGTCCAGTGTCAGGCCCACACCTGCCTCATAGGAAATCGTGCCGCTGGTCAGGATCCAGCGGTCAGCCGCGTAGGCGACGGAGCCGTGATCCCCGCCGATCCCTGCCTGAGCAACCAGATTTGTGAAATCGCTGTTGTCCAGCAGATTTGGGGGCACGGCTTTGCGGACGGCAGAATAAGGGACGCCGCCAAAGCCGTATAATGGTACCATAGTCTGCATTGTGATTACCTCCTGTTTCTTCGGCTGTATGCCGTACCCGAATCATATCGTACATCTGATCGAATTTCGTCAAAATAATGTCGGGTGCCGTACATACAATTCCGGCTGCTTCCGTTCGTTTTGTGCTGTTTGAGGGCATGATAGTAGGCGTGCAAAGGCCGGGCGTAAAAATAATGGAAGATGGGAAAAAGAAAAAATGCTATCATAGTGTGAGATTTGAGGAGCTATTTCCGTCTTATAGGGTGAGGACACAAAAACGAGGTGATTTTCTTGGAAGACAACAAAATATTGGAGCTGTACTTTGCCAGAGACGAGGACGCCATCTGCCAGACGGCCCTTGCCTACGGCGGGCAGCTCCAACGGCTGGCGGACAATATCCTCCATAGTCCACAGGACGCGGAAGAAAGCGTCAGCGATACCTACCTGCGCTCTTGGAACACCATTCCGCCCCAGCGGCCCCGGCACTTTTTCGGCTACCTCGCCAAAATATGCCGCCATCTTTCGCTGGACAGACTGGACTGGCAGAACGCGGCGAAGCGGAAGGCTGAGGTGGTGAGCCTGACACAGGAAATGGAGTGCTGCGTGCCGGATTCCCGCCGGGAGCGGGAGATGAGAGCCAGGGAGCTGGGGGCAGTTCTGGATACCTTTCTGCGGAGTCTGACCCCGGAAAACCGGCTGGTATTTCTGCGGCGGTACTGGTACGCGGATACCATCGGGGAGATCGCCGCCCGGTACGGCATCAGCGAAAGCGCCGTGCAGATGCGGCTCAGCCGAACCCGGACGAAGCTGGGGGAATACCTGAAAAAGGAGGGCATCGCCGTATGAAGGGAAAGGATATTTTTCTGGGTCTCGGATACATCGGGGCGGACTTGGTGGAAGAAGCGGAAACTGCCGCCTTTCCGAAGAAAACAGAACAGAAGAAAACAGGAGGACATATGAGAAAATTGATTGGAATTATGCTGGCGGCCTGCCTGATTTTTGCCCTTGCGGCTGGGGCCTACGCCGCGAATCTGTTTGGCCTGAGGGAGCTGTTCCGCACGGCACACCGGGAGCTGCCCGAGGCGGCGGTGCCCTATATTCAGCAGGAAACGGCGGCGGCACAGGCAGAGGATTGGAGCTGCGCCATTACAGAATCCCTGAGTGACGATTCCAACGTCATGGCCACCGTGACCATTCGCGGCGGGGACAAGTACATCATAGCGCCGACTTATGTAAACCCCACTGATTCGGTGATGGAGATCGGCCTGTCCGGGGATCAGACTTTGGAGGAATATGCGCAATCCCAGGGGAAGAAGCTGCTGCTGGTGGGCGCACGTCTTACAAAAATTGGTGAGGAAGAAGTTGCCGTCTGTTCCGAGGATATACAAAACATATCGGATACCGAAATGGTGATCTTTTTGGAAGCGGCGAGAACCGCTACCACTCCGGGTCAGCAGGCGATTTGCATTGTGTATGCGCTGGAAGCGGGCAGTGAGGATGTGCAGCGGGTGGAACTGCCTTTTACGCTGAAGGAAGCCCCCGCCAAGAGTGACGCAGTGGTCTATCATCCCCTGAACGCGGATGCCATTCCCGGAATGACGATGGGGGATATGACCTTTACGCAATCCGATCTGGGCTATAATATCCATATGCCTGTAACGGCTGAGAATCAGGAGGATATCCCGCTTACAAAGATCGACGGACTGACCTACGGTGAAGGCGGCTATGTCCTCGGTGACGATGGCGTATGGCGCTTCCGTGCTACCATGTGTCAGGGCACGCTGGGCGATACGCTGACGGTGCGATGCTACGACTGGGATAATCAGCTCATCGGCGAAATTACCTTCCAGAGGGCTGGATAAACAAAAAAGGACTGCTGCACGGTTTCGTGCAGCAGTCCAACAGACGGTCAA
Source organism: Eubacteriales bacterium (assembly GCA_030539285.1). GTDB lineage: Bacteria > Bacillota > Clostridia > Oscillospirales > Oscillospiraceae > Faecousia. The sequence goes on from JAUNSH010000003.1 coordinate 67,704, forward strand.
AAGACCTTGGTTTTTCTTGCCGTAGGGGCCGATGCCCACATCGGCCCGCAGTACAACCTGACAACGACCGCCATTTTTCGGCGAATCCGAGACACGCACGAAGGAGCGATGTGGGCATCGCTCCCTACGGCTGTGCATCCAAATAGGAATTACTGCTTTTCCTCGGCAGGGGTGTCCAGCTTGACGGTATTCTTCATAGCCACGGAGCAGGCGATGTCACCCAGAACGTTGCAGCAGGTGGCGCCCATGTCGCACAGGGTGTTGACGCTGATGTACACGCCCATGACACCGGCGGGCAGGCCGGCGATGGTGGACAGGGCGGCAAAGCAGGCGATGGCGCTGCCGGGAACGCCGGGGGCGCCGATGGAGAGCAGGGTGTTGGACAGCATAATGACGACCATCATGCCGAAGCTGATCTCCACGCCGCAGGCGTTGGCGAAGAACACGATCATGAAGGACATGATGATGGACACGGCGTCCATGTTGATGGTGGCGCCCAGAGGCAGGGCCAGGGAGGAGATCTCGTTGGGCACGCCCATTTCATCGGCGCAGCGCTTGCTGATGGGGATGGTGGCGGAGCTGGAGCAGGTGCCGAAGGCGGTCAGGGCCGCGGGCATGACGGACTTGAAGAACTTGCCCACGGGATACTTGCCCAGGAACTTGACGATGCCGCCGTAGACCAGCAGGATGTAGAAGAAATAGGTGATGTACATGGCAACCAGTACGCCGCCCAGGGCGATCATGGTTTCCACGCCATTGGCGTACATGACGGCGGCGATGGAACAGAACACACCCACGGGGGTGCAGTACATGACCCAGCCCACGACCTTGATGCAGATGGCGTGGAAGGATTCACACAGCTTGACCACGAGGTCCGCCTTCTCACCCAGGGTCAGGCAGGCGATGCCCACGATAACGGCAAAGACCAGCACCTGCAGCATATCGCCGCTGGCGAAGGAGGCCACGGGGTTGGAGGGGATCAGGTTCTTCACGGTGTCCAGCAGGCTGGTGAACTTCGCCGCCTCCACGGTGGAATCCATCATCTGAATGGAAACGCCTTTGCCAAGGCCCAGCAGCTGGGGCAGGAACAGGCCCAGAATGCTGGCGATGAGGGTGGTGGAAATGAAGTACAGCACGGACTGGCCGCCTACCTTGCCGGTGGCGCTGACAGAGCCGATGCCTTGAATGCCGGTGACCAGGCTGCAGAAGACCAGCGGATAGATCATCATGCGCAGGGCGTTCATGTACAGGCTGCTGACGGTCTGGATCACCGGCAGGGCGAATTCATACCGTCCCGGCATGAACAGGCCGAACAGGATGCCCAGCACCAGTCCGATAAAGATGGCCAAGGTGATGTTCAGGGATTTTTTCTTTTTCATAGAGATCCTCCTTACAAAATAAAAAACGTCCGTCTTCCGCATAGAAGACGGGCGTCATTGTCCGTGGTACCACTTCTCTTCACCCCGAAAACGGGGTCTCATTGCGGGCATCCAGCAACGCCCTCCGCTGTAACGGGCAGACCCGTCGCGGCCTAAAGCTTCAGCCGCGCTGCTCCGGAGCCATGTTCCTTCGCGACCGTCTGTCTCCCTTCCAGCATACGGGGGACTCTCTGTAAGGCGGGGAAAGCGAAGTACTCTTTCCTTCACTGCATTTTCCTATATGGAAAATATTATAAAAACCATGGGTGAAAATGTCAAGAAAAATCGGATGAAATTTTGGAGTGGAGCTGTGACTGACGGATCGCCGCCCTTGACATTCGATGATTTGGGAACTATAATAATAACACAGAGAGATGCCTGTACCAGCAAGCACCTCTCTGCGGTGTCAGCCCGGACGGTTGCCACAAACATACAACTTATTGGCTGGAGAGCTTAGCTCTCAAACAACCGTGAGCCGTCTGGTTGTGACAGACGGCTCACTTCTTTTTATCGTGCAGATACAGCACGAGAGATACAATGCTGGCGATGGAGCCCAAGGCTCCAAGGGCAGCGAGTATTATCGAAGTAATATGTATCGCCTCCCAGAGAAGAATTTCCCGCGAGGGCTATACACACGCCTCCATTCCGCTCTCGCGGGATGGCAGGCAACCGTCTTTTTACCGCACACCGCTATCTGGGCGGTGGGCTTTCACGGATTTCATTACACAGAAGATTGTAGAAATGTCAATCATTGCTGTCTGTCTCACATGGCCCGGATGCACACCTCACCGTAGGACAGGGCGGCGGTCTCTCCGTTTTCATAACGCACCAGCAGGCGGCAGCTGTCGTCGATACCGACGGCGTGGGCGGGGGTTTCGGTATCGCCCGCGATGACGGTGATGTCCTTGCCCACCACCAGACTGCGGCGGCGGTAGTCCTCCAGAAAGGCAGAGGGGTCACCGGCGGCGTACAGCGCCCAGAAGCGGTTCAGAAATTCCGCCGCCAGACGGTTTTTTCCGTCGGGTACGGTCTTGTCCCACAAGGCTCCGGCAATTTCCGACAATTCCGCCGGGAAGCCGCCCTCGGGGGTATAAGCGTTGATGCCTACCCCCACCACCACATATTCCGGCGCACCGGATTCCAGACCGAACGCGGCTTCTGTCAGGATGCCGCTTATTTTTTTCCCGTCCAGAAAAATGTCGTTGACCCATTTAATTTCGGGAACCGCACCGCTGACGGCTTCCATGGCCTGACACAGGGCCACCGCTGCTGCCGCCGTTAAGGTCACGGTCTGCCGGGGGTCGGAGTTCACCGGGCGCAGCAGCAGGCTCAGATAGATGCCGGTGTCCGCAGGGGAGTAGAAGCTGCGGCCCCTGCGGCCCCGGCCATTGGTCTGGGCGTTGGCAATCACTACGGTGCCCTCCGCTGCGCCCTGCTCTGCCATAGAACGAAGGACGGCGTTGGTGGAGTCCACGCTGGGGGAGAAGCTGACCTGAAATTCCCGGTTCAGGTGCTTTTTGACACCCTGGGCCGATAAAATATCATATTCCCCGGACAGGCGGTAACCCCGGTTGGTGACGGCTTCGATGGGGAAACCCTCCTGCCGCAGAGCCTTGATGGCCTTGCACACTGCCGCCCGGGACAGGTTCAGGCTTTCCGCCAGCTCTTCGCCGGAAACAAAGCTCCCCTGCCGGTCTTCCAGCAGGGTCAAAATCTGTTCTTTTGTCGTCATGGAGTCTCCTTCCATTGGCACAGACCGCTCCACTGGCAGTCGCCGCAGATCTCCGCCCGAATACCCGGACGGAGGATGGTTTCGATGACTTTTTGAGAAAAATCCCGGTAGGGAAGTGTGTCGCCCACGGAAAGCCCACAACGCCGCAGAACCTCCCGGTCATACCGGGAGGCTTTTTCGGCGCAGGTTTCTGTTAAACGATTGGGACAGGCAGCGCAGACATCGTCGGGGCTGTCCATCAGGAGAATTTCCGGGTTTGCCCCCAGAATCGCCTTCATTGTGCCCATATTCTCCACAAATTCCCCGCTGTAGCCCTTTCCGCGGAAGAAATACAGGCACATTCCGTGGTGGGCACGGATGTTGTATACCCTCATGCCAGACGGATGGCGCTGCGCAGACGCTTCTGGAGCACCAGCGCCAGGGCGATCTTCACAAGGTCGGGGATGATATAGGGGAACACACACCAGCCCAGGGCCGTCCACAATCCCACGGGGCCGGTAGAGCGGGCGTAGACCACCATGAACCAAATGGTTCCGAAGGCATAGCACACCAGCAGGCCCACCAGCATGGACACGATGGACACCACGACTCTTTTGCCGGGCAGCTTCTCCATGGCCCACATGACGAGGGCCGTGAACAGGAAGCCCACGATGTAGCCGCCGGTGCTGCCCAGTACGATGCCGATGCCGCCGCTGAAGCCGGCGAACACCGGCAGGCCCACGCAGCCCAGCAGAATGTAGATGAGCACCGCCAGCGTGCCCCGTTTGCCGCCCAGCACGCCTACGGCCAGAAACACGCCGAAGGTTTGCAGGGTGAAGGGGACGACATAGGGAACAGAGATCCAGGAGCATACCGCCATGATCACCGCGAACATCGCGATGTAGGCCATATCCCGGACGGAGAGTTTCGTCTTGCTTTCCATGGAAGATACCTCCAAATTCCTTTTTTCGTTCGGAGTATAGCATGACGGGAACGAATTGTCAACTGAAAAATTTTTAAAAGTTTACAATTCGTTTTGTAGGGCGGAGTCATGACTCCGCCGACCCGGCTTCGGTGACAGGAAGCCTGAAATGGATGGGATTTGCGGCCGATTACCATTGGACGGGAGTGATGCGAATACCTTTTGTGGTCGGCGGGGTCATGACCCCGCCCTACGATAAAGAGAAAGGCTCCCGAAAAATCGGGAGCCTTTGAAAGATGTAAGCTTAGGCCTTGCCGTCGGAGCCCAGAACGTGGACGATCTTGTGAGCGACCATGTCCTTGACAGCCTGACGGGCGGGCTTCAGGTACTGGCGGGGATCGAAGTGATCGGGATGCTCGGCAAAGTACTTGCGGATGTTGCCGGTCATAGCCAGACGGATGTCGGAGTCGATGTTGATCTTGCAGACAGCCAGCTTGGCAGCCTCACGCAGCTGATCCTCGGGGATGCCGATGGCGTCGGGCATATTGCCGCCGTAGGCGTTGACCATCTTCACGAACTCCTGAGGCACAGAGGAGGAGCCGTGCAGAACGATGGGGAAGCCGGGCAGACGCTCGATGACGCCGTGCAGCACGTCGAAGCGCAGGGGAGGGGGAACCAGAATGCCGTCGGCATTGCGGGTGCACTGGGAAGCCTTGAACTTGTAAGCGCCGTGGCTGGTGCCGATGGCGATGGCCAGGGAGTCACAGCCGGTGCGGGAGACGAACTCTTCGACTTCCTCGGGGCGGGTGTAGCTTTCCTTGCCGTGCTCAACAGCGACCTCGTCCTCAACGCCGGCCAAGGTGCCCAGCTCAGCCTCGACCACGACACCGTGATCGTGGGCGTACTCGACGACCTTCTTGGTCAGGGCGATGTTCTCCTCGAAGGGCTTGGAGGAAGCGTCGATCATGACGGAGGTGAAGCCGCCGTCGATGCAGCTCTTGCACAGCTCGAAGGAATCGCCATGGTCCAGGTGCAGGGCGATGGGGATCTGGGGGTTCTCGGCAACAGCGGCCTCCACCAGCTTGACCAGATAGGTGTGGTTGGCATAGGCACGGGCGCCCTTGGAAACCTGCAGGATGACGGGGCTGTTCAGCTCGCCGGCAGCTTCGGTGATGCCCTGAACGATCTCCATGTTGTTGACATTGAAAGCACCGATGGCGTAGCCGCCGTCATAGGCCTTCTTAAACATCTCAGTTGTTGTTACGAGAGGCATTGGTATCAATCCTTTCAAATAACGGGCTTACGGCCCGATTTTTTACGATTACCATTATATCACAATTTTCTCATTTTTCAATACCAATCTTCATATCTGCCCTAAAATGCGTCCCGGCAATCATACAAACCAGATTCCTGTGCTCCGGGATTTACAAAATTATAGGAAATGGCTATTTACCTTTTCCCCGGAATGGAGTATAATCAGCGTGTAGACATCTACTCAAATTAACTGTAAGGAGTGTTTTCCAGATGAAACTGTCCCCGCTGCAGACCGCAAGATACCAGTATACCCCCAAGCTCCCCGGTATGCTCAGAAACGGTATCTCTGAGATCTGCGTTAAAAATGGCAATGCCACCGAGAGTGTTGCGGATCAGGAAAAGATCGCCGCCCAGTTCCCCAACACCTATGGTAAGAATGAGATCACCTTCCAGAAGGGCAAGAACACCTCTGAGGCCAAGAAGCAGGTCGTGGGTGTGATCCTCTCCGGCGGCCAGGCCCCCGGCGGCCATAACGTTGTCTGCGGCCTGTATGACGCGCTGAAGGCTACCAATCCCGACAACGTCCTGTATGGCTTCAAGGGCGGCCCCAGCGGCCTGCTGGAGGACGACTACCGGATCCTCGACGATGATTATGTCAACCAGTTCCGCAACACCGGCGGCTTTGATATCATCGGCTCCGGCAGAACCAAGCTGGAGACCGAAGAGCAGTTCGCCGTCGCCGCGGAGGTCTGCAAGAAGCACGGGATCACCGCCATCGTCATCATCGGCGGCGACGACTCCAACACCAACGCCGCTGTGCTGGCTGAGTACATGGCCGCCCACAACACCGGTGTGCAGGTCATTGGCTGCCCCAAGACCATCGACGGCGACCTGAAGAACGAGGACATCGAGTGCTCCTTCGGCTTCGACACCGCCACCAAGACCTACAGCGAGATCATCGGCAACATCGAGCGCGATGCCAACTCCGCCAAGAAGTACTGGCACTTCATCAAGGTCATGGGCCGTTCCGCTTCCCATGTGGCGCTGGAGTGCGCGCTGCAGACCCAGCCCAACATCTGCCTGATCGGTGAGGAAGTTGCCGCCAAGAAGATGTCTCTGGCCCAGATCGCCGATTACATTGCCGATTCCGTGGCTGAGCGTGCCGCCAAGGGCATGAACTTCGGCGTTGCCATCATCCCTGAGGGCATCGTGGAGTTCGTCCCCGAGTTCTCCGTGCTGATCGCCGAGATCAACGAGCTGCTGGCCGGTGAAAACACCGCCAAGTTCAATGCCCTGCCCACCTGGAAAGACAAGTACGCTTTCATCGAGGCGGGCCTCACCAAGGAGTCCATGGCTGTCTTCGCCATCCTGCCCGAGAATATTCAGCAGCAGCTGTTCCTGGAGCGGGATCCTCACGGCAACGTTCAGGTCTCCCTGATCGAGTCCGAGAAGCTGTTCTCCGCTCTGGTCAAGGACAATCTGGCTGCCCGGAAAGCTGCCGGCACCTACAACGGGAAATTCTCCACGCTGCACCACTTCCTGGGCTACGAGGGCCGCTGCGCTTTCCCCTCCAACTTCGATGCCGACTACTGCTACTCCCTGGGCTACAACGCTTTCATGCTGATCCAGTACGGCTATACCGGATACCTGTCCAAGGTCTCCAACCTGTCCAAGCCCGCTGACGAGTGGGTCGCCGGCGGTATGCCCATCACCAAGATGATGAACATGGAGAGAAGAAACGGCCAGGATAAGCCCGTTATCCGCAAGGCTCTGGTGGAGTTGGACGGCAAGCCCTTCCAGTACTTCGCTGAGCACAGAGCGGAGTGGGCCGTCGAGACCTGCTTCACCTATCCCGGCGCTATCCAGTACTTTGGACCCGCCGAGGTCTGCGATCTGACCACCAGAACGCTGGCTCTGGAGAAGGCCTGATATCTGAAAAACAGAACAATTTGAGCCTGCCCAAACCGGGGCAGGCTCTTTTTACTGTCTCACTGTCAGGGAGAAGCTGTTATGAATCGGTGGTTTTGAGCAGCTTCTGCCGCAAAATTCCCCGGTACAGCCCTTCCTCGCAGGTTCCGGCGGACAGATATCCATGCTCTTCATAATACCTTCCAAGGGCACGGTTACCTTCTGCGGAATCCAGCCGAATATATACCTTTCCCATGGACGCGGCATACGCTTCCGCACAGTTGAGAAAAGTATTTCCTGCCCCATGGCTGCCTACCTTGGTCACAAAATTGTGTAAGTACATCGCCGGAGCATCGTCCGTCCAGCGCTCGTCCGACTGCTTCAGCACGGCAGCGCCGATCACCTCGTCAGTTTGTGGGTTCGTGAGGACAAACAGTTCTCTCTGACGCTGTCTCTTCGCATAATAAGACTGAGGATATGCCTCGTTATACCTGGTTACATTCCACTGACGAATTCCCTTTTCATCCATCCAACGCATCCTTTTCAGGATTAGAGAAAAAACCTGCGAAACCTCATCCGGCGCTGCCTCGCGAAACAAATATACCGTCTCCATATTTTCTCTACCTCTTCCACTTCTCTGTCAATGCTCGGATTTGCGCCGCCAATTTGGCGTTATCCTTATTGGTGCAGCCCTTGCGGGTCTTGACAAGGGCCAGCAGGGCTTCCGCCGCCGCAAGAAGGTCGTCATAGACCTGTTTTGCCCGCTGGCTGCCCTTGAAGGCGGCTTCCCGGTTTACCCGGATGCCCTGGGTGAAGGTCACGAGCCTACCGGTGAGCAGGTCGTATTCCGTGCCGCTGAAAGGGGCTTCCGCGCGGTATCCCAACTCCTTCAGAGTCTTCTGGAAAGCTTCGCAGCTGTATTCGTCGCCGTGGTTGACAAACACCATTTGGGGCTTTTCAGTGAAGCCACTCAGCCATTGGAGCAATCCGTCCCGGTCGGCGTGACCGGAGGTACCGTGGAGCGTGGCGATCTCCGCGTTGACAGCAATGTCCTCGCCGAACAGCCGCACGGCTTTGGCCCCGTTTTGCAGCTTTCGGCCCAGGGATCCCTCCGCCTGATAGCCCACAAACAGGATGATGCTCTCGCTGCGCCACAGATTGTGCTTCAGGTGGTGGCGGATGCGGCCGGCTTCGCACATACCGCTGGCGGACAGAATCACCTTGGGCCGGGCGTCAAAATTCACCGCCTTGGATTCCTCAGAGGAAACCGACAATGTCACACCGTCGAACCAGATGGGGTTGATGCCCTGGCGGATCACGGCCAGGGTTTCCTCGTCAAAATTCGATTCGTCGCATTGCAGGAAAATGCTGGTGGCCTCCACCGCCAGGGGGGAATTCACATACACGGGGAAATAGTCGTGACCCTTGATGAGACCCCGCTGCTTGATCTCCCGGATGGCATAGAGCATCTCCTGGGTCCGGCCCACGGCAAAGGAGGGAATCACCAGATTGCCGCCCTGATCCAGCGCCCGCTGGATGTAGCCCGCCAGCTCCGATACTACGTCGCCCCGGTCCTTTTCATGGAGCCGGTCGCCGTAGGTGGATTCGATGACCAGATAGTCTGCCTCCGCCACGGGCTTGGGGTCGTTGATCAGGGGCTGATTGGTGTTGCCCACGTCGCCGCTGAATACGATTTTGCGGGTTTCCTTGCCCTCGGTGAGCCACAGCTCGATGGAGGCGGAGCCCAGCAGGTGTCCCGCGTCGTTGAGGCGCAGGACGATGCCCTCGGCAACCTGCAAGATCTCGCCATACCGGCAGGGCCGCAGCAGCCGGATGGCGGCGGCAGCGTCGTTTACAGTGTAAACCGGCTGCACCGGGGGGTGCCCCGCCCGCTCTGCTTTCCGGGTCTGCCACTGGGCTTCCGATTCCTGAATGTGGGCCGAGTCCATCAGCATGATGCGGCACAGGTCGCAGGTGGCCTCTGTGGCGTAGATGGCCCCGGAGAAGCCGTCCTTGCAGAGCTTCGGCAGCATACCGGAGTGGTCGATGTGGGCGTGGGTCAGGAACACTGCCTCGATGGCGGCGGGGTTAACAGGCAGGGGAACATTCTCAAAAATATCCGCACCCTGCTCCATGCCGCAGTCCACCAGATAGTATCGGCTTCCCACCTCCAGCAGCGTGCAGCTGCCGGTGACCTCATGGGCCGCGCCGATGAATTGGATCTTCATAGTCCTGACCTCCACGAAAGATTTTTTGAAATGCCGCTGTCGCGGACGGGCGGGCCGGTGAGCCGCCCCTACAGACACTATATCACTATTTTGGGAAAGGGGCAAGGTCAGCCCACTACTGCGTCCACGGTTTGGGTCTGCAGAAAATGGATGACCAGCCTGTTCGGCAGGCACACGATGTCCGTTCCGCTGGCGCAGTAGCCCCGCTTCATGCAGTAGTGGTCGGGGCAGCTGGCTTCTGTGACGGCGATTTTGCCGTTTTCAACGGTGATGACGTTGGTGCCGCCGTTTTCGGCGGTGATCGTAAACTGCTGATCTTCTTTCAGATTTACCGTTTTCACCACATTGCCGCCGCTGGAAATTTGAGCAAGGGCCGCGTCGGGCCGCTGCCGCAGCACAAAAAAGCTCCCGATCAGACTGAGCAGGAACAGCCCGCCCAGCAACAGAATCCATGTTCTCGTCTTCATGACAGGTCACCTCGCCTTCCGGCAGAATTCACAGAAGGATTTCCCGGATAGTATAGCAAAATTGTGGGAAAAACGCAAGAAAAACAGCCAAATACTTCTTGACAATTTCCACGCTGTCTGGTAAAATAGTCAAGCCGCATTGAAGGGGCTTAAGTTGGTGCGCTTTGCATCACGCCTCAAAAGCGAGACTACACAATATAAAGTAGGTGAAACAAATGAAAGCAGTTATCGTTACCGGTGGCAAGCAGTACACCGTGGCTGAGGGCGACGTCCTGTTCGTCGAGAAGCTGAACGCCGAGGCAGAGTCCACTGTCAAGTTCGATCAGGTTCTGGCTGTGCTGGATGGTGAGAACACCAAGATCGGCGCTCCTGTCGTGGAGGGTGCCGCTGTGGAGGCCAAGGTCGTCAAGAACGGCAAGGGCAAGAAGATCGACATCATCCGCTACAAGGCCAAGAAGGGCGAGAAGCGCCACATCGGCCATCGTCAGCCCTACACCAAGGTCGAGATCACCAAGATCGCTCTGTAATTTATGACAAGATGCGAATTTTTTACCGAGAATGACCGGATTAACGGATTCAGCATCTCGGGCCACAGCGGTTACGCGGAAGCGGGCAGCGACATCGTCTGCGCCGCCGTGTCTGCCGCGGTTGCCATGGCGGAGGCCACCATCAACGATGTGTGCGGTGCCAACGCCAAGGTTCGGGTCAAGGACGAGCAGGCTCGTATCACCCTGACCCTCCCCGCAGTCTGTGACGAGGAGGACACCATCCAGGCAGTGCTTGCCGGTATGCTGGTGTACCTGTGCTCCCTGCGGGACGACTATCCTGATTATATCGAAGTTTTGGAGGTGTAACACCATGCTGAAGATTGGTATTCAGTTCTTTGCTCACCACAAGGGCGGCGGCTCCACCAAGAACGGCCGTGACTCTGAGTCCAAGCGTCTGGGCGTGAAGCGTGCTGACGGTCAGTTCGTGCTGGCTGGCAACATTCTGGTTCGTCAGAGAGGCACCCACATCCATCCCGGCACCAACGTTGGTATCGGCAAGGATGACACCCTGTTCGCTCTGGTTGACGGTACCGTCAAGTTCGAGCGCAAGGGCAAGGATCGCCGTCAGTGCTCCGTTTACGCTGAGCAGTAAGCGCATAAAGACAAAGAGCTGCCGCAAACTACCTGCGGCAGCTTTTGTAATTGAAAGTTGACAGTGGAAAGTTGAAAGTTATGGCCGCGGCCGATGAATCGACAGCAATTTTTGATACTGATTCTTGATTAAAATGTTCAATTTTTGCGAATTAAATATTTTAATTGGATATCAGTATGAATCGTCCCGGAGGGACTCCTTAATTTTCAATTTTCAACTTTCCATTTTCAACTAACACCTTGGAGGTTATTATGTTTGTAGATAAAGTACGCATCACCGTCATCGGCGGCCGGGGCGGTGACGGCGCGGTGGCCTTCCACCGGGAAAAATATGTGGCCTCCGGCGGCCCCGATGGCGGCGACGGCGGGCATGGCGGCAGCGTGGTGCTCCACGTCAACGACAACCTGTCCACCCTGCTGGACTTCCGCTACAAGCGCAAGTATCAGGCCAGTGCCGGCGTCAATGGTATGGGCCGGAAAATGGCGGGCAAGCGGGGGGAAAACCTCATCATCGACGTGCCCCGGGGCACTGTGGTCCGGGACGCGGAAACCAACCAAATCATTGTGGATATGTCCACCGGCGAGGATTTTGTCATCGCCCGGGGCGGTCGGGGCGGCTGGGGCAACGCCCACTTTGCAACGCCTACCCGACAGGTGCCCCGCTTTGCCAAGGCGGGCCTGAAGGGGCAGGAGCGGGATGTGATTCTGGAATTAAAGCTCCTTGCGGACGTGGGACTGGTGGGCTTCCCCAACGTGGGAAAATCCACCCTGCTGAGTGTCACCTCCAACGCCCGTCCCAAAATCGCCAACTACCACTTTACGACCCTGTTCCCCAACTTGGGCGTCATTTATGTGGAGGAAGGCGTGTCTTTCGTCATGGCGGATATCCCCGGTATCATCGAGGGTGCGGCAGAGGGGGCTGGCCTTGGTCACGACTTCCTGCGGCACATCGACCGCTGCCGATTGCTTGTACATGTGGTAGACGTGTCCGGCAGCGAGGGCCGGGACCCGGTGGAGGATTTCCATGCCATCTGTCAGGAGCTGCACAGCTACAGCGTCGACCTGGGCGACCGGCCCATGATCGTGGCTGCCAACAAGGTCGATCTGCTGCCCCCGGATTCCGACAACTTAGAGCGCCTGCGCAAAGCTGCGGAGGAAGCGGGCTGCGAGCTGTACGAGATCAGCGCGGGAACCACCCAGGGTACCAAAAACCTCATGCGGGTGGTTGCGCAAAAATTGAGGGAACTGCCTCCCGTGACCATTTACGAGCCGGAATATGTGGAGGTGGTGGCTGCCCCCGCCGACCCCACAGCCTTCGAGATCGAGCACTACGGCAGCACCTGGATGGTCACCGGCGAGTGGCTGTCCCGGCTGGTGGAGAACATCAATTTTGACGATTACGAGGCCCGGAACCACTTTGACAGCCTGCTTCGCAAGGCGGGACTGTTTGCCCGGTTGGAGGAGCTGGGCATTCAGGATGGGGACACTGTGGACATCTACGATCTGGAATTCGAGTACCAGCGTTAGTACCAAAAAAGCGTCCCGACTTTCGTGTAAAAAGCGACGGCGGATTTACCGGAAAAGTGTTTGCCATTTTCGACTTTCTTTTGTATAATAACAGGGTCACGATTTTGACCCTGTTATTATTTTTGGGAGGAAGCAGCCATGATCCGCAATTTGAATCAGGTAACCTTTCAGGGCTTTGGCACAGTTCCGCCGGAGCGGAGCCAGAACGCGAAGGGTTTTGATAAATCCGCAGCTGCAACCGTACCCCTTTCCCAGGCGGAAGCGGTGATTTGGCAGGCCGCGGTGGACACCTGGGTAGCAAATGGAAACGGTTCCAGCATCCTGTCTGTCAGTGCGGACGGGGAGAGCTATCTGGACTTTTATTTGGATAAGCCGGTGCGCATCAAGGCCGGCGTCTACTTCAGCATCAGCCCCTTTACCGGTCCGGCGGATGCCCTGCTGTACAGCGCCCAGCCTCCGGAGCCCCGGGGCACCCGCAGCGCGGACAGTCTGCGGGTGGATCGGCAGCTTCAGGTGGAGGGCATCTATACCTTCTTCTATCAGGAGAAGGAGCAGGGCTTCCTGTTCCCCGGTGAGTCCCACCCCATGGCGGAGCTGACCTATGTGGATCAGGGAGCGCTGCACTCCGTTGCCGATGGTCAGGATCTGCTGCTCAAGCAGGGGGATCTGGTGATCTACGGGCCGAATCAGTGGCATATGCAGTACGCAGATATCGGCGTGGCCCCCCGGTTCGTGACCATGTCCTTCGCCACCCAGGGCACCGATCTCATCCCGCTGCTGAACCGGAAATTCTCCGCCCCGCAGAAGGTGGTGTCGCTGCTTCAGACCATGCTCCATGAGCAGGAGCGGATGGACGCCTATTCCGGCGACATCATTCTGTGCCAGCTGAACCTGCTGCTGCTGCTTCTGATGCGGGAGATCACCTCCCCCACCGGCGGCAAGCTCCAGACTGCAAACTCCGTCCATTCGGAGAACGAGATCATCCGGCAGGCCCAGCAGTTCATTTCCTCCCACATCCGGGAGAAGCTGAGCGTGCCCCTGGTTGCCCGGCAGGTGGACGTCAGCCCCAGCTATCTCACGGCCCTGTTCCACAAGAATCTGCAAATCTCCCCCGGCGAATACATCCGCCGCATTAAATTACAGGAAAGCAAGCAGATGATCCGGGAGAACAACCTGAACTTTACGGAGATTGCCGCCGAGCTGCAATATTCCACGGTGCACCATTTCTCCCGGCAGTTTAAAGAGAAATTCGGCATCACACCCACGGAATACGCAAAATCCGTCAGATAAAATGAACGCCCGGAGGATTTCCTCCGGGCGATTTTGCGCTCAGTGCATCTGGCTGCGGAACATATCGTTACCGTCCATAGCCTGGGTGGCGATGAGGTAGGGCGCGACGATCACATCGTCAATATCGTATTTGTCCACAAATTCCGCCATACCGTAGCGCCAGTATTTGCGGTAGTCGATGGCGTAGACATGGTGGTAATTCTGGGTCAGGAAGGGCACATAGCAGTTGCCGAAGGAGTCCTTGATCACCAGACAGTTGGGCGCGTCCGGGATGCTCTCGTTGACCACATGGGCCAGAGCGCAGTCGGCGGCCAGGAAGGCGGAATAGCGGGAATTCTGGTTCACGTCCCCGGCCTTTTCCGCGATCAGAGGCCATTCGGTTCCCTTGGAGCCGTCCGTAAAGTGGGCGTAGAAGGTGATGTCTCCCTGGGGCACATAGCAGTCCAGCGTATCGGCACGCAGCTTCTTGGGCCAGCGAACCTTGCCGTACAGGGAGCCGGTGAACTTGCCCTGATTCCACAGGGTGAAGGAGTCCAGAGGCGCGGCCTGCTGGCCGGTAGCTTCGCACATGGCCTCGTAGGCGTAGTAGGCGCCCAGCTGGGTCCTGCACAGTCTGTATCCCAGCAGGGACAGGGAAAAGAAGCCGTACAGGAAAATCAAACTGGAAAAGACCATATGTTCTACTCCAAACCCCAAAATGATTGCCTGCTGCGCAAACGGCAGCACAATTATTTATTTCACATCAGAAAATCCGGCAAGTCAACCGCCGCGCGAGGCTTGACCGGTACTTTCCCGCGGGAGCGAAGCCGGCAAAGGACGCCCTGGCCCAAACATCTTGATTTTACGAAAAGAATTCGTTATAATGGGACCAAATCCGGGCTGAATTGGGAATTCGCGTTGGCCCGGCGAGGAAGGCGCACCAAAACCGCCGCCCAAGGAAGGAACTTGTGAACGCTATGACGCGAACAGACGATTATATCATATCCCTGATTCGGGCGGTGATGTGGGAGCGTCCGGTTCCTCCCATTCCGGAGGGGCTGTCCCTGGGGGAGCTGTTTGATTATTCCAAAAGCCACTCTGTGGAGGCGCTGGTCTTCCGGGGGCTTGCCCAGCTTCCCATCCGCTGCGAAGACCCGGTGTGGAAAGGGTGGGAAAACAGGGCCAACCAGCTCCTGGCCCAGAGCATTGTCCAGCTGCAGGAAAGGGACGAGCTGACAGACGCGCTGACCCGGGCGGGGATTGCCGTGCTGCCGGTGAAGGGGTGCTGGCTGAAAGAGCAGTACCCGGATTTGGGCGACCGACAGATGTCGGATCTGGATATGCTGATTCATCCGGCGGACGCGGCTGCCGCGGAGGAGCTCATTCTCCGCAGGGGCTACCGCAGAGAAGAGGTTCTCTTTCACCACACGATGTACCTGAAACCGCCCTATATGGTGCTGGAGCTGCACACCGCCCTTCTGCCGGATATCGACGAGCATGGGAGCTATTATGCCGACGTCTGGGAGAAGGCGCTGTCTGTGGAGGGCAATCCCCGGCTGTTCCGGCTGCGCCCGGAGGATGAGTACCTGTTTTATCTGGTGCACCTGAGCAAACATCTGTCCGACGGGGGCAGCGGAATTCGCACCATTCTGGATAACACCGTCTATGCCCGGTGCCTGCCGGACATGGACAGGGAGTACCTGAAACGGGAACTGAACACGCTGGGACTTTTGGATTTGGCGCGTCAGGTGCGGGAGCTGTCCCGTTGCTGGTTTGAAACCGGGCAGGCCATTGGGGAGGATTTGCGTCCTCTGGCACAGGCGGTTTGCGAGGCGGGTACATACGGTTCTATGGAAACGCGGACCCGGCAGCGCATGGAGCGGCTGCGGGAGAAGCACCGAAATCCCATCGCCCTTCTGTGGGCATACGGGATTCCCCGACTGTTCCGCCCCCTGTCCGAGATGAAGCGGCTCTATCCGATTCTGGAGAAAGCACCCATTCTGCTGCCCGTATTCTGGGTGCGACGAGTGCTGTCGATGATGCTTCTGAATCAGCACGCCTTCTGGCGGAAGATCAGGCTGATATTTCAGGAGGGTGGAAAACATGGTTAATTGCCTGCTTGGCGGAATACCCGTGGAATTTGACAACCGCTATCCCGATCTGGAACGGCTGTGTCGGGGATACGAGACGGCGCTCCCCCCGGAGCTGACCATTCGGGTTTCCGATGAGGAACTGGCAGGGGAGCGGCAGAAGCAGACGGGCGCATTTTCCGACGGCTATCTGGAAACGGTTTGCTGCTACCGCAAGGCGGCAAATCAGCTGTTGGACAAGGATATTTTTGTGATGCACGGCTCCGTTGTGGCGCTGGACGGGGAAGGGTACGCTTTTCTCGCACCCAGCGGTGTGGGAAAAACCACTCAGACCCGGCTGTGGCAGGCGCATTTTGGCAGCCGCCTGCGGGTCATCAATGGCGATAAGCCTCTGATCCGCATGGAGCAGGTGGGGTTCCGTGCCTACGGAACGCCGTGGCGGGGCAAGGAAAACATGGGCTGCAACGCCAGCGTGCCCCTGAAAGCCCTGTTTTTTCTGAACCGAAGCGATACCCCCAGCGTGGTTCCCGCGGACCACGGGCAGATGGTGGACCGGCTGTTCCGTCAGCTGCTGCTGCCGAAGGAGCCGGAGCGGATGATTCGTCTGCTCACCATGGCGGATAAATTGGTCAGCACCCTGCCGTTTTATGTTCTGAACTGCGATATGACAGAAAACAGCGTATTATGCGCCTATGAGGCGGTAAAGCAGAAGGCCCCGGGCCAAACGGGAGAAACGAAAGGAAGAACACGATGAAAACAAAGGAAGGCTTCATTCTTCGCAAGGTGGGCGCCCAGTATGTGGTGGCGGCTACCGGAAAAGCCAGCGAGAATTTTAACGGTATGATGCGCCTGAACGAAACCGGCGCCTTTGCCTTCCGTCTGCTGCAGGCGGGCATTGCGGAGGAAGAATTGGTTAGCCGCGTTGTGGCGGAATACGACGTGAGCGAGGACGCCGCCCGGGTGGATGTGGCCCGGTTCCTGGCGGCGCTGGGTGAGGCGGACGCCCTTGAATGAGCCGATTCAGTTATCCGACTATGAGGAGCTGATTCGGGAGGTGCTCGCTTCCGGCGGGGAATTTCGGCTGTACCCCCATGGAATCAGTATGCTGCCCCTGCTGCGGCAGGGACGGGACTCGGTTTCCCTGCGGCAGGTGGACAGCCCCATCCGAAAGGGCGACATTCTCTTCTATCAGCGCCCCGACGGCAGCTTCGTGCTGCACCGGGTCCGGGCGGTGACGCCCAATGGGCTGACCATGATCGGTGACAACCAGAACCTTCCCGAGCGGGGAGTCTCCCCGGACTGGGTCATCGGCCGGGTGACCCGGATTTTCCGGGATGACAAGGAAGTAATCTGTGACGGCTTTGGGTACCGCCTGTACCAGAAGCTGTGGCAGTTTACCATATTACGCGGCTTATTGCTTAAGCTGTATCATCTTTCAGAAAGGAGGAATGCCAAATGAAAAAGCTGTACGAAGCCCTGTCTGTGGACGTGGTGAAGTTCGAGGCGCAGGATGTGATCACTGCCTCCTCCGGTGCGGTGAATGAGGAGGTGCCCGTCGACAAATAAACGCCCGCTGATGCAGAGTTATAAACCGACAATGCGGCGAACAGACGAGGGCCGGGGGAAACCCCGGCCCTCAGACTGTCCCCAAGACCTGTCATTGCGAACCAGTCCGCTTTCCTGGTGTGGCAATCCGTACTCCAAAATGTTGCGTTTTAACGGAATTCTCATAAATCCGGACATTTTTGGGGAACGGATTCCCACGGTCGCTTCGCTCCCTCGGAATGACAAGCACTTTTTTGACACACTGGAGCCACTGTCCACGGACAGTGGCATTTCGGTGGGTTCGAATCCCTCCAATACGAAAAAATACGGATACCCAAATGGGTATCTGCGTATTTGGGGACGGATGAGGGATTCGAGTACATCAAGGAGTCGTCACCGTCGAGCCGGTGACGAGCAACTGTCCACCGGACAGTTGCATTTCGATGGGTTCGAATCCCTCACAACAGTAAAAACAGCAGATACCCAGACGGGTATCTGCTGTTTTTGGCAGAGGATGAGGGATTCGAACCCCCGCAAACGGAGTCAGAGTCCGGTGTGCTACCGTTACACAAATCCTCTATATGGTGGAGACAACAGGACTCGAACCTGTGACCTCATGCGTGTGAAGCATGCGCTCTAACCAGCTGAGCTATGCCTCCATGTCGGAACAGGATGTATTATACCACGTTTTCAAGAAAAGTCAATACCTATTTTTGGGATTCTCTACTTGATTTCCGTCGGATTTCTGGTATTCTTACATAAAAGAAAGGAGGTGCGGCTGTGCGCTATGCCAATATGGTGCCCGGGATCTTCCGAAAACGGCCCAACCGCTTCATTGCCCATGTGCAGATCGATGGGCAGGAGCAGGTGGTCCACGTGAAAAATACCGGGCGGTGCCGGGAGCTGTTGGTGCCCGGGGCGCTGGTCTGGTGCCAGCATTCCGATAACCCGGCGCGGAAAACCCAATATGACCTGATCGCCGTGAAAAAGGGCGAAAGGCTTATCAATATGGATTCTCAGGCCCCTAACGCGGCGGTGCGGGAGTGGCTGGCGTCCGGCGGACTGGGGGAGATCGGGGATCTGCGTCCGGAGACGGTGCATGGGGACTCCCGGTTCGATTTTTCCTTCACCCTGGCGGGAAAGCCCTGCTTTTTGGAGGTCAAGGGTGTGACGCTGGAAAATGACGGGGTCTGCGCGTTCCCGGACGCACCCACAGAGCGGGGGGCCAAGCATCTGCGGGGACTTGCCGAAGCCGCCCGGCAGGGCTATGGGGCCTACGTGCTGTTCGTTATCCAGATGGAGGACGTAAAGTACCTGCACCCCAACGATAAAACTGACCCCGGCTTCGGGGCGGCACTGCGGGAAGCGGCGGCGCAGGGCGTAAACATTCTGGCGGTGACCTGCCGGGTCAGTGAGGACGAAATGGTGATCAGCGGCAGCGTGCCGGTACGTTTGGAAGGAGAATAAGGATGGATCACAGAGAAAAAGCGGCAGAATTATTTGCAAGCGACAGCAACTGCGCCCAGGCGGTGGCGGTGGCCTTCTGCGACGTGACAGGGATGGAACCGGAGCTGGCGGCGAAGCTGGCTTCCTCCTTTGGCGGCGGCATGGGCCGGATGCGGGAGGTCTGCGGCGCGGTCAGCGGGATGCTGATGGTGCTGGGCGCCCTCTACGGCTACGACGATCCCGGCGAAAAGGACCGGGACAAAAAGGCCCATTACGCCCGCGTGCAGGAGCTGGCGGGGGCCTTCCGGGAGCGCAACGGCAGCATCATCTGCCGGGAGATCCTGAAAAATCCCCCCTCTGACCCCAACCCCACGCCCCGGACGGCGGAATTTTACAAAAACCGCCCCTGCGCCCGGATGGTGGTCTGCGCGGCGGAGCTGCTGGATGAATACATTGAAAATCACCCGCTGGGGGAAAGAGCATGATCTGCAACCAGCGCGACATCCCGAAGGAGATCCACCGATACGGCCTGCGGTCCTCGGCAGAGGTGGGCTGCGGATGGATCGCCACCTACAACGCCCTGAAAATTCTGGGCTGCACGACAGATATTGACGAACTGATCCGGTACTTCGAATGGCAGCTTCCTCTCATTCACGGCAATTTCGGCACCTCCTTCTGGGGGCCTCAGCGGTGCTTTGAGAAGTGGGGCTTCCCCAACAAGCTGATTTTGGACCGAAAAAAATTCGATGAAGAGGCCCGTCAGGCCGATGCCTGCATCGTTTTCTATCACTGGGCGAAAAAGGGGAGGGCCGGCGCTCACTTCGTGGCTGTCCGACCAACGGCGGAGGGATTCACGGGCTACAACACCTTCCGGGACTCCAGGGGACCTGACGACTGGGGGACGAGCATTGACGATTTTTTGCGGAACCAGCGGTATTTTGGCTGCGTTCTGCTGGTGATCTACAAGAAACAGGTGAAAAAATGACAGGAAGAAAAAGAAATCCGGCGGTACTTTTCGGGGCACAGGCGTTGCTGATCTACGTCTGGCTCACGGACCTGTCGGCGCTGGCCGGGACAGACACCTACTACAGCGTGTACCTTCTGTGCGGAACGGCGGCGCTGCTGTGCCTGTGGGACAACCGGAAGGGCGGCAGGGGCCACCCGGCCCTGTGGGTGTTCGCGGGCCTGTTTTCGCTGGCGGTGGTGCTGGGAAACCACGAGATCTACGAACCTGCGTCCATGCAGAACCGGCTGAATTTTGTCATGGACCTGCTGGGCGGCTTCTGCGTTGGCTATCAGATCCTGCGCTGTATGCTGAGAAGACTGCCGCTGAAGGGAGGGACCGGGGAGCGGAAGCATCCGGGACGGGTGTTCTGGGGTGTGTTTGCCGCTGTGGCGGTGATCGACCTGGGATATCTGGTCTTTGCCCACTATCCCGGCATTCTAACCCGGGATTCCTACACCACCATCGGGCAGCTGCTCTACGGGCACTACGACAACACCATGCCCTACTACCACACCCGGCTGGTGGGACTGATCGTGAAGCTGGGCATGGCCCTCACCGGGGACATCAATTTTGGCGTGGCCCTGTTCCACGGCTTCCAGATTTTGCTGCTGGCGGCGGTGTTTGGGTACACCATTATGACCCTCTATCAAATTGGCGTGCCAAGGTGGATGCTGGGGCTGGTGTTTTTCGTCTACGCGCTGCTGCCCTACAATATCGTCTACAGCATTACGCTGTGGAAGGACGTGCCCTTTGGGGCCTCGGCGCTGCTGCTGGCGGCGGCCTTCTGCCGGCTGCTGAAACACGTGGGCAAGACTCGAAAATGGGATTATGCCGCTTTTACGCTGGGTGCGGCGGGCATGGCCTTAATGCGTACCAACGGCTGGTACGCTCTGCTGGCTGCGGCAGTATTGCTGGCGGTCCTTCTGCGGAAGGAACAGAAGCGACTTGTGACGGTGCTGCTGGCGGTACTGGTGGTGACCTGGGTGATGATCGGCCCGCTGCTGACCCTTTTGCAGGTGCCGGGCACTGACCCGGTGGAGGCCTTTGCCGTACCCATGCAGCAGGTGGCCCGTGTCGCTGCCAGCGGCCGGGAGCTGACGGAGGACCAGCAGGCGCTGCTGTCGGAAATTTTCCTCATGGACAAGCTGGGAGAGGTTTACGACCCACAGACCGTGGACCCTGTAAAATACGAGGCATTCCGCTACAATCAGGTGGAATACATCCGTCAGAATGCCGGACAGTACCTGAAGCTCTATGTATCTCTGGGCCTGCGCTATCCCGGCGATTACCTGAAAGCCTGGATCGACGAGACCCGGGGCTACTGGAATGGGGGGTATTTCTACTGGATCTACACTCTAGAAGCGGAGGAAAACAATGTGGGCATTGTCCCCACCGCGGGGACCAATCCCATTGCCCGGCTGTACGCGGCATGGTTCCGCCTGGCGGAAAAGCCCACCGTCTTCCAACCGCTGTACAGCATCGGACTGCGGGTGTGGATCCTCATTGCCTGCTGCGCGGTGTGCTGCCTGCAAAAAAGGAAGCAATGGCTGATGGCGGTGCCCGCGCTGGTGCTCACCATAGGGCTGTGGCTGGGAACGCCGGTATATGCCGAGTTCCGCTACGCCTATCCCATGGTGCTGTGCTCCCCGCTGGCACTGCTGAGTACGGTGTTTGAGCCGAAAACGGAATAAATACAGACCGCCGCCGGACAATTCCGGCGGCGGTATCGTCTATTTGACATCCATTACCGTAGGGGATGGCCTCCGGACATCCCGTCGGCGCAGCCGTATATGCAGAAGAGAGGGAAGGGGTGTCGGGGGACTCCGCCCCTACGGTTATTCTTCGGCCTTCTTTTGCTTCGCGGCCTTTTTCACGGCCCGGCGGCGACGAATGCGCTTCACCACCAGCACCACGATCAGCACGACCGCTGCCAGCACCACCAGGGTGGGGATCGATACGATGAACCACACCAGAACATCCAGCAGGCCCTCGCCTACGTCCTCCAGGTTATCCTTGAAGCCATCCCGGATGCGCTCCCACAGGGTTGGCTCCTCTACGGGGGTGTACTCCTGCACCTCCTCGATGGATAAGTAAATTGTGGCGTAGTCGATCTGGTTGTCGTACAGCCGCTTTTGGGATGCGTAATTTTCCAGCTCGTAGCGCACTTCGGACAGCCGCGCCTCGATTTCCAGCAGGTCACTCATGGTTTCCGCCTGGGCCAGCAGCTCCAGCAGGCGGGTCTCCTCGGTTTCCAGCGCTTTCAGGCGGTTTTCCGTGGCGGTGTAGCTTAAGGTCACATCCTCGATGCTCTTATTCTGACGGACGATGTTGGCAATGCCGCCCATGTCCTGCAAAAAGGCATCCACCTGATCGGCGGGGATGCGGATGGTCAGGCTGGCGCTGCGGTAGCGGCGGCCGCTCTGGTAGGCGCTGCCGTTGTAGACGCTCTGATCCTCTACATAGCCCTGTAAAGCGGCAATTTTTTCATCCAGCACGGTCTGCAGAGCGTCCAGATCGTCGGTCTCGGCGGTGAGGTTCACGGTAATGATCCATTTGCGGCTCTCCGGCAGAGTGGTGGAGCCGGTGTCGGCGGCGCTGTTTTTCAGAGCCGCGCCCTGGGCGGCATCCATGACGGCGGGGGATTCCACGGCGTACTCCATGTCGTAGGACGCGGCGGAGGTGTTGGCGGAGCTGCCGCAGCCGGCAAGAAGGGATGCCGCAAGCAGCAGGCACAGAACAATGGACAGATACTTTTTCATTTTGGTTCCTCCTTTACTGGTTTCACTCCTATACTCGACAAACTTTGGGATCGGTTGCAAATTTTGGTAAATTCGTAGGGCGGAGCCATGAACCCGCCCTACGATTGTATCATTTCATGCGTGGATGCGCAAGCCCGTCTTGTGAAAACCGCATAAAATAGGGGTTGCGCGGGCGGCGGGATTTCGGTATAATGAAGGGACGAACGGAGGTAGTGTGATGGCGAAGCTTTATTTCAAGTACGGCGCTATGGGTTCCAGCAAGACGGCTCAGGCGCTGATCACCAAATATAATTATGAGGAAAACGATTTGAAGGTCTGGCTAATCAAGCCCAGCGCCGATATCCGGGACGGGGCCACCATTCTTCGCAGCCGCATTGGACTGGAAGCGGAGGTGGAGGTGATTCCCCCGGAAGCCGACATTATGGAGCGGTTTCTGCGGGGCAAAGAGGGCAGCTGCGACGTGATCATTGTGGACGAGTGCCAGTTCCTGTCGGAAGAACAGATCGACCAGCTCCGGGCCATTGTGGATGAACACAACGTCCCCGTCATGTGCTTCGGCCTGCGTACGGACTTTCAGACCAAGCTGTTCCCCGGCAGCCGGCGGCTCATGGAGGTGGCGGATACCATTCAGGAGATCAAGACCATCTGCGACTGCGGGGCCAAGGCCACGGTCAACGCCCGAATTGACGCGGAAGGCCACATTATTACTCACGGCGCCCAGGTGGTGCTGGGGGGTAATGACAGCTATATCGCCATGTGCCACAAGTGCTACGTCCGGGGCATTCGGGAGCATAAGGTCATCCGGCTGCACGGACAGAATCATTAAAGGAGTGTCATAATATGGAACTGAAAACGATCCTTTCAAAATGCGACCACACCCTGCTGGCTCAGACCGCGACCTGGCCGGAGA
The DNA here is from genome assembly GCA_030539285.1 of Eubacteriales bacterium. GTDB lineage: Bacteria > Bacillota > Clostridia > Oscillospirales > Oscillospiraceae > Faecousia. The sequence goes on from JAUNSH010000003.1 coordinate 91,303, forward strand.
TCAAGGCTATCTGCGACGATGGGATGAGGTACCACACCGCCTCCGTCTGCATTCCCGCGTCCTTCGTCAAGCAGGTCAAGGCGTATGTGGGTGAAAACCTGCCCATCTGCACCGTCATCGGCTTCCCCAACGGCTACGATACCACCGCCGCAAAATGCTTCATGGCCACGGATGCCGTGGACAACGGCGCGGATGAGGTGGACATGGTCATCAACATCGGCTGGGCCAAAGAGGGAAAGTGGGACGAGATCACCGCCGAGATCGCCGCCGTCAAGGGTTCCTGCAAGGGAAAACTCTTAAAAGTTATCATTGAGACCTGCCTGCTGACCGACGAGGAAAAGATCGCTCTGTGCAAGTGCGTGTCGGATTCCGGTGCGGACTATATCAAGACCTCTACGGGATTCTCCAAGGCAGGAGCCACCTTTGCCGATGTGGCGCTGTTCAAGGCCCACGTGGCTCCCCACGTGAAGATCAAGGCCGCCGGGGGCATTTCCTCTCTGGAGGACGCCGAAAAGTTTATCGAACTGGGCGCCGACCGTCTGGGCACCTCCCGGATCGTGAAGATCGCAAAGGGACTGGAAAACGACGGAAGCTATTAAACACGTACTGTAGGGGCGGGTCACTGACCCGCCCGTCCGCAATGCGGCGCAGTGCCGGCTGTCAAAAGAGCGGCTGCGCCGACGGGCGGGTCGATGACCCGCCCCTACGATTCTTGTCATAAGGAGGAAACTGTTATGTTAATCACTCCCACCCCTCATATTTCCGCGAAGCCCGGGGATTTTGCGAAAACCGTGCTGATGCCCGGCGACCCTCTGCGTTCCAAATTTATCGCGGAGAATTTTCTGGAAAACCCTGTGCTGGTCAACAACGTCCGGGGCGTTCAGGGCTACACCGGCACCTACAAGGGCGTGAAGGTGTCCGTCATGGCCTCCGGCATGGGGATGCCTGCCATCGGCATCTACTCCCACGAGCTGTTTAACGGCTACGGCGTGGAGAACATCATTCGCGTCGGCTCTGCCGGGTCCATTCAGGATGATATCAACCTCTATGATCTGGTCATCGCTCAGGGTGCCTGCACCGACTCCAATTTTGCCGCCCAGTTCCATCTGCCCGGCACCTTTGCCCCCATCGCAAGCTGGGAGCTGCTGACCGAAGCGGTGAAGGCCGCCGAGGTGAGCGGAGCCACCTACCATGTGGGCAATGTGAATTCCTCCGATGTGTTCTACGGCGACCATGTGGGTGTGCCCGAGGGACTGGATAGCGTGTATGGCCTCCGCAAAATGGGCGTCATGGCCCTGGAAATGGAGGCCGCGGCCCTCTATATGAACGCCGCCCGGTACGGCAAGCGTGCCCTGTGCATCTGCACCATTTCCGACCACGTGCTCAAGGGCGTGGAGACCACCTCCGAGGAGCGGCAGACTGCCTTCACCACCATGATGAAGGTGGCGCTGGATGTGGCCGCCGCAATGGAGAACAAGTAATATGAAGCGTGTCTTTTTGATCGTTCTGGATTCCTTCGGCATCGGGCAGATGCCGGACAGCGAACAGTTCGGGGACGTGGGGGTTAACACCCTTCGTTCCTGCACAACGTCCGCCAAATTGCACATTCCCAACATGATCGCCGCGGGTCTGGGCAATATTGATGGAGTGGACTGTCTTCCCAAGGCGGACGCGCCTCTGGGTGCCTGTGCCCGGCTGACGGAAGGCTCCATGGGCAAGGACACCACCATCGGCCACTGGGAAATTTCCGGAATCATTTCTCCGGAACCCCTGCCCACCTATCCAAAGGGCTTCCCGAAAGAAGTGCTGGACGCTTTTGAAGCTGCCACGGGCCGGGGCGTCCTGTGCAACCTGCCCTACTCCGGCACGGATGTGATCCGGGATTACGGGAAGGCGCATATGGAGACCGGGAAGTGGATCGTCTACACCTCCGCCGACTCTGTGTTTCAGGTAGCGGCCCATGAGGGTGTGGTTCCTCTTGAGGAACTGTACGATGCCTGCCGCAAGGCCCGGCAGATCCTGCGGGGAAAGCACGGCGTAGGCCGGGTCATCGCGCGGCCCTTCGAGGGAAGTCCTGAGGAGGGCTTCCGCCGCACGTCCAACCGCCACGACTTTTCTCTGGAGCCGCCTGCCCAGACCATGCTGGACGCTGTTAAGGCGGCGGGGCTGGATTGTCTAGCTGTGGGGAAAATCCATGATATTTTTGCTGGCTGCGGGGACACGGAGTACGTGTTCAACAAGAGCAACGCCGATGGGCTCGCCCATACCGACGACTTTGCTGCCCGGGATTTTCACGGTCTGTGCTTCGTGAATCTGGTGGATTTCGACATGGTTTACGGACACCGCCGAAATGTGGACGGTTACGCGAGTGCCCTGTCAGAATTTGACGCGTGGCTGGGGGATTTCCTGCCCAAGCTGGGTGAGGAAGACATCCTGATGATCACCGCCGACCACGGCTGCGACCCGGCCTACACCGCCACCACCGACCATACGAGGGAATACGTGCCCCTGCTGGTGCTGGGCAAGCGTGTGAAGCCTGTGGATCTGGGGACGAGGGCAAGTTTTGCCGATATCGCCGCCACCGTCACCGAATTGCTGGGGGTGGAATATTCCACACCGGGAAAGAGTTTTGCAAAGGCGATCCTATGAGAACGTGCCCGTAGGGGACGGCCTCCGGACGTCCCGACGACGCTACATCCGGCCGGGACGCCGGGGATGCCGCCCCCTACGGCAGTGGAATTTTGGGAGCATTGTTATATGGAACCGAATGAATTATGTCAACTGGCTGTTGAGGCCATGGGCCATGCCTACGTGCCCTATTCCGGCTACAAGGTGGGCGCGGCGCTGCTGTGCGCGGACGGTACCGTCTATCAGGGCGGCAACATCGAAAATGCCGCCTACAGCCCCACCAACTGCGCCGAGCGCACCGCCATTTTCAAGGCCGTCTACGACGGTCATCGGGACTTTACCGCCATCGCCGTCTGCGGCGGCAAGGATGGCGCGATCACCGGGGCCTTCCCGCCCTGTGGGGTCTGCCGGCAGGTCATGCGGGAGTTCTGTAAGGACGATTTTCTCATCTATCTGGTGAACGATAAGGGCTATGAAACTGTGACGCTTGCGCAGCTTCTGCCCTATGGCTTCAGCGCTGGGGAGCATATGTCCGCTAACGGGTGACACTTGCTTTTACTTGGCGGAAAATCCCGGAAAATTCACATTTTGGTGTTGATTTTTTGTGGGAAATATGCGACAATGAAAAAGGTATGTTCCAATACCGAATCCAAAAATTATGGAGGAATACATCATGAAAAAGATTCTGGCTGTGCTGCTGACGCTGGCTATGGTGCTGGGTCTGGCTGCCTGCGGCGGCTCCTCTGCCCCCGCTGCCACCGAGGCTCCTGCGGCTGCCGCCACCGAGGCCCCCGCTGCCGCGCCCGCTGAGACCGAGGCTGCTGTCACCGAGGCTCCCGCCGCTGCCGCTTCTGCTGACGACATCCCTGACGAGATGACTTCTGCTGACGGCAAGTATCAGATCGCCTTCGTCACCGACGTGGGCCAGCTGAAGGATAAGTCCTTCAACCAGGGCACCTTCGACGGCGTGAAGCTGTACGCTGCCGAGGCCGGCAAGTCCTACAAGTACTATCAGCCCGCCGGCGGCGATCAGGCCACCGACGACGACCGTTACGATGCCATGAAGCTGGCTGCCGACAACGGCGCGGAAGTCATTGTCTGCGCCGGTTTCATGCAGGGCACCGCTCTGGCCAAGGCTGCCGCTGAGTTCACCGATGTCAAGTTCGTCTTCATCGACGGCTGGGCACTGGGCATGAACAACGTTGCCGGCATCTGCTTCCGTGAGGAGCAGTGCGGCTACCTGGCTGGCTACGCTGCTGTTATGGACGGCTACACCAAGCTGGGCTTCTGCGGCGGTGGCGGCGGTACCAACGCTGCCTGTGACCGCTACGGCTACGGCTTCGTGCAGGGCGCTGACGCTGCTGCTGCCGAGCTGGGCGTGCAGGTCGAGATGAACTACTCCTGGCTGTACGGCTCCTCCTTCCAGGCTTCCAACGAGCTGCAGACCATGGCCGCCGGCTGGTACACCAACGGCACTGAGGTCATCTTTGCCTGCGGCGGTTCCATGTTCCAGTCCATCGCCGCTGCCGCTTCCGCTGAGGACTGCGCGGTCATCGGCGTTGACGTTGACCAGTCCTTCGAGTCCCCCACCGTTATCACCTCCGCTATGAAGGGTATCGGCGAGGCCGCTCAGCAGGCTCTGAAGGCCGCTGAGTCCGAGGACACCTGGAACGCCTTCATCGGTGACGGCAACTCCGCCATCACTCTGGGCGCTGCCGAGGGCGCTGTGGGCCTGCCCACCGCTACCTGGTCCCTGGAGGGCTGGACCGTTGCGGACTACGAGGCCATGCTGGCTGACATTGTTGCCGGCAACGTGGTCATCGACGACGCGGACGTTCCCGAACCCGCCAGCACCGCTAATGTGACCATGAACATTGTCAAGTAATTTTTGACGGTACAAAATTTCCCCCGGCACTTTGGTGCCGGGGGATTCTTGCGTTTTGTACAGATCGTAGGGGACGGCCTCCCGGACGTCCCGCCAGTACACGGGGCGTCGAGGACGCCGCTCCCTACGGCGGGTTACTCCTTCACGCTGACCAGTGTGTCCAGATTCTTGCGCTGTTTGGGGCGGAGGGTGTCACCTTCGGCAGCGTAGCCAAGGGCGATGACCAGCCGGGCGGGAGCGTCCAGCCCGGTGATCTCCCGGAGCTTCTTGTCGTCGATCCAGCCTAAGATACAGCTGGACAGACCCTGAGCCGTGGCTTCCGCTGTGAGGTAGGCGGCAGCGATGCCAATGTCGATGGAGCGGTAATCAATATTTTTGACCTTTGCGCCCAAAGCGGCGGATTTACTGTAGGGCTGCTCGGAGACGATGATGAGAACAGGGGCCTGAGAGGCGAATTTGTTCATGCCCAAACCCTGACAGGCTTTTGCGGCAGCTTTTGCCGCTTCCCCACGGCAGACGGTCAGGTGGTAGGGCTGTGCGTTGCAGGCCGAGGGGGCCAGACGGGCTGCTTCCAGCACAGCGTCCAGCTTCTCCTGCTCCACCGGACGGGACAAATCATAACTGCGGCAGGACTGACGGATTTTGGCAATTTCGAGAAAATTCATAAGTTCCTCCCAAAAAGAGATTTTCTTGTAGGGGCGGGTCAATGACCCTCCCCTACGATTTCCTATGCTTACTGCTTCGCAAGCAGTCCGTCGATGAACTGGGTGGCGGCTCTTGCGGAGCGTCCGCCACGGCCGAGAGCGTAGCGCTCAGCCAGCATGTCCAGTTCGTTTGCGTCCATGGCGATGCCCTTCTCCTGGGCCAGATGCCGGACGATGCCCAGATAGGTTTCCTTGCTGGGCTTCTGGAAGGTGACCTGAATGCCGAATCGCTCGGACAGGGAGATGACCTCCTGCATGGTGTCGTTGCGGTGGATATCGTCGCCATCCCGGCTGGAAAAGCTCTCCTTCACCAGATGGCGGCGGTTGGAGGTGGCGTAGATCACCACGTTGCGGCTTTTGGCGGAGACGCTGCCCTCCAAAATCGCTTTCAGAGCGCTGAAATTGTCGTCGTCCTTCTGGAAAGACAGGTCGTCGATGAACAGGATAAATTTCAGAGGGTTGGTGTTCAGCTCGTCTAAGATCGCGGGGATGGCGTGGAGTTGCTCCTTGCGCACCTCCAAAATCCGCAGACCCCGGTCGTGAAGCTCATTCACCACGGCCTTGACGGTGGAGGACTTGCCGGTGCCCGCGTCGCCGGTGAGCAGAATGTTGGCGGCGGGCTTGCCCTCCAGCAGGGCCACGGTGTTGTCCAGAATGATCTGCTGCTCCCGCTTGTAGTCCACGAGGGAAGAAAGCCGGGTCTGGTCGGGGTTGATGACGGGGACGATGCGGTTTCCTTCGCCAATGTAGAACATGATGTGCTTGGCGTAAATACCGTAGCCGTATTGATGGATATTGGAACAGCGCTCATGATAGCTGTCTACAATATTCAGCTGTTTTGTGGCGAAAATGGGCAGATAGCCGTCCCAGTTCAGCCCCTCCCGGAGGGCTTCCGGGGTCAGGTCGGCGATGGCCTGCAAAATCTGCAATTCCTGCTCCACCTGGGCTTCCATCTCGGGCCAGGGCTGGGCGCCCCGGCCGATCATGCGGATGTAGGCATTCTCGTCGTTGTTGACGATGTGCTGGATGTAGCCCGCCAGCGTTCGCTTTTCCGTGCCGTAGAGGGCGGACACGAAAGCGGCGTACTTGGAGACGGCCTCAGCGGTATCCCTTTCCCGGCTGTTCAGATAGTCCAGCAGCGCGGACGCCACAGTGTCAGAGAGCAGCGCCCGGAAAATCGCCAGAGAATTGAGACGGATCTGTAATTCAGTCAGCTTCATACGTTCAGGATCGCACCCTTCGCGCCGCTGGAAACCAGCGCGGCGTAGCGTTTCAGATAACCGGACAGTTCCTTCTTCTTGGGTACGAAATTCGCCATGCGCTCTGCCAGCTCCTCGTCGGAGATCTTCAGCTCCAGACGATTATTGGGGATGTCGATGGAGATAATGTCCCCCTCTTTGACGATGCCGATGGGGCCGCCGGAAGCGGCTTCCGGGGAGACGTGACCGATGCAGGCACCGCGGGTAGCGCCGGAGAACCGTCCGTCGGTGATCAGGGCCACGGAGTTGCCCAGACCCATGCCCATGATGGCGGAGGTGGGGTTCAGCATTTCCCGCATACCGGGGCCGCCCTTGGGGCCTTCGTAGCGGATGACCACCACATCGCCGGGGTGGATCTTTCCTTCGTTGATGGCAGCCTGCGCTTCTTCCTCGGATTCAAAGACCCGGGCGGGGCCTTCATGCACCAGCATCTCGGGCAGCACCGCGCTGCGCTTGACCACGCTGCCCTCGGGGGCCAGATTGCCGTGGAGCACGGCAATGCCGCCGGTGGCGGAGTAGGGGTTCTCCACGGTGCGGATGACGGAGGGGTCGGTGTTCACAGCGTCCGCAATATTCTCGCCCAGGGTCTTGCCGGTGCAGGTCATCACGCTGGTGTCCAGCAGGTTCTTCTTGGTCAGCTCCTTGAGGACGGCGTACACGCCGCCGGCGGCGTTCAGATCCTCCATGTAGGTGGGGCCGGCGGGGGCCAGGTGGCACAGGTTGGGAGTCACGGCGCTGACCTCATTGGCCATGTCCAGATCAAAGGCCACGCCGCACTCGTTGGCGATGGCGGGCAGATGGAGCATGGAGTTGGTGGAGCAGCCCAGAGCCATATCGGCGGTGAGGGCGTTGCGGATGGCGGCGGGGGTCATGATGTCCCGGGGCCGGATGTTTTTCCGAACCAGCTCCATGATCTGCATACCGGCGTGCTTGGCAAGCTCGATTCTCGCGGAGTACACGGCGGGGATGGTACCGTTGCCCTTCAGGCCCATGCCCAGAACCTCCGTCAGGCAGTTCATGGAGTTGGCGGTGTACATACCGGAGCAGGAGCCGCAGGTGGGGCAGGTGTTCTTTTCACAGTAGGTCAGGCGCGCTTCGTCAATTTTGCCCGCGGTGTAAGCGCCTACGGCTTCAAACATGCTGGAAAGGCTCGTCTTCTTGCCGTCCACACGGCCAGCCAGCATGGGGCCGCCGCTGACGAAAATGGCGGGGATGTTCACACGGGCGGCAGCCATCAGCAGGCCCGGCACGTTCTTGTCGCAGTTGGGCACCATGACCACGCCGTCAAAGCCGTGGGCTTTCAGCATGGCCTCGGTGGAGTCGGCGATCAGGTCACGGGTGACGAGGGAATATTTCATGCCCTCGTGGCCCATGGCGATGCCGTCACAGACGGCAATGGCGGGGAAAACGATGGGGGTGCCGCCGGCCATGGCCACGCCCAGCTTTACGGCTTCCACGATCTTATCCAGATTCATGTGGCCGGGGACGATCTCGTTATAGGAGCTGACAATGCCGATCAGGGGCCGCTGCTGCTCTTCCTTGGTCAGGCCCAGGGCGTGGTACAGGCTGCGGTGAGGGGCATTCTGGGGACCGTTGACGATGGTGTCTTTTATCATAACAGGATTCCTGCTTTCTTGAAAATTGGAAAAAGGGATGATGACAAAAGATGAATTGAAAATTGGAAATTGATAATTGAAAATTGTGGTGTCCCCTTCGGGGACAAATTGAAAAATGGGCATTATGATGAGCCTGCGTTTGAAAGGATATATTCAGAGTAAAAATGTGATTTTTTGAATCATCCCCACAGGGGATACCTTAATTTTTAATTCTCAATTTTCAATTATCCATTTAATTGTTGATCAGCTTATCCTCGTCGCTCCAGCTGTAGAGCTTGCGGATCTCCTCGCCCACGATCTCGGAGGGATGCTCGGAAGCCCGCTTGCGCATGGCGTTGAAATGCACCTGCGCACCGGCGGAGGACATATCCAGCAGGAAGTCCTTGGCGAAGGTGCCGTCCTGAATGTCGGACAGGATCTTCTTCATGGCCTTCTTGGTGTCCTCGGTGATGATCTTGGGGCCGGTGATGTAGTCGCCGTACTCGGCGGTGTTGGAGATGGAGTAGCGCATACCGCTGAAGCCGGACTGGTAAATGAGGTCAACGATCAGCTTCATCTCGTGGATGCACTCGAAGTAGGCGTTCCGGGGATCGTAACCAGCCTCGACAAGGGTCTCGAAGCCAGCCTGCATCAGGGCGCAGACACCGCCGCAGAGCACAGCCTGCTCACCGAACAGGTCGGTCTCGGTCTCGGTACGGAAGTCAGTCTCAAGCACGCCGGCACGAGCGCCGCCGATGCCCAGCGCGTAGGCCAGGCCCAGATCCAGCGCGTCGCCGGTGGCGTCCTGCTCCACGGCGATCAGGCAGGGCACACCCTTGCCGGCCTGGTACTCGCTGCGGACGGTGTGGCCGGGACCCTTGGGGGCGATCATGATGACGTTGACGTCCTTGGGGGGCTTGATGCAGCCGAAGTGGATGTTGAAGCCGTGGGCAAAGGCCAGGGTCTTGCCGGCGGTCAGATTGGGCGCGATGCTCTCCTTATACAGGGCGGCCTGCTTCTCATCGTTGATGAGGATCATGATGATGTCGGCAGCCTTGGTGGCTTCGGCGGCGGTCATGACGGTCATGCCCTGAGCCTCGGCCTTGGCCCAGCTCTTGGAGCCGTTGTACAGGCCAACGATGACGTTGACCCCGCTCTCCTTCAGGTTCAGAGCGTGGGCGTGGCCCTGAGAGCCGTAGCCGATGATGGCGACGGTTTTGCCGGCCAGCTTCTGAAGGTCACAGTCCTGCTGATAGAAAATGCGATTCATTGTAATTACCCCTTTTTTTAAAATGATAAATAGATTTGCAAAAATATTCGTTCACCGTAGGGGCCGATGCCTACATCGGCCCGCAGGATAGCCCTATGATACCGGGAACATTCCGGCGAATACGAATCGGTGAGAAGGGGCGATGTGGGCATCGCCCCCTACGGTTGCTCACAAATTGGTGACTCTGCGGATGGTGGTGGAGCCACGCTGGAGGGAGACGACACCGGTGCGGCAGATCTCCAGAATTTCGTACTCCTTCATGAGGGCCACGAAGTTGTCGATCTTCCGGCTGTCGCCGATCATCTGGATGATGATGGAGTCTTTGGTGAAGTCCACGATCTTGCCCTCGTAGGCGTCTGAGGCGGCGCTGATCTCGCCCCGGATATTGGGGTCGTTTTTGACCTTGATCAGCAGCAGCTCCCGGTTCACAGTGTCCAGATTGTCCAGTTCCGCGATGGAGACCACGTCGGGAAGCTTGTACAGCTGGTTAATGAGCTGCTCCTTTTTGACCTCGTCGCCCTCGGACTGGACGGTGATCCGGGAAAACTTTTCGGATTCCGTCTCGGACACGGTCAGCGACGTGATGTTGAACTGGCGGCGGCGGAACATGCTGGTGACCCGGTTCAGAACGCCGAACTGATTGTTGACCAGAATGGCTACAGTAAATTTCTTCATCTTCAGTCACCGATCCTTGTAATGATATCGTCCATGGAACCGCCGGGGGGCAGCATGGGCAGCACGAATTCGTCCTTGTCGATGGCGCAGTCGATGAGGTAGGGGCCGTCGCAGGCGAAGGCTTCCGTCAGGGAGGCTTCCAGCTCGGGGAGGGTCAGCGCCCGGCTGGCCTTGGCACCGAAGGCCTCTGCCAGCTTCACAAAATCCGTCTGGCGCGCATCCAGCATGGTGTTGGAATAGTGCTTGTCGAAGAACAGGGTCTGCCACTGGCGGACCATACCCAGCACGTTGTTGTTGAGCAGGAGAATCACCATGGGGACCTTGTTGGCAACTGCCGTTGCCAGCTCGTTCAGGTTCATGCCGAAGCTGCCGTCGCCGGTGACCAACACCGTGCGCTCCCCGGTGCCCAAGGCCGCGCCGATGGCCGCACCCATGCCGAAGCCCATGGTGCCCAGTCCGCCGCTGGACAGGAACCGGCGGCTGTTTTTCAGGTTCAGATATTGGGCGGCCCACATCTGGTGCTGACCCACATCCGTCGCCACGGGGGTGTTCTCGTTTAAGTATCGGTTCAGGGTGGTGATGACGTTGCGGGGGGTCATGCCCTCCCGGCTGTCAAGATTCGCCTGTTCCTCCACGATGAGTTGGTCGATCTCCGCCTGCCAATCGGTGTGCTCGGATTTATTAAGCAGGGGGAGCAGCTTCTGCAATGTCTTCTTCACGTCGCCCCGCAGGCCCTGCTGGGGGGTGACGGTCTTGCCCAGCTCCGCGCCGTCAATGTCGATATGGACGATCTTGGTGCCCACGGCGAACTTGGCCCGGTTGCCGGTGACCCGGTCGTTGAACCGGCAGCCGAGAGCAATGATGCAGTCGGCGTGGTGCATGGCGGTGGAGCAGGCGTAGTGGCCGTGCATACCCTGCATCCCAAGGAAGCGGGGGTAGTCGGTGGGGACGCCGGAGATGCCCATGAGGGAGCAGCCGATGGGAGCGTCGATCAGCTCTGCCATTTGCAGCAGTTCGTCCTGAGCCTCGCTGGTGATCAGGCCGCCGCCAAAGTAGATGAAGGGCTTTTTCGCGCTGTTGATGATCTCCGCCGCCTTCTGGATGCGAATGTCCTTGGCGGGGAAGGACTCGTCGGCAGCAACTGGGGGCTGGGGTTCGTAGTCGAATTTTGCCACCTGCACATCCTTGGGGATGTCGATGAGCACCGGGCCGGGACGGCCGGATTTGGCAAGCTTGAAGGCTTCCCGGACGGTGTCCGCCAGATCTTCAATGGAGCCGACAAAATAATTGTGCTTGGTGATGGGCAGGGTCACGCCGGTAATGTCGATCTCCTGAAAGCCGTCGGTGCCGATGGTGGAGTTGGGCACGTTGCCGGTGATAGCTACCATAGGTACGGAGTCCAGATACGCCGTGGCGATGCCGGTGACCAGATTGGTGGCACCGGGGCCGGAGGTGGCGATGACCACGCCCACCCTGCCGGTGGCACGGGCGTAGCCGTCAGCGGCGTGGGACGCGCCCTGCTCGTGGGCGGTGAGGATATGCCGCAGCTCGTCCTGATACTTATACAGGGAGTCGTAAATATTGATGACCTGCCCGCCGGGATAGCCGAAAACAACATCCACGCCCTGTTCAATCAGGGTGCGAACCAGAATATCGGAGCCGGAAAGAATCATGGTATCATCCTTTCTTGAGGTTTTCTATAATCAATCTTCCCATTTCGGTGCATCCCACCAAGCTGCAATGGTGGGCATCTGTGGGAAGAATGTCGCCGGTGCGGTAACCGCTGTCCAAAACCTTGGAAACGGCATTTTCGATGCAGTCCGCTTCCTGCGGCATATCGAAGGAGAAGCGGAGCATCATGGCGGCAGCGAGAATCGTGCCGATGGGATTGGCAATGTCCTTGCCCGCGATGTCCGGGGCGGAGCCGTGGATAGGTTCATACAGGCCCCGGGTACCGTCGCCCAGGGAGGAGGAGGGGATCATGCCGATGGAGCCGGTGATCATGGAGGCTTCGTCGGAGAGAATGTCGCCGAACATATTCTCCGTGACGATCACATCAAACTGGCTGGGATCCTTCACGATCTGCATGGCGCAGTTGTCCACCAGCATATCGGAAAGCTCTACGTCGGGGTATTCCTCTGCCAATTCGTGCATGACCTTTTTCCAAAGACGGGAGGAATCCAGCACGTTGCTCTTTTCCACGCTGCACAGTTTGTGATTGCGCTTCCGGGCGGTCTCAAAGCCGATGCGGCCGATGCGGCGGATCTCGCTTTCGCTGTAGCGCAGCTCGTCGATGGCCACAGGCTCGCCGTTTTCGGTGACAGTTTCGTGCTTGCCGAAGTAGATGCCGCCGATCAGCTCTCTTACAATAATAAAGTCAATGCCTTTATCTACAATTTCCTGCTTCAGGGGAGAAGCGGAGGCAAGCTGGGGCCAGATCTTGGCGGGACGGTTGTTGCTGTAGACACCCATGCCTGCCCGGAGCCGCAGCAGGCCCTTTTCAGGCCGCATGGGGCCGGGGACACCGTTCCACTTGGGGCCGCCTACCGCGCCCAGAAGGACGCTGTCGGACGCCAGACATTTGTCAAGCATTTCCTGGGGGAGGGGGTCACCCCATTTGTCAATGGCGTTGCCGCCCATGTCCACGTCGGTGTAATTAAATTCGTGACCGTAGAGCGCAGCCACCCTGTCCAAAACCAGCTTGGCCTGTCCCACGATCTCCGGGCCGATGCCGTCCCCTCGAATCAGTGCGATATCTCTTTTCATATTATCACATCTCCTTCAAGGATGCAAGCAGTCCGCCCTTTTTTATGATATTTTGGATGAATTCCGGGAAGGGTTCGGCCTGATAGGTCTTGCCGGAGGTGTGGTCGGTGATGATGCCGGTGTCAAAATCTACGCTGACCTCATCTCCGGCCTGAATCTCCTCAGCGGCTGCCTCGCATTCCAGAATGGGCAGGCCGATGTTGATGGCGTTGCGGTAGAAAATGCGGGCGAAGGACTTGGCAATGACGCAGCCGGTGCCGCAGGTCTTGATGACCAGGGGCGCGTGCTCTCGGGAGGAGCCGCAGCCGAAGTTCCAGCCAGCCACCATCACGTCGCCGGGCTGGACACGGTTTACATAATCTGCGTCAATGTCCTCCATGCAGTGTTTGGCAAGCTCGGCTGCGTTGGGGGTATTTAAGTACCGGGCGGGGATGATGACATCGGTATCCACGTTGTCGGGGTATTTAAAAACGGTTCCCTTGGTATTCATGGCTCAGACCTCCTTGGGGGCGGTGATATAGCCCGTGAGGGCGGAAGCGGCAGCAGTGGCGGGGCTGGCGAGGTAGACCTCACTGTCCACATGGCCCATGCGGCCAACGAAATTGCGGTTGGTGGTGGCGATGCAGCGCTCTCCCTGGGCGAGGATGCCCATGTAGCCGCCGAGGCAGGGACCGCAGGTGGGGGTGGATACTACCGCGCCCGCGTCGATGAAAGCAGTGACGTAACCGCGGCTGACACACTCCTTATAGATCTGCATGGTGGCGGGGATGATGATGCAGCGCACGCCGGGGGCAACGGATTTGCCATTCAAGGTGTTGTAAGCGGCTTCCATGTCCTCCATGCGCCCGTTGGTGCAGCTGCCGATGACCACCTGATCGATCTTAATGTCACCCAGTTCCGAGGCGGGACGGGTATTCTCCGGCAGGTGGGGGCAGGCCACGGTGGGAACGATTTCCGACAGGTCAATGTCGATGGTCTGCTCGTAAACCGCGTCGGGGTCGGCCTCGAACACCTTGGGGGTGCGCTCGCTGCGGCCTTCCAGATACTGCATGGTGACTTCATCTACGGGGAAGATGCCGTTTTTCGCGCCGGCTTCGATGGCCATGTTGCAGATGCACAGCCGGTCGTCCATGGAAAGGGACGCGACGCCCTCGCCGGTGAACTCCATGGACTTGTACAAGGCCCCGTCCACGCCGATCTTGCCGATGATGGTCAGGATCACATCCTTGCCGCTGCAATTGGCGGGAAGCTTGCCTGTCAGGCGGAACTGAATGGCGGCGGGGACCTTGAACCATGCTTCTCCGGTGGCCATGCCGGCCGCCATGTCGGTGGAGCCGACACCGGTGGAGAAAGCGCCCAGGGCGCCGTAGGTGCAGGTGTGGCTGTCCGCGCCGATGATGCAGTCACCGGTGGTGACCACGCCCTGTTCGGGCAGCAGCGCGTGCTCAATGCCCATTTTTCCTACGTCGTAGAAGTGGCTGACGCAGTGCTCGCAGGCGAACTCCCGGCACTGCTTAGACTGCTGAGCGGCCTTGATGTCCTTGTTGGGGACAAAGTGGTCAAGGACGATGGCAATTTTGTCCTTATCAAATACGGTGTCGAAGCCGTTTTTCGTAAACTCGTTGATGGCCACGGGGGTGGTGATGTCGTTGCCCAGCACGATGTCCAGCTTGGCCCGGATCAGCTGACCGGGATTTACATGGTCAAGCCCCGCATGGGCCGCGAGAATTTTCTGTGTTAATGTCATACCCATTGTGATTCCTCCCATTTCCCTGTCATCCTGAGCATAGCGTTAGCGATTCTGATATATGACTGCCAGTGGCAGTCACTCCTCAAATAATGCGCGGAGCGCGTAGTCGAAGGATCTTTTCACGTCCGATGATTGAAACCGTGTAGATCCTTCGACTCGCTTCGCTCGCTCAGGATGACAAAGCTTTTACTTATTCGTCATATTATTGAAAGCACCGATGAGTGCGCTGGCGCTGGCCTTGATGATGTCAGTGTCCGTGCCCGCACCCCAGAACATTTTGCCCTCGGGGCTTTCGAGGCCAATGTAGGCGGCGGCAGTGGAGCCGGAGCTGCGCTCCTGCACGGAGTGCTCGGTGTAGACCTTCAGGGTGTAGGTGCTGCCGGTGTAGGCTTTCAGGGCGTTGCTCACCGCGTCCAGAGAACCGTTGCCATGGCTCTGCACCGTGGTCTCCCGGCCGTGGCGCATGAAGGTAACAATGGCTTCCACGCCCGCGTCATTCTGGGTAAAGTGCAGGCCGGAGATGGCGAGAGGACTGCGGACGTTCAGATAGCAGTCCATGAAGATGGCGAGGACATCTTCCGCTTTCAGCTCCCGGTGGTCGTGGTCGGAGACGGCCTTACACTGGTAGCTCAGATGCTCGCGCATCTTGGGCGGGAGAATGTAGCCGTAGGACTGTTCCAGCAGATACCCGATACCGCCCTTGCCGCTCTGGGAGTTGACCCGGATAACGTCGGCATCGTAAGTCCTACTGATGTCCTGAGGATCCACGGGGAGGTAGGGCACTGTCCACTGGTGGAGATTCTTTTCCTTCCGCCACTGCATGCCCTTGGCGATGGCGTCCTGATGGGAGCCGGAGAAGGCGGCGAAGACCAGAGCGCCTGCGTAGGGGCTGCGCTCGTAGACGTGCATCCGGGTGCAGTCCTCATAGGTCTTGCAGATGGCGGGCATATCGGAGAAGTCAAGCATGGGATCAACGCCGTGGGAGTACATATTCATGGCAAGGGTGATGACATCCACGTTGCCGGTGCGCTCGCCGTTGCCGAAGAGGGTGCCCTCCACACGGTCAGCGCCTGCCAGCAGGGCCAGTTCGGTGTCAGCTACGCCGGTGCCCCGGTCGTTGTGGGGGTGCAGGGACAGGGTCACGTACTCCCGGTACTTGAGGTTCTCGCTCATGTACTCCACCTGACTGGCGTAGATGTGGGGCATACTCATTTCCACGGTGACGGGGAGATTGATGATGACATTGTTGTCAGGACCCGGTTCCAGCACATCGAGAACGGCGTTGCAGACCTCCAAAGCGTACTCGGGTTCCGTGCCGGTGAAGCTTTCGGGGGAGTATTCAAAGCGGAAATTGCCCTCATATTCCGCGGCCAGTTTCTTGACCAGCTTGGCCCCTTCCACGGCGATTTGCTTGATCTCCTCCTTACTCTTGCGGAAGACCTGCTCCCGCTGGGCAACGGACACGGAGTTATAGAAGTGGA
>JAUNSH010000031.1 GCA_030539285.1 Eubacteriales bacterium
ATGAATACCCGTCTCATTATGATCTTCATATAGAAAACTTCAATTTGTTCCAAATAATAGTTTTCTATTGAATATCAGTATCAGTTGATTGAACCGAATTTTAATATTTTCGATGGCTCGTGAGGCGTTTTTTAGCCGACTTTCTGCAAGGCTGTGATCTTTCGGCCGTCTTGGACGTCGTGATCAGATGCAACGCGTCGGAAACAGCACGGTCCCTGTACCTGCACCGAAGCACCCTTTCGGTTCAGTTATGATCTTCAAGCCATCTGGTGGCACAGTGCGCAAGGTACGCGGGGCCTGTCTTCAGCACTTCCTCGTTGAAGACCACCTTCGGATGGTGCTGGTTATACGATGGCCCATCCGGGAAACCGGCAGACAGGAACATATACGCCCCCGGGATCCGCTGGAGGATCTCCGCCCAGTCCTCTGACGAGGCAGTGTGCATATTGGGATACTCCGTCCGATTCGGGACCGGCAGCTCTCTCATGTAGCCCACAAACGCGTCCACTGCCTCGGGATCATTGACCAGGGGCGCCGTACCGGCAAGGATGATAACCTCCGCGCTGCCCCGATAGGTCTGGGCAACGCTCTGCGTAACTTCATGAAGACGCTTCAGAATAAATTCCCGCTCTTCGGCGCAATCACAGCGAAGTGTACCATACAGTTCCGCTTTATCCGGGATAATATTTCCGGCATCCCCGGCAACCAGCTTTCCGATGGTCAAAACGCTTGCCTGCGTGGACTTGATCTCACGGGCTACAATGGATTCCAACGCAAGGACAAGATGCGCGGCAATGTTGATGGGATCAATTCCGGTATCCGGATAGGCGCCATGGGAGCCTTTTCCCTGAATGACGATCTTAAAATTGTCGCTGGAGTTCATCATTGTGCCTTCCCGCCGGTAAACAAACATCCCCAGCGGCATCTGTCCGGCGGTGACATGGTAGGCAAGGGCTGCATCCGGCTTTGGGCTTTCCAAAACCCCATCCTGGATCATAGACTTGGCGCCAAGGAAGGTTTCCTCGCCCGGCTGGAACATGAGCTTTACCGTTCCCTGAAGCGCAGCCTCATTTTCCTTCAGCATCTGCGCCGCAATCAGCAGCATAGCAGCGTGGAAATCATGGCCGCAGGTGTGTGCGCAGTCACAGGTACTTGCGAAAGGCAGACCGCTCTCCTCCCTCATTGGCAGGGCATCCATATCGCCGCGCAAAAGAACCGTTTTACCCCCAGGTTTTCCGACAGTCGCAACAACACCGCCGCCGCAGGGGTGCGGATCGTATCCCATTTCTTTCAGCTTTTCCATGACATAGGCCGTTGTCTTGGGAAGATCCAGGCTGATTTCGGGGATCTGGTGCAGGTCCCGGCGGATCGTAACGGCAGTGTCAAAAAGTTCTTCTGCTCTTCTGAGATAATCCACGCTCATTATCCTTCTTTCTTATCATTTACTGCAAAGCTTCCATCCGGGCCGCCTCTCCGCTTTGGAAAAGGCAATGCTGCTGTTCACGTTCTTCCCGAAAAGGATGATCCATTGCTTTGGATTTCTGCCGGTTTTCTATTGGACGTTTGTTTCTTCCGGGGCGTGGGCATCCACCACCTGAATGGCTCCCTTTTTCCACAGGATCCGGGATGTGATGATGGCCACAGGCAGCATTGCCAGAATGAGGAAGCCAATCATGCCCATCACTACAGAACCCAGACCCACGAGCCGGGCGGCCAGTGTCACCAGCGAGACAATGACAATGACAGGAATGACGCCCTTGATGCCGCCCTTTACCACCTTCGTTCCGGCAGTGGTGCTGGCAAACAGGCCCAGCGTCATGGAGCCGAACAGAGCGGGCAGCAGGTAGCTGGACATGGTCTGTACAGCGGGCAGCTCAAAGATGGGACTGATAAAGGAGATCAGCAGGGCAGCCAAAGTCAGGATCGCCACCGTCATGATGGAACTGGCAGCGACGCCGATGGAAGCCACCACGTCGCCCTCCGGGGTATTTGCTTCCTTGCCGCTGATCTTCAGGGCGTTGACGGCACAGGGCAGCTTCAGGTTCATGATGTTGCCGGTAATGAAGCCCAGATAGGAGGACGCGCCCATCAGCGGGGTATAGCTGATGGCCTCAGACAGACCCACGGGAATGTAGATGGCCAGAATGCCAATGGTAGCGATGTTAAAGACCTGCCCCAGAGAGGGAATACAGTCATAGTAGTTCAGAACAACGAAGGGAACCAAAATCATGTAGACCAGAGCGATGACCGTGCCCAGCCGGCCCCAGCGGTGAGACCAGATCTGGAAGGGGTCCAGTGTGATGGGGGCAGTTTTTTCCTTGCGCATATTCATATCCTCCCTTTGTCAGAAAATGGTGGTCCACAGCAGAGACGACACCATGCCCAGGATCATGGAGCCTGCCATGATGAAGTTGTTCACCCAGCCCCAGCCAGGTTTTTTTGCCACGATGCCCAGCACAATGGCGACGATCAGGCCAGTGATCATGACCAGGGCCTGAATGGTATCGCTGATCAGCAGCACAGGGACATAGACCGCCAGCAGCGTCAGCATGAAGCAGCCGCTCAGGACGTTGCTCCAGCCATTTCCGCCCTTGGTCTTGTCAACGGAGGTCATCAGCTTCTTGCCGAAGGGGATCAGGATCAGAAAGCCCGACAGCATACCCACACTCATGAGGATCATGACCACACCGAACTGCTCGCCGGTGGCGCTGCTCATCAGCTCCGTGGTGTTGGCATAGCCCAGCACTGGGGCAAGGGAGCTGGCGATCTGGGTCTCGAAGGACAGGGAACCGATGACAGACAGCCGCCACCAGGCCCAGACGGTGCCCAGAGAAGCGGCCAGCGCAACCAGGCCGATGACGATAGACAGGCTGGGAACAATGGAGAAGATCAGAGAGGATTTGATGATGTCGCTGATCTCCTTGCTGGAGATGCCCATTTCCAGGGCGCGTTTTCTTGCCTTCAGCAGATACACCACAGAAAATACCGTGATGTACGCCAGACCGCCGATCACCAATGCGAGCAGCAAAGGACTTCCGGTGATGTCTTTGATGGTTGTCATAGATTTCTCGCTTCCTTTTCTTTGGGAGTCCTCCGAAATATCCGCCAGTCGGCGGCATCACAGATCACGCCCGAATTTTCAAATCTGATCCTGGTCTGCTTTGCCGCCGCGCGGCAGCGCGAAGGCAAAAAGCAAAAAGGGAGTCACATGGCGTTACCGCCTGTGACTCCCTTGCCAGCTCGTTTTGAATGACTGCATTATAGCATATCTTACCACTATTGCAAGATATTTATGGTTCAAATTGCATAATTCATTTCAATTGTCTACCAATCTATGAAAATATCCGGGAAAATTGTGCAAGCCAAACAACGTTTCTTGCAGATTTTGAGGAAAGGACTGTGGCTCGTCCCTTTTGTTTACCGCAGCAGGCGCATGACTTCTTCGGCATACTCCGCGCCGGTGGATGCACCCACATCCACAGTCAGAGGGCACCGCGCCAGTGCCTGTTCCAGCCGCTCAGCAGCGTCGGTGCGGCAGATGTGGCGCAGCAGCATGGCGGTGGCTTTCAGAATACTTGCAGGACTTGCATAATCGCCCAGCCCCTGTTCGATCAGCCGGGGGGCGGAGCCGTGGATCGCCTCAAACATGGCAAAGCGGTCACCGATATTCGCGCTGCCCGCCGTGCCCACACCGCCCTGGATCTGGGCTGCTTCATCGGTGATGATATCGCCGTAAAGGTTGGGCAGAAGCACCACCTGGAACTGATCCCGGATGGCCTCGTTCACCAGGTTGGCTGTCATGATGTCGATGTACCAGTCGTCTGCCGTGATCCCGGGATAATCTCTGGCGACCTCATGGGCAATGACGGTAAACTTGCCGTCGGTTTTCTTCATGATATTTGCTTTGGTGACAATGGAGACCCGGGTCTTTCCGTTGTTTTTCGCGTACTCAAAGGCCGCCCGGGCGATACGGCGGGTACCGGCATCGGTGGTGACCTTGAAATCCACCGCCATGCCCGGCAGCTCCACGCCCCGGCTTCCCAGAACGTATTCCCCTTCCGTGTTCTCCCGGAAGAACATCCAGTCTATGTTCTTTTCCGGAATAGACACCGGGCGGCAGTTGGCGTACAGGTCCAGTTCCCGGCGCAGCGTTACGTTGGCACTTTCCATTTTGCCGCCCATAGGTGTCGTGGTGGGGCCTTTCAGCAGTACGTCACAGGTTTTTATCTGGGCCAGCACATCGGAGGGAACGGACTGCCCCAGAGCCATGCGGTTTTCCAGAGTCAGGCCTTCGATCCGCTTGAGGATCACGCTTCCTTCGGCAATTTCTGCTTCCAGCAAAGTTTCCAGCACCTTCACGGCGTGAGCCATGATCAGCGGGCCGATGCCATCCCCGTCCAGAATACCGATGGTCACAACGTCTTTTTGGGTAAAGTCCACTTTTTCGGAATTCATATTCTGGATACGCGCCAGCTGCTCCTCCAGAAGCACCCGGAAGGCCTCGCAGGCCTGATCGATCTCATGCATTTTCATCTCTTCCTTTCATCATATGGGCTTTTGCATTTGCGATATGCTGACGCATCCGCTGTTCCGCCAATTCAGCGTCCGCGGAGGCGATTGCCTGGTAGATCTCAAAGTGTTCCTGCTTGGTCTGGGTCGTACGGTCCCAGTCCTCCAATGAGATTTTACGGTATCGGCGGGTCTTTCGCAGCAGGGGCATCAGCGTGTCGATCAGCACCGGCCTGCCGCACAGATGGCAGATGGCATCGTGAAACCGGTCATCCACCAGATGCAAATGCGCCGCATCCCGGCGGGAGAAGTAAAAATCCTGCAGATCCACGATATCCGCCACCTCTTTCAGCCCCTCCATGGTCATATTCTGCACTGCGTAATAGGTCGACAGGCTCTCCACCCGTTCACGGATGGTCATGATGTCCACCAGGTCCTCCTGGGTAATACCCAGCACCCGGGAACCTTTTCCGACACTTTCGATGAGCCGTTCCTGCTCCAGCTGCCGCAGAGCCTCCCGGATGGGTGTGCGGCTGACCCCCAGTTCCTGCGCCAGCCGCAGCTCCGTCAGCATTTCGCCCCGGGGATAGCGCCCCTGAATAATGTCATCCTCCAACCGATCAAATACCTGATCTGCCAGAGACGTACTTCTGATGCTGCCCATATGTTATCTCCTTAATCTGACCTTTTTGATTATGTTTCAAATTTCTTTGTATACAATTATGCAAAAATACAGCTTGATGTCAAGAGCAAAAACGCCGATTTTCGTTTATTCCGCCTGAATACTTTGTATGTTTTTGTATATTATCAACAAAATCCAGGGTTTGGCACGCCCGCCCCTGCCCAGCCGCCCTCTTGCAAGAAGGCCCGTACGATAGTATAATACTGCACAGAGCACAAAACCGCCGGTGCGGCGGACATGCTCAGGGCTGTAAAAAAAGAAATGTGGAGGTATCAACAATGATCGCTTTTGTAGGCTTCCTGATGATCGTAGCAATCGTAGCACTGCTTCTGAAAGGCAAAATGTCCCCCATTGTCGTGCTGTCCATCGTACCCGCAGCTGCCGCTCTTGTCCTTGGATACACCCCCGTAGAGGTGGCCGGATTTATTAAAAGCGGCATCGGTACCACCACAAGCAACGGCTCCTGTTCATCTTTTCTGTCATCTATTTCGGTGTTATGAGCGACACCGGTATGTTTGATGTCATTGTTCAGAAGCTGGTCAAGCTGGCTGGCAGCAATGTCATCGCCGTCACAGTGGCAACCGCGCTGATCGCAACCATTGCCCATCTGGACGGCACCACTGCCACCACGGTGCTGATCACCATTCCCGCGATGTACCCTGTGTACAAAAAAATGAATGTCGACCCGAAGATCCTCCTGTGCCTGACAGGAGCCTGCATGGGTGTCATGAATCTGCTTCCCTGGGGCGGCCCTGTGGCCCGCGCCGCAACAGTGCTGACCATGGACGCCAATGAGCTGTGGCACATCCTCCTCCCCATTCAGATTCTAGGCCTGGTGTGCAATATCGCTGTGGCTGTGCTGCTTGGAATGTGGGCTGTTAAAAAGGGCGCCGGTCAGGGTAAGGGCGAGATCCTGGCATTTGACGAGAAAGCCCGGCAGGAGGAGGACGTTCTGCGCCGTCCCAAGCTGCTGATCTTCAATCTGCTGCTGACCGCCGTACTGCTGGCTATCCTGTCCTCCGGTATCATTACCAGCTATGTGGCGTTCCTTTTGGCACTGTCCATCGCGCTGGCTGTCAACTACCCCGACCTGAAGCTGCAGGATAAGCTGGTCAAGAAGCACGCCCCCGCTGCTCTGCTTATCTCCGCGACCCTGTTCAGCGCCGGCGCCATGGTCGGTATTTTTGACGGAACCGGTATGCTGACCGAAATGGCAAATGTCATCATTTCCATCATCCCCAGCTTCCTTGGCAGATTCCTGCACATTATCTTCGGCATTCTTGCGCTGCCTCTGGGTCTGTGCATGGGAACAGATGCTTATTTCTATGGCATCATGCCTCTGGTCATCGAGGTGGGCAGCACATACGGCATCGCTCCCCTGAGTACAGCCATTGCCATGATCATAGGCAAGAATCTGGCCCTCATGGTCAGCCCACTGGTGCCTGCAACCTATCTGGCGATCGGTCTGACCAACACCGAGCTGAAAGATCACATGAAGTTCAGCATCCCCATCTACTGGGCTGTCAGTATCTGTATGCTGATCATTGCTGTCATCATTGGCGTGGTCCCCCTGATGTAAGCAGCCGATCAGAACGATGATATGTTCCAACTGATACGCTCTGGGCAAAATGTCCGGAGCGTATTTTCTCTATTTTCCACCGCTTGATCAAAAAATATATTGACAATTTCGTTTCATTGTGGTATACATATTTATAATTTAATACGTTAAACCGTTGAAGCGGAGATAACGGCAATTATGCCTTCACAGAGAGTCTGCGATGCTGAGAGTCAGACAGGAAACAGGTTGTCAAATGGACCGCGGAGGGCGCAGTCAAAGAAGGAGCGATCCTTCGAGTATTCTGCGACGTTGCAGGCAGACGTCATTTGCCGGGGATATGTTGGTATCCCGCTAAGGGCACGGGTCATACCGTGAATTCAAGGTGGCACCGCGGATAGTGTTTTCATTGTTCGTCCTTGACAGATTTTTTGTTCTGTCAGGGGCGTTTTTTTGGGCTTCTTTGACGGAAAACGTCAAAGGAGTCCTTTTTGCAGGGAGGTAAAACAATGAAACTATCACCGAATCTTGAAGAAGTCAGGAAAATCGCTGCCACGGGCAAATACGACGTGCTGCCCGTCAGCTGTGAGATCTTATCGGATTTCACCACGCCCATTGAGACGCTGAAGATCCTGAAAAATGTGTCCACCCACTGTTATCTGCTGGAATCCGCTCAGGCAAACGACACATGGGGACGGTATACCTTCCTTGGATTCGATCCAAAACTGGAGATCACCTGCATGGACGGAGAATTGAAGGCAGGGAATATCCGAATCAAAACCGAGGATCCCTCCGGTTATCTTCGCCAGCTTTTGTCCGACTACAAAAGTCCCCGGTTTGATTCTCTCCCGCCCTTCACAGGGGGACTGGTGGGTTACTTCTCTTACGACTACCTCGGTTACCGGGAACCCACCGTGCGATGCGGGGCGGAAGACACGGAAGCATTTAAGGATGTGGATCTGATGCTGTTTGACAAGGTCATTGCCTTCGACCATGTCCGCCAGAAGCTGATCCTGATTGTCAATATGTCCCTGGCAGATGCCCAGGTGGGTTATAACAAAGCGGTGATGGAGCTGAAGCAGCTGGCGGAGCTTCTGCGCACCGGAAAAAAGAAGGAGGAACCAGCGGGCAGGCTGCTGGGGGAAGTCACGCCGCTGTTCAGCAAGGAGCAGTTCTGCGGCATGGTAGAACAGGCCAAACACCATATCCGGGAAGGAGATATCTTCCAGATCGTGCTTTCCAACCGCCTGTCGGCCCCCTTTGAAGGAAGCCTGCTGAACACCTACCGTGTTCTTCGCACCATCAACCCGTCGCCCTATATGTTCTATTTTTCCGGCACCGATGTGGAGGTCGCCGGGGCATCTCCCGAAACCCTTGTAAAGCTGGAAAACGGCATCCTGCATACCTTTCCCCTTGCCGGAACCAGGCCCCGGGGACGGACTCCGGCAGAGGACGCGGCTCTGGAAGCAGAGCTTCTTGCCGACGAAAAGGAGCTTGCCGAGCACAATATGCTGGTGGACTTAGGCAGAAACGACCTGGGTAAGATCAGCAAATTCGGCACCGTACAGGTTGAAAAGCTCCACTGCATTGAACGATTCTCCCATGTGATGCACATTGGCTCCACGGTGCGCGGAGAGATCCGGGATGACCGGGACGCCCTGGATGCCATTGAGGCGGTACTCCCAGCGGGGACTCTTTCCGGCGCGCCGAAGATTCGGGCCTGCCAGCTGATCGGAGCGCTGGAAAATAACAAGCGCGGCATCTACGGCGGTGCCATCGGCTATATTGACTTTACCGGCAATATGGATACCTGCATTGCCATCCGCATTGCCTACAAGAAAAACGGCAGGGTGTTCGTAAGAAGCGGCGCGGGAATCGTGGCGGATTCCGTGCCTGAGAAGGAATACGAAGAATGCCTGAATAAAGCAAGGGCTTCTCTCAAGGCATTGGAGCTGGCCCAGGAGGTGAACGGATGATTCTTCTGATCGATAACTATGACAGCTTTTCCTACAACCTGTTTCAGCTGGTTGGGGAAATCGAGCCGGATATCCGGGTGATCCGCAACGATGACATGACCGTAGAGGAGATCCGAAAGCTGAATCCCCAGCGGATCATCCTCTCACCGGGCCCAGGCAGACCGGAGGACGCGGGGGTGATCATGGATGCAGCCAAATATCTCGGCAGGGAGATCCCTGTTTTGGGTGTCTGCCTGGGCCATCAGGCGATCTGCGCGGCTTTCGGCGCAACCGTCACCTACGCGAAGCGGCTGATGCATGGAAAGCAGTCAGAGGTTCGGTTTGACACCTCCTGTCCGCTGTTCCGTGGCTGTCCGGAAATTGCTCCTGTCGCCCGGTATCACTCTCTGGCGGCAGACGCAGGCACCATTCCCGAGGAACTGATCATTACTGCCCGCACCACAGACGGAGAGGTGATGGCGGTGCAGCACCGGGACTATCCCATCTTTGGTGTGCAGTTCCACCCGGAATCCATTATGACGCCACATGGAAAAATAATGCTGAAAAATTTCATAATGGAAACTCTGAACAAATTCATCGAAGTCAGCAACCGCCCGGAGGTGGGAGCATGACCATTCTCCAACAGCTTGCTGACCACGCCCGGGAACGGGTGGAGCAGGCGGAGGGCATTCCCCCGACAACGTAGCCGATGCCGTTTCGCGGCTTTCGCCCTATGCGGTGGATGTCAGCTCCGGCATCGAAACCGGGGGCGTGAAAGCCCAGAGAAAAATGGCAGCCTTCGCGGCCGCTGTCAGAAAGGAAGCAGAATTATGACAAATCCCAAGGATGCCATAAGCATAGATACAAACGGATCCTGTTTCCCTCAGTCCATCCAAACAATGCCGAAAACAGCGCCGGAGACTGTCTCTGGTGCTGTTACCTAGACTGTATTTCCCCGCATCCTGCACCTCAAAGTGCTGCCCCGTGGGCTTAAAGCTCTCCGCGAAGGTAAAGACATCCGAAGGCTTTAAATCCTTGAAGGGGAGCACCGTCCCTGTCTTTGCAAAATGCTTGATGTTCTTCTTTGAACAATCTTTGAAAAAGTGTTTTGTTCCCTTTCATCTTCTACAACCATCCATATTCCGTTTTGAACACTCTCAGAACTGTGACACACAAACCAAAATCAGCCCAGCTGGAGGGTATCCAGCTGGGCTGATTTCCTCTCCAGTTATCATATCGAAGCTCAAAAGGTAGTAATACTAAAACCTGATTTAAAGTTTTTAATCAGGTTTTAGTATAAATTCGCAGTAAACAAAATTCCCGTTTTGAACAGAATATAGATCGCACCGTAATAAACGGAAAAATGCGGGTCCTCCTTCTCTGGAAAACAAAACGTACCGCCTTACGAAAGGCGGTACGTCATCGGATGTAAGCTCGTTCTGCTGGATACCGTTTATTAACGACGGTATATCTGCCTTCAACTGTTCCGGCAGTGCAACACACCCACTAGGTGGAAGCAGCATTAGAAGATGTTAAACATCTTTATCTTACAGATTCATGCTACAAATGACCGTGGATGTATTGGTTTATGAGGGGCTTCCTGTGGGGAAATTTATGGATTAGATAAGGCGCCATATTGGAATCCAGCGGACAGTTGTGGGCGTCGTGGGATCACTTCCCGGCTGTGAAAAAGGTGCGTGTGCCGGGTCAGTGTACAACGAAAAGCTCCGTTGGGGTTTTGCTGAGCAACTCATAGCCGTCCTCCGTGATGGCAAAATTCTGCTCCAGGCACATGGTTCCCGCTGTCGGCGTATCCAGCGCCGGTTCCATGGACATGACCATGCCCGCCTTCAGCGGTGTGTGTTCCGCTTCCTCCAGGCAGGGATACTCGTGGACGTTGAGACCGATGCTGTGGCCGATCCACCCCTTTGTATGGTTGCAGTAACTTACGCCCGCCTTCTCATAGAAGCTGTCCACTGCGGCAACCACATCACTGATTAGTACGCCCGGGCGGAGCATGCTCATGCCCACCGCATGGCCTTCCAGGGCGATCTTATACAGGCGCTCCTGCTCCGGGGTGGACTTGCCCACAACACCCACGCGAATAATATCGGAAATGTAGCCTTTGTAGCTGGGACCGCCGTCGATCATGATCGAAGTCCCGGCTTCACTGCCGATGGGCTGGTCGCTGGGAGGGCAATTGGGCAGGCCGTAGCGGCTCTTATGTCCCCGGACATCCATTTCCAGAATTCCGTCGCAGCCAAGGGAATAGGCCTCCGCCGCCATGGAATTATAAAGCTCCCGTTCCGTGGTAACACCGGGAATGATCCGGGCATAGGCATGCTCGAAGAGCTTGGCGTTGATGGCATTTGCCTTGCGTAGCAGCTCCAGTTCGTAAGGGCTTTTCGTTCCCCGAATCGCCCAAATGGTGTCACTGGCATCGGTGAAGACGGCATTGGGCATACCAGCGATAATCGCTTCATAATCCGCGTGGATCATGCGGACCCGGCAGCCCCGGCCCCACTCCATACCGATTTTCGCGTTTTCCAGCCCCAACTCCCGGAAAGCCTGCAGAATCGCCTCCCGATAACTTCCCGGCTGACCGGGCTTGCGGGTACCGCCGTTGAAATACGCAATGTAGCAGTCTTCCTCTACGCAGGCAGTCATACGGGCTGTGGGATTGTTGCTCTGGGAGCCTGCAAGCCGCATCCTCCCGTCCGCGGACACGATCAGCGTCCCCGGCATGGAAACATTGGAATCCCATACAATGCTTCTGTGTCCGCAGAAATACCGCATATTATCCGGAGCGGACAGCAAGATCCCATCCAGCCCCGCCAGCTTCATCTGTACGGTCAGGCGGCGTATCCGGGTCTCATACTCGGAAAGCGGCCCTTCCAGCAACGGACTGTTTCTCATAAACTTTTCCTCCATGTATTCCCAGCGCGTCTGTGTTATATAGAGCGCCCTGTTATTTGGAACGGTTTGTCTTATCGACCTTCGCGGCAAGATACCCGAAGGCAAAATAGCAGTTTCCGCTGTCACCGACCTCCAGGATCCGGTCAATCAGCTGGTTGGACTTTTCCTGCTCCCCGTTGTACCAGTAGTAGTTGGACAGGCCGAAGCCCAGGGTGATCACATCCAGCGGTGCCATTCCGGAAATGTCCGCGGGCAGCACGTCAGCCGGGGCAACGAGGCCCTTATACATCAGCAGGCGGCGGAAATAATCCCCATTGTCCCCAGGCTCGAAGTCCTCGCGGATGTTCTCCAGCACCGCCTCCGCGGCTTCCCGGTCTCCCAGTCGCAGCAGCGTCATATAGTACCAGTCGCAGACGGCGATCAGCTCGTCCTCACGGATGGACAGCTCCAGGCACCGCTGATAGGCCGCTGCCGCTTTCTTGTAGTCACCCAGCAGGAAATTGGACAGGCCCAAGTGATACCACACGTCCCAGTTCTCGGGAATCAGCCGGCTCGCGATGGTAAAATCGGCACGGGCATCCTCAAAGCGCCACTGGGACAGGAACCTGTGTGCCCGGTGACGGTACAGGATCCCATTGAAGGGAGCAATGGAAATGGCATGGGCATAGCATTCCTCCGCCTCGCGGTACAGGGAGCTTTTGGCAAGCACCAACCCCTTCTCCATCCACAGATCCGCGTTATCGGGGTCCGCTTCCAGCTTGGCGTTGACGGCCAACAGCTCCTCGTCGGGTTCGTAGCAGACACGTTCCCAGCTGCTGACCTCCAGCGGCTGTTCAAGTTTACAATTGATCACAATGAACACTCCTCATTATTTGAATCACCGGCGGCCTGCCGGGTCTCTTCCCGGACCGGAAGATTATGGCAGGCGGCCATATGGCCCGGGGCAATTTCACGAAACACGGGAGCCTGCCTGCGGCATATCTCCCGCGCGTAGGGACACCGGGTGTGGAAGCAGCAGCCCGCCGGAGGATCCAGAGGACTGGGGACGTCCCCGGTCAACGCGCCAGACATGCTGGGCACATCCGGATCCGGAACGGGGATCGCCGCCAGCAATGCCTGGGTGTACGGATGGCTCGGGACATCAAACAGCTGCTTTTTGTCCGCCAGCTCCACGATGTGCCCCAGATACATAACGGCGATCCGGTCACAGAAATGCTTTACCACACTCAGGTTGTGGGAAATGAAAATGTAGGTCAGTCCCCGGTTCCTCTGGAGGTCCCGCATCAGGTTCAGGATCTGGGCTTGGATGGATACGTCTAGGGCGGAGACTGGTTCATCACAGACGATCACGTCCGGATTCAGTGCGATGGCTCTGGCAACGCCTACTCTCTGGCGCTGTCCGCCGGAAAACTCATGGAGAAAGCGGTCTGCCTGGTCCTCCCGCAGGCCCACCTCCCGCAGCAGTTCCAGCACCCGATCCTTCCTTTCCGCGCGGGTCCCTACCCTGTGCACAGTCAGCGGCTCGCCTACGCACTGCCCCACCGTCATCCGGGGGTCTAGGGAGGAATAGGGATCCTGGAAAATGATCTGCAGCTTCCGGGCCATTTCCATGCGGCCCATGTCCGCCGTATCCTTCCCCGCGAAGCGGATCCGCCCCTCTGTAGGCTTCAGCAGCCCCACCACGGCCCGCCCAGTGGTGGACTTGCCGCAGCCGGATTCTCCGACGATGCCGAAGGATTCTCCTTTAAATACGTCAAAGCTGATGCCGTCCACAGCGCGAAGGCAGGAGGCGCTGCCGCCGAAGGAATTTTTCGACCTGACGGGATAATAGATCTTCAGGTCATCTACACGAATCAATGGTTCATCCAAAGCGCTGTCCCTCCTTCTCGTCATACTTCCAGCACCGCACCCGGCGTCCGTCCTCCATCGTCACAAAGGGAGGCTCCGCTTCCGCACAGAGCGGACAGGCGCAGGGACACCTGGGGCTGAAACGGCACCCCTTGGGGTAGTCTTTGGGGCTTGGCACCATGCCCTGAATGCTGAACAGCGTGTCCACCTCCTGACCGAGCTGGGGAACGCTTTTCAGTAGGCACACGGTATACGGATGCAGTGGATCCTTGTAGATCGCCCGGGCAGGCGCGTATTCCACTACCTGTCCGGCATACATGACCATTGCGGTCTGGGCGATCTGGGCTACAACACCCAGGTCATGAGTAATGATAATAATGGATGTGCCGGTCTTGTTTTTCAGGTCCTTCAGAAGCTGCATGATCTGCGCCTGAATGGTCACATCCAAGGCCGTGGTCGGTTCATCGGCAATCAGGATCCGTGGCTCGCAGGCCAGGGCCATGGCAATCATGATCCGCTGGCGCATACCGCCGGAAAGCTCATGGGGATATTTGTCCGCCATCTTCTCCGGGTCGGGGATCCCCACCATGCGGATCATCTCAACGGTTTTTTCCCAGGCAGCTTTTTTACTCAGCTTCCGATGGATCACATAGGCATCCGCGATTTGGCTGCCCACAGTAAAGACCGGATTCAGGCTGGTCATCGGCTCCTGGAATATCATAGAGATCTCGTTTCCCCGGATGTTCCGCATTTCCTTTTTGGACAGCTTCAGCAGGTCCGTGCCCCGGTAGAGGATCTGTCCGTCCACGATCTTGCCCGGAGGGGACTGGATCAGCCCCATGACCGACAGGCTCGTCACCGACTTGCCGCAGCCGGACTCGCCGACGATCGCCAGGGTCTCCCCGGCGTGCAGGTCAAAATCAACGTCGTCCACAGAGGGCATCACGCCGTCCTCCGTATAAAAATACGTCTTCAGCCCCCGCACCCGGAGCAATACTTCTTCTTGCATACTGCCGTCCTCCTTACACGTTCTTCAGCCGGGGATCCAGTGCGTCCCGCAGGCCGTCTCCTACGAGACTGAAGCACATAACCACTGTGGTTATGGCAGCGCCGGGGATCAGTGCCTGCATGGGATAGGAGCGCATGACCTCCCGGGCCTGGCTCAGCATGGAACCCCATTCCGGATCCGGTGGAATCACGCCCAGGCCCAGGAAGGACAGGGAGGAGGCGATCAGGATCGCAGTGCCAAGCTGCAGTGTCACATTCACGATGATCTGGGAAACCGCGTTGGGGATGATGTGGGTAAAAATGATCCGCGCCGGGCTGGCGCCCATGACCCTGCAGGCCGCGATATACTCATTGCCCCGCAGGGAAAGAACCTCACCCCGGACCATCCGAGCCACCGTAGGAATAGAAAAGATCGAGATGGCGACCACCGTATTGCGCATGCCGTTGCCCAGTACCGCCACCACCGCGATGGCCAGCAGCAGGCCCGGAAACGCCAGCAGAATATCCAGGAACCGGGAAATCAGCGTGTCCACCCAGCCCCCGAAATAGCCTGCAAAGACGCCCAGCATCACGCCGATGAAGGTCCCCAGAATGACCCCCTCAAAGCTGATGGACAGGGAGTTCCGGCCTCCGTACAACATTTCCAAGCAAACCGTAAATTCATTTACTTTGGTGCTGCCATTGTATCGGAGGGCAGGAGAAATGTCGAATATGCCGAAGCCCCGGTTCTGTGCTGCAGAACCGGGGACTACACTCAATAGGTAACGTCTTTGATATAAAACAAAAATCCGAACCCGTTCCCGATAGGGAAGAAGTTCGGATTTTCCATGTATGGTGGACGATATAGGACTCGAACCTATGACCTTCCGCACGTCAAGCGGATGCTCTAGCCAGCTGAGCTAATCGTCCATGAAGTTACCCAGTAAGTATACCCGAATAAGCGAAATTTGTCAAGTGCCGATTTTCATTTTGGCGAAAAAAAGCAGGCATCGCTTTTGGGCAGAACGCCCCCTTTTCTTTTTGGGCAAAATAGGCTATAATATTCGCCGTAATGTGTCAAGCTAAGGAGACCGCCATGAGAATTTTGTACGACAGCAAGCTTCCCCAGTATAAGACCCCCTTCGGCACCCTGACCCCCGGCCAAAACTGCACCGTGCACATCCACATTCCCTGCACCGTCCAGGCCACGTCTGTGACCCTGCTCCTCAAGTATGAGGACGGCAGGACGGGCGCGCAGGACATCTGCCTTGCCAAACAGGCCGTCAAAGGCGCCTACGAGGTTTGGGGCGGAGAATTTTCCATTCCCCATACCGGCCTGTTCTTTTACTATTACTATATCGACACCCCCAGCGGCGGCTTCCGGCTGTTCAAGCAGGGGGATGACACCAATATGGAAGCGGGGGACCTGTGGCAGGTCAGCTGCGTCCCGGCGGATTTTCACACCCCGAACTGGGCCAAGGGCGCTACCATCTACCAGATCTTCCCCGACCGTTTCCATAAGTCCGGCGACTGCGACCTCACCGGCAAGCTGACCCCCTATACCCTCCACAAAAGCTGGAGCGAGGACGTGGACTGGAAGCCCACAGAGGACGGGAAGGTTCTGAACAACGATTTTTTCGGCGGAAATTTCCGGGGAATTATCGAAAAGATGGACTATATCGCGGGGCTGGGCGTGAATCTCATCTACCTGAACCCCATTTCCAAGAGCTTTTCCAGCCACCGCTATGACACCGGCGACTACAAGACCCCCGACCCGTTGCTCGGCACGGAGGCGGACTTTGCCGAACTGTGCCATCAGGCCCACAAGCGGGGCATCCGGGTGATTTTGGACGGCGTGTACTCCCACACCGGCTCCAACAGCCCCTACTTTAACCGGGAGGGCCAGTTTGACAGCGTGGGCGCCTACAATTCCCGGCAGTCCCCCTATTCCAGCTGGTTCACCTTCTATCATTGGCCCGATTCCTACAATTCCTGGTGGAATTTTGACACCCTGCCCACGGTGAACAAGATGGACCCGGCTTTCATTGACTATATCATCACCGGTCAGGACAGCGTGGTGGCCCACTGGATGAAGCTGGGGGCCGACGGCTTCCGGCTGGACGTGGTCGACGAGCTGCCCGACGAATTCATCCAGCTTCTGCGCCAGCGCATCAAGGGCATCAACCCCGACGCCCTGCTGCTGGGCGAGGTCTGGGAGGACGCTTCCACGAAGATCGCCTATGGCCGCCGCCGCAGCTACTTCACCGCCGGGGAGCTGGACAGCGTCATGAACTACCCCTTCCGCACCGCCATTATCGACTACGTCCGGGGCCACGACGGCGGTGGGGCGCTGAAAGAGACCGTTATGTCCATTGTGGAGAACTACCCGGCAGAGGTCGTTCAGTGCAACATGAACCTGCTGGGCACCCACGACACCCCCCGCATTCTCACCGCCCTGGTGGATGATTTCAGCGGCACCCGGGAGGAAATGTCCAAGCGGCGCCTGAGCCGCCACCAGTACGACACCGCCTATGACCGCCTGCTCATGGCCTCCTTCCTGCAATACACCCTGCCCGGCAGTCCCAGCCTGTACTACGGCGACGAGGTGGGCATGGAGGGTGGAAAAGACCCCTTTAACCGCCGTCCCTACCCCTGGGGCCGGGAGAATACGGATTTCCTGAGCCACTTCCAGCGGCTGGGCTGGCTTCGCAGGAAGCACCCGGCCTTCCGCTACGGCGACATCCATTTCTTCCAGGCGTCAGACCGCCACGTGGGCTTCACCAGAAGCTACGAGGGCAAGACCTACCGGGTCTACTGCAACCGCAGCGCCGACCCCTGGGAGATCCCCGCGGGGAAGCTGGTGGCGGGCTATAATCTGCAAATCGTAGCCCTGGACTGGCTAACCCTGGCCCCCAGAGGCTATTGCATCACGGAGGGCGAGTAAATGGAAGAAGAAAAATTCATTTCCGGCTACTGCCGCCAGCTGGACGCCTCCCGCATGGTGGAGGTGGTGGCGGAGGACGGCGAAATTTCCGAGGTGGACTGCTGCTACGGTAACTGCGTCTATCAGGGCAGCTGCCTGATCGCCAAGGAAATTGACGAGCTGAAATAATTGGCTGCGCCCAAAGCTGCCCCCTTTAGAGAATTAATCACCGCCCCGGCGTTTGCCGGGGCGGTTTCATCCTATTCAGGGGCGGTGCTTGGCGGCGTAACGATTTTTACGCGCGCTGTCAGGCCAAGTCCTGACCTGTGATGTACTTCCTGGCGGGGGTCTTCAGGAGGATGATGCCCACTACCAGCAGGATCACCAGGTCCGGCAGCATGTACGCGCCGTTATACAGGGCGGAGTAGAACCAGGGGGTGGTCATGGTCATGTTGAAGAAGGTCTCGGGCATGTACTCGGCCCAGATGGTGGCGCCCACTACGTAGTGGATCAGGAACCGGGCAACGCAGGCAACGACCGTTGCGGGGACGAACTTACCCTTGAACAGGCCGGCCAGGCCCAGCACGGTGTAGGCCAGGATAAAGTCGCCGATGATGCTCTGCCAGCCGATGGCGATGCCGCCCTCAAACAGGGTCTGGAACACGGCGTGGGCAAAGGCCACCACCATGCCGGGTGCGAAGCCCCAGCGGACGCAGAACAGGATGATGGGCAGCATAGCCAAATCGACGGAGCCGCCCCAGGGCATTTTGTACAGGGGCAGGAAGCTGAGGATCTCCGCCAGGGCGATGCACAGCGCGCCCTCGGTCAGCATCCGTACCTTGCGATGGGAATTGTTCATAGAGAATACCTCCACATTGGAAGCCCTGATCCAATCGGCAAGCGCAGGCAGCCGAAGATTTTGGCTCAGGCGAAAGTTTGGAAAACAGAGGAATACTTGATGTATTTCCTGCTTTTCAAACTGTACGACTGGGGCAAAAGATCGGATGTCCAGCCGCAGACGATTGATTCAGAGTTTCCATAATAAAATAATCGCATTGCAAACCCGTCCTTCGGATGCAATGCGATACCTTTTTATGGGTATTCTGCCTTTCCCTCCGACGGTGCTAACCGTATCAGGTTCACGGGTCAGAGCCAGCAGGCTCACTCTCAGCCGGATCCTTCCGGCCCCCCGAAGACGTATTTGCTCAGCGTTCCAATATTATATAGAAATTTGGGGAAAATGTCAAGCACTGTTCTGTCATCCTGAGCGGGCGCAGGATGACACGCCGTTCTAAAAATAGAGTTCCGTGGCCAGATTTCCATGGACGTACAGGCACACGGCCTTGCGTACAAAATCCTCCGTGACCCCGAAGCGCTCTGCCAGCTCCCAGACCTCGGTGCAGCCCTCCGCCACCGCTTCATCCAGATCGTCCACCGGGATCAGGGTCTGAATCGCCCACTTGTTGGCCTGATTCTCATGGCGCTGGCGGCAGTCCACGGCAGCGTAGCGGTTGTAGAAGCTGCCGGTGAGACAGTGGCCCAGCTCGTGGCCTAAGTGCACCCGCTCCTGGGCCCCGCCGTCCCGCACCCCCTCGTCCATGCCGATACAGCACCGCCCCTGCTCGTCCATCAGGGACATGGAGCCGGTCTGGGGCAGAGGAAAGCGATACACAGGAATATTCTGTTTCTGCGCAAGGGCATACAGAATGGGAATTTCCATGGTTACTCCTTCTTTTCCGCCTCCCGCTGACGGACAAAGGCGGCAAACTGCCTGACCTCCTCGTACATGGCGTCGGTGATCTCCCCGTCGCCGCCGAAGAGGGCGAATTTGATATCGTCGTCGGTGACTTTCGGCTTTGACTCTTCCTGCCCGGTGAGCAGGTAGTCCGTGGTGACACCGAGGTACTCCGCCAATTTGGCGGCGGTGTTGCCGTTGGGTTTGCCCCCGGCCTTCCATTTGGCCACCGCGCTGCGGTTCAGGCCGATATCCGTGCAGGCCCGGTAAACGCTGACGCCCTTTTTCTCACACAATGCCTGAAATCGATCAAAAAACACAAAAGCTCCCCCTAATCTTTGTGCAATTTGCAGAAGATTACTAAAGTAGTCATTTTATGGGTTGACAGTCTTCTTTAGTCGTGGTATGATTCTGTCGGAAAGTTACTTTAGTATTCATTTTCTGCTATTTCCGGTTTGATACGCATAAATCATAGCATATTTGCATACTAAAGTCAACCGCTCTGTCGACTTTTGTCGGATGCTTCTGTTCGTTACAAAATGTTACCACCGGAACCGTCCAACAAATCGGGTACAATTTATTTTTTACAGGAGGAACTTTATATGCGTGATTTGGAATTGCAGGTAGACACCCTCATGCGGCTGTGCACCGCGGAGACCCTCACGGAACAAGCCAGGGCAAAGCGGGAGCTGAAACAGCTGATGGAGTACCCCCAGCTTAACCGGAAGGACCCGGAATATCTGGTCCGGCGGATCCTGCTGGAAATGGGCACCCCGGACCATCTGGTGGGCCACCCTTACGTGGTAGAGGCGGTGCTGATGGCGGTGGAGAACCGCTATTACATCAACAACATCACTTTCGGGCTGTACCCCCAGATCGCCGCGAAATTCGACACCACCGCCTCCCGGGTGGAGCGGGGCATCCGCCATCTCATTGAGCTGACCTGGACACGGGGGGACATGGACATTCTGTGTTCCTTTTTCGGCAACACCGTCAACCCCGACCGGGGCAAGCCCACCAACGGGGAATTCATCGCAAGGCTTACCAATATCGTCCAGCAGCAGATGAAGGAGGCGGCCTGACAATTCAAACAGCCCGGACTTTTCGTCCGGGCTGTAACACTATTTCATAACGCTGCAATGGGTAATGCCGTAATACTGAAAGCAGGAAATTGCATGGGCATCGATGCGCTCCCCGCTGACCACGATGGGTACCGCCGGGGGACAGCCCACCGTGGCCGCCGCCAAAATCCGCTCCTCGCTTTCCTCCACAGGAATTTCCTCCATGGGCGACAGCATGGCTTCCCTTGGGGAGCACACCCGCTGGCCGGGTTGAAATGTAGGAGGTTTCTCCAAAATCGGGGGCTTCCGTGGAATGGACAGCAAAGCCTTTTCCAGCGCATTCAGCTCCGCCAAACTGTTTTCAGGGGTCAGCATCAGCACCAGGAAATCCGGGTCGGCAAATTCGCTGACGATATTGTGTTTCAGAAGAATTTGGGTCAGTTCCTGTCCCGTATAGCCATAGGGCTTGGCAGAAATCGTAATTTTCAGCGGCTCCTGTCCGGAAAGAACATATCCGTGCGCCGACAAGTTTTCCTTGACCGCGTCCACATGGGGAATAAATTCACTCAATCTGTCCGTCAGTGACGAAAGAATGGGATTCGCCATGTCCAATGACTGCAAGATCAAATAGGACGGGCTGGTGGAGCCGAACAGAGCCAGGGCATTTTTCGCCCAGTCCCGGAATTCCGGCGTGCAGTGCAGGTACGCGCCGCCGGTGAGCACCGGCAGAGTTTTGTGAGCGGAGTCACAGCAAAGGTCCGCCCCTAGATCCATGGGGTGCCGGGAGGGCCGCAGAAATTTGAGATAGGCCCCGTGGGCGTTGTCTACCAGCAAAATCGCTCCGTGCTTATGGCAGACCTCCGCAATTCCCGCAATATCCGCCGCGTTGCCCAGATAGTCCGGGCTGGTCAGGTACACCGCCGTAGGCTGTTCCGATTGCAAAAACACTTCCACTTCCTCGGCAGTGAGATTGCAGGACAGGTAGGAGCCGTTATTTTTCGGATACAGCCAACGCACGTCCAAGTCAAGCAATGCCGCCCCGGTGAGGAAGGTCTTGTGGGCATTGCGTCCTGTGGCAATGACGGGGTTTTTCCCCTGAGTCCTGGCGTGGAGCACCGCAAGGTACAGCATGGCCCGGATGCATTGGGAGGAGCCTTCCGTGGAATAGAAGGTGGGGCATCCAAAGAGGGCGCTGGCGTTTTCTTCGCTTTGCCGTATGATGCTGCTGGCTTCATACAGGCTGTCCGCCCCGTCGATCTCCGTAATGTCCAGGGCTTCCAAGCCCAGAAAGTTTTTCCCCTTGTGCCCCGGCATATGCAGGCGGATCTCGTCTTTGTCCGCGTAATCCCGGACAAAATCGCAGATGGGCGTATCCATTTATTCTCCCAGCGCCCGGGACACCGCCACCATGATGGCGCACTCCATGCGCTTGCGGAACAGCTTGCAGCCCTGCTCATACACGCCCGTGACGGCGCCGGTGGCGTGGTAGGCGTTGGCGGCGCAGCCCCCGGAGCAGTACAGCCGCGCCCAGCAGTCCCGGCACTCGGGATGGGCGTAGACGTTGCAGGCGGCGAACTCGCTCTGGATTTCGGTGTTGGTCACCCCATCCCAGATGTTGCCCAGCCTGAACCGCTCCTCGCCCACGAACTGGTGGCAGGGGTACAGGTCGCCCCAGGGGGTCACCGCCATGTACTCGGTGCCGCTGCCGCAGCCGGAAATGCGCTTGTAAATGCAGGGACCGCCGGTAAGGTCGATCATATAATGGTAGAAGGTGAAGGGTTTTCCCTCTTTGTCCCGTTCCAGCATCAGCTGGGCCAGCTTTTCATACTGCTCCATAACGACGGGCAGATCTTCCTCGGTAAGGGCGGAGGGGTCCCCGGCGGCGCAGACCACCGGCTCCATGCTCAGCTCGGTAAAGCCCAGATCCAGCATCTGCTGAATGTCCTTGAGGAAATCGGGGTTGTGGTGGGTGAAGGTGCCCCGCATATAGTAATCCTTGCCGCCCCGGGCCTCCACGAATTTCTGGAACTTGGGCACGATCTTCTCCCAGCTGCCATTTCCCGCATAGTCCACCCGGAAGCGGTCGTGGACCTCCTTCCGTCCGTCCAGGCTCAGCACCACGTTGCTGCACTCTTTGTTCGCCCATTCGATCACGTCATCGTCCACCAGCACGCCGTTGGTGGTCAGGGTGAAGCGGAAATTCTTCCCCTTTTCCTTCTCAATGCTCCGAGCATAGGCCACCAGATCCTTCACCACCTGGAAGTTCATCAGCGGCTCCCCGCCGAAGAAGTCCACTTCCAGATTCCGCCGGGTGCCGGAGTGCTCGATGAGGAAATCCAGCGCCCGCTTGCCCACCTCGAAGGACATAATTGCCCGCTCGCCGTGGTACTTGCCCTGACTGGCGAAGCAGTAGGAGCAGTTTAAGTTGCAGGTGTGGGCGATGTGCAGGCACAGGGCCTTAACAACGCCCGCGGTCTTCTGCTTAAGCTTTCCCGCCATAGGCTCGAAGGTATCGGGAGCGAACAGCTTGCCCGCGTCCTTCAATTCTTCCACCTGAGAATAGCATTGGGCCAATTCCTCAGCGGACAGGTCGGGATATTTTTCCGCCATAGCGGCGAGAATTTCCTCCCGGCTGCGGCTTTCAAACAGGGAAATGATATCGTAGGCAGCTTCATCCACCACGTGCACCGCCCCGGAGCATACGTCCAGCACGATGTTGTAGCCGCCCAATTTATATTGATGAATCATAGCGTTCTCCTTCATAAAAAATGCCGCCTTCCGGCGGCATCCTTGTGCAATTACTTGCTTTCCTTAGCGCTCTCGCACTTCTGGTTGGCAATGCCGCAGCTGGTCTTGCAGGCGGACTGGCAGGAGGTCTGGCATTCGCCGCAGCCGCCGCTTCTGACGCTGTCGCACAGGTTACGGGTCTCGATGGTCTTGATGTGCTCCATGGTTTTCACCTTCCATATTCTTATAAAATTCTTCCCGCCCACTTTACCATAAGCGGGGGAAGCTGTCAATCACATTTTTCATATTTTTCACAGTGACGGGATTCTGCGAGTTTTGCAAGGTGCCTGCAATATAATAAAATGGCTCCCCTTTCAGGGGAGCTGGCACGCCGAAGGCATGACTGAAGGGTGCC
This sequence comes from Eubacteriales bacterium, assembly GCA_030539285.1. GTDB lineage: Bacteria > Bacillota > Clostridia > Oscillospirales > Oscillospiraceae > Faecousia. The sequence goes on from JAUNSH010000031.1 coordinate 23,314, forward strand.
CAGTCGTAAGCCCCACGAAGGAGTGAGCTATTTGAATCTTATGAATCTCACAGCCGGGCATGCGGTGATGTGGGCCATGGGCGGTCTGCTCATCTACCTTGCCATCGTTAAAAACATGGAGCCGGCCCTGCTGCTCCCCATGGGCTTTGGGGCCATCCTCATGAACCTCCCCGGCTCCGGGGCGGCTGCGGTGCTTCAGCGGCTGTACCAGCTGGGTATCGCGGAATATGAATTATTTCCACTTCTTTTGTTTCTCGGAATTGGGGCCATGATCGACTTTCAGCCCCTTTTGTCAAACCCCAAGCTGATGTTCTTTGGGGCGGCGGCACAGTTCGGCATTTTCTTCACCCTGTGCCTGGCATCCCTGCTGGGGTTTCCCCTGAAGGACGCGGCCTCCATCGCCGTCATCGGCGCAGCGGACGGCCCCACCTCCATTTATGTAGCCACGGTGCTGGAAAGCCGGTATCTGCCCGCCATTCTGGTGGCCGCCTACTCCTACATGGCGCTGGTGCCCATCATCCAGCCCCCGGTGATCAAACTGTGCACGACCAGGGCCGAGCGGATGATCCGCATGGATTACAAGGGAAAGTCCGTTCCCAGAACCACCCGCATTCTCTTTCCCATTCTGGTGACGCTGGTGGTGGGTCTGGCGGCCCCCGACGCGGCGGCGCTGATCGGCTTCCTCATGTTCGGCAATCTGCTGCGGGAGTGCGGGGTGCTGAATACCCTGTCGGACACCGCCCGGAACGTGCTGGCAAACCTCGTCACGCTCCTGCTGGGGCTGTCCGTGTCGGCCCAGATGACGGCGGAGGCCTTTCTCCGGCCCGAAACCCTGATGATTTTGGGCCTTGGGCTGATCGCCTTCATCGCGGACACCGCCGGGGGCATATATCTCGCAAAGCTCATGAACCTGTTCTGCCGGGAGAAGCTGAACCCCATGATCGGCGCGGCGGGGATCTCCGCCTTTCCCATGTCCGCCCGGGTGGTGCACAGGCTTGGCCAGCAGGAGGATAAGCAGAATTTTCTTCTCATGCAGGCGGTAGGCGTCAACGTCTCCGGGCAGATCGCGTCGGTGATCGCCGGCGGCCTGCTGCTGGCGCTGGTGCGGCGGACAGGAGGTTAACTATGCGGCTGGATCTCTTATTGAACGCCCTGCCCATTGCCGGGGCAGGGCTGGCGGGGGTGTTCCTCGTCACCGGAGTGCTGGTTGGGGCGGTAATTCTGCTGAACAAGACAGCAAAATGACCTTAAAAGATGTCATACGGATTCAATGCTCCAATATCAGGATAAAACGCTCAGAAGTAGATCCGTTCACAGTCAGGATGCTCTCCGCCCCAGCCTGCCTGCGGCATGGATCGGACCCTCCACAGGTCTTCTTCGGACAGAGAAATATCATCCAGGATCCTGTTTTCCAGCATCCGTTCGTAATTTGAGGACTTCGGGAGGACAACGATTCCTTCCTGATGCAGATACACAAGGCAAAGATGGGGAACGCTGGTGTGATACTTTTCGGCCAGCGAATTTAAAATCGCGTTTTCTGCCAATCTGCCGCGCCCGATCGGGCTCCACGCTTCCAGTGTGATCCCGTGTTTTCTGCAAAAATCACAGGCGGCATACTGCATATATCCGGGATGAAGCTCCAGCTGGTCAACAGCCGGGATCACATTGGCACGCGCCATCAGATTCTGCAAATGGTGGGGAAGAAAGTTGGATACACCGATAGAACGGATCATTCCCTCGGCCTGCATTTCTTCCAGCGCCTTCCAGCTCTCAGCATCCAGGCGCTTCCAATCCTCAAAATCCGCTCTGCCATAATTCGGCCGCGGCCAGTGAAGCAGATAAAGATCGATGTAATCGGTATCCAGACGGCGCAACGTCTGTTCCAGCTCTGATTTCGCGGTATCATATCCAAGCCTGTCTCTGTCCAACTTGGAAGTGATAAAAAAGTCTTCTCTTGGAATACCGCTTTCCCTGACGGCCCTGGCCACATCTTCTTCGTTTCCGTAGACTTTTGCCGTGTCCAGCAGGCGGTAACCGGCCCTGACGGCATCCAGCACGACCCGATATCCGGCCTCATTTGTGGATTTATAGGTTCCAAAGCCCACCGCTGGGATCTGATTTCCGTCATTTAAGGTAACCATACGCATTGTATCCCCCTCCAATTATTTTTCATTATAACAGAAAAATACCAGACGCGCAACGGCGGAGAAAGCGGAAAATGGATTGCGTCCGCGGAAAATATCCGATATAATGACAAAAAGGAGGAGATGGCAATGAGACAGTATTCCGGGGATCGCCGCCCTTCCGCGGTGGAGCAGACAAATGACGCGATCATTCGGTATTTGCAGGATGAGGGGCTGAAGGACGGGGACCGTCTGCCCAACGAACGGGATCTCAGCGCCCAGCTCGGTGTGGGCCGCAGCACCCTCCGGGAGAGCATTCAGCAGCTGACGGCCCGGAACGTGCTGGAGGTGCGCAAGGGTGTGGGCACCTTCGTGTCCTATAAGCACGGCGTTGCGGACGACCCTCTGGGCTTCACCCTGATCCGGGACAAGGCAAGGCTTGCCAAAGACCTGCTGGAATTCCGTATTCTCATCGAACCCCGGATGGCGGCTATGGCGGCGCAGAACGCCACCGACGAGGACATCGCGGAGCTGGACTACCTTTGCTCCTGCGTGGACGATCTGATCCGATCCGGCAAACCCCATTTAAAAATGGATCAGGAATTCCATACCTGCATCGCCCGGTGCAGCGGCAACATCATCATGCCCAAGCTGCTTCCCATCATCCACGGGGCCATCGGCGTGTTCATCGAGAGCACCGGCGGCACCCTCCGGGAGGAGACCATGCGCACCCACCGGGCTGTTCTCAACGCCATCCGCAGGCACGACCCCACGGCGGCTTCGGATGCCATGTACCTGCACCTGATCTACAACCGGGACTGCCTGGAACCGGACCCCATCCTCCGGGGCGGACAATACCGCAGGTAAGAAAATACAGCAAACCAGAGCCTTTCACGGCTCTGGTTTTTTCTGTTCAGACCAAATGAAAAAACCGGGCCGATGTGGTCTGACCACGCACCGCTTTTTGTACAAGTAAGCTGTTTCCAAATTATGAGTACATCCAAACTTGATTCCAGTTTATTGACAAATAATTCAAGATAATATACTATATCAACAAGAAAAGCAAATAAAACGAATCAAAAAGTAAAGGAGAATCTGGTATGATAAGTCAGAAAATCCGGGCACTGGCGCCGGAGCAGGACCCCCTGCGCATGGGCATGGGCTGGAAGGTGGAGGACCTTTCCAAGCCCCAGATCATGGTAGAGAGCACCTTCGGCGACAGCCACCCCGGCAGCGCACACCTGCTGGAACTGGTGGAGGAAGCGGTCTCCGGCGTGGCAGAAGCCGGGGGCAAGGCGGCACGGTACTTTGCCACCGACATCTGCGACGGCATGGCCCAGGGTCACGACGGCATCAACTACTCCCTGGCCAGCCGGGATACCATCGCGAATATGATCGAGATCCACGCGGGAGCCACCCCTTTTGACGGCGGCGTGTTCGTTGCCAGCTGTGACAAGGCGGTGCCCGCCCACCTGATGGGCATTGGCCGGGTGAATATGCCCTCCATTCTGGTCACCGGCGGCGTCATGGACGCTGGCCCCGATCTACTGACTCTGGAACAGATCGGCATTTACGCCGCCCAGTGCAGCCGGGGAGAGATCACCGAGGAAAAGCTGACCTGGTACAAGCAGCACGCCTGCCCCTCCTGCGGTGCCTGCTCCTTCATGGGCACCGCCTCCACCATGCAGGTCATGGGCGAGGCCCTTGGATTGATGCTTCCCGGCTCCGCCCTGATGCCCGCTACCTGTGAGGACCTCCGCAGCGTTGCCCGGAAGGCAGGACAGCAGGTCATGGAGCTGGCAAAGCTGGGCCTGAAGCCCCGGGACATCGTCACCCGGGAATCCTTCGAGAACGCGGTCATGGTCCACGCCGCCATCTCCGGCTCCACCAACTCCCTGCTGCACATCCCTGCCATCGCCCATGAATTCGGCATTGAATTCGACGCGGAGATGTTCGACCGGCTCCACCGGGGTGCCCACTATCTGCTGGACATCCGCCCCGCCGGCAAGTGGCCCGCCCAGTTCTTCTACTACGCCGGCGGCGTTCCCCGGATCATGGAGGAGATCCGCCCCATGCTCCATCTGGATGTGATGACCGTCACCGGCAAGACTCTGGGCGAGAATCTGGACGAGCTGAAGCGCACGGGCTTCTTCGACAAGTGCGACGACTACTGCGCAAAGGTGGGCCTTACCTGGCAGGATATCATCCATCCTTTCGACAAGGCCATCGGCACCGACGGTGCCATCGCCATTCTGAAGGGCAACCTGGCTCCCGAGGGCGCGGTCATCAAGCACACCGCCTGCCCCAAGGAGATGTTCAAGGCAACCCTGAACGCCCGCCCCTTCGACAGCGAGGAGGAGGCCATCCACGCGGTGCTGACCCACAGCATCCACCCCGGTGACGCGGTGTTCATCCGCTACGAAGGCCCCAAAGGCTCCGGTATGCCGGAAATGTTCTACACCTCCGAGGCCATCTCCTCCGACAAGGAGCTGGGCCGCAGCATCGCCCTGATCACCGACGGACGGTTCTCCGGCGCATCCACCGGCCCCTCCATCGGCCATGTCTCTCCCGAAGCCGCGGACGGCGGCCCCATCGCGCTGGTGGAGGAAGGCGACCTGATCCACATCGACATTCCTGAGCGGAAGCTGGAGATCGTGGGCGTCAAGGGACAGGTCAAGACGGCCGAGGAAATGGAAGCCATTCTGGCAGACCGCCGCAGCCGCTGGCAGCCCAAGCAGCCCAAGTACCCCAGCGGTGTCCTGAAAATTTTCTCAGAACACGCCGTTTCCCCCATGCAGGGCGGTTACATGAAATAATTAAAAAGAAGAGAGGATACTACTATGGAATTTGCAGCAAATCCCGCGCGTCTGTGTGTGGCCGCACTGTGCGGCATCGTATTACTGCTGGTCCTGATCATCAAGGGAAAGCTCCAGCCCCTGATCGCGATCCTCATTTCCGCGCTGGGCATCGGCCTCATCGCCGGAATGCCCGTTGACATGATCGTAAGCACCGTCACCAAGGGCATGGGCGAGACCCTGAAGGGCATCGCCCTGCTGGTGGGACTTGGCTCCATGTTCGGCGCCATTCTGGAGATCTCCGGCGGCGCGGAGCGGGTGGCGCTGACCATGATGCGCCGCTTTGGAGAAAAGAACGCCCCCTGGGCACTGGGCCTGACCGGCATGGTCACAGCGATCCCCGTCTTCTTTGACGCGGGCCTCATCATCCTCATTCCTCTGGCATTCTCCATTGCCCGCCGGGCGAAGAAATCCACCCTGTATTTCGTAATTCCTCTGCTGGCGGGTCTGGCGGTAGGTCACGCCTTTATCCCGCCCACGCCCGGCCCGGTGCTGGTGGCAAACATTCTGGGTGTGGATCTGGGACTGGTCATCGGTCTGGGCCTCATCTGCGGCTTCGCCGCCATGGTGGTGGCTGGCCCTCTGTTCGGCAAATTCTGCGGCGACCACTACGACGTTCCTGTGCCGGAGCAGTATCTGAACGCCCCGGAGTATGACGAAAGCAAGCTGCCCTCCTTTGCCAGCGTGGTCGGCATCATCATGATCCCCCTGGTTCTGATCCTTGTGAACTCCGTTCTGGGCCAGATCCCGGAAGGAAGCTGGGTTGACTGCCTGCGGCCCGTGTTCACCTTCCTGGGCACACCCTTCGTGGCGCTGCTGCTGGCGACCCTTGCCGCCATGGTGATCCTGGGCGTCAAGAACGGCTATACCATGCAGGAGCTGGAAAAAGTGATGACCAAGTCTCTGGAGCCCACCGGCCTGATCCTGCTGGTGACCGCGGCAGGCGGCGTCCTGCGGTATATGCTCCAGGATTCCGGTCTGGGTGATATCATCGGTGGCTTTGTGGCCTCCGCCCCGGTGCCCATCGTGGTAGTCGCCTTCCTGATCGCTCTGGCAGTCCGCATCTCTGTCGGCTCCGCCACCGTTGCCATGACCATGGCCGCCGGTATGATCGCAGCAATGCCCATCACTGGCACCCTGTCTCCTCTGCATCTGGCCTGCGTGGTCATGGCCATCGCCGGCGGCTCCACCGCTTTCTCCCACGTCAACGATTCCGGCTTCTGGCTGGTCAAGTCTCTGTGCAATCTGGACGAAAAGACCACCTTCAAGACCTGGACCCTCATGGAGACTCTGGTGGGCACCACGGGCTTCCTGGTTGCGCTGATCGTATCCTTCTTCGCGTAACAATAACAAAAAACAGAATTGGAGGAATTCAAAATGGGCGTATTGGAAAGACTGGCACAGTCCATCGTTGTCCCCGTTGTGGTGCTGGATCGGGCAGAAGACGCGGTGCCCACCGCAAAGGCCATGCTTGCCGGGGGGCGTGGACACCATGGAGATCACCTTCCGCACCGCCTGCGCGGCCGAGTGCATCAAAGCCGTTGCGGAAAACTGCCCTGATATGCTTGTTGGCGCCGGGACTGTTTTGAATGTGGAGCAGGCCAGGCTGGCTGTGGAAATGGGCGCCAAGTTCATCGTCTCTCCCGGCTTTTCTGAGGAGGTCGTGGGCTGGTGCGTGGAGAATAACGTACCCGTCACCCCCGGCTGCGTGACCCCCACTGAGATCATGGCTGCCATGAAGCACGGCCTGAAAGCGGTGAAATTCTTCCCCGCCAACGTCTACGGCGGCTTAAACGCCATGCGGAATCTGGCGGCTCCCTTTGTGGGTGTGAAGTTCCTGCCCACCGGCGGCGTGAATACCGCCAATATCAAAGAGTACATCGACGCGCCTTTCGTCTTTGCCGTGGGCGGCAGCTGGGTCTGCCCCAAAGCGGAGATCAAGGCAGGCAACTTTGAAAAAATCACGCAGCTTTGCCGGGATGCCCGGAAAGCCGCGATGGAGGGGTAATTATGGCGAGAGTCATTACCTTCGGTGACGGTTCCGGACGGATCCAGAGATAAGTTACGATTCCTCCCTTTCCTTTCTTACGGCAGAGGGGCGCGGTATGACAGACAGCCGCGTTCCTCTGCCAACATGAATATCAGCATAAGCAAAAAAGACAGCACCCTACCGGGATGCTGTCTTCTTTTTGGAGCAGGGTACGGGAATCGAACCCGCCTCTGTGGCTTGGGAAGCGACCATTCTACCGATGAACTAACCCTGCGTTGTGGGGTCATTATAGCAGACCCCCGCTGAAAATGCAACAGTTTTTTGTCGTTACAAACCAAGCAGCGTCTTGGCGAACATAAAGTACACCAGCAGGCTCAGGGCATCCACGATGGTGGTGATGAAGGGGCTGGCCATGACCGCCGGGTCGAAGCCCAGCCGCTTGGCAAGCAGGGGCAGGGAGCAGCCCACGAATTTGGCGATGACCACCGTCACGCCCAGCGTCAGGCACACCACACCGTCCACCAGCAGACTGATGCTGGTGTTGCCCATGAGCAGCCGGTCAATGAGCAGAATTTTCACAAAGCACACCACTGCCAGCGTGGCACCGCAGAGGATGGCGGTGCGGAATTCCTTCCACATGACCCGGAAAATATCGCTGAATCTCAATTCATCCAGGCTCAGGGAACGGATCACGGTGACGGAGGACTGGGAACCGCAGTTGCCGCCGGTGTCCATCAGCATGGGGATGAAAGCCGTCAGGGCGGGCAGCAGTGCCAGCGCCTCCTCAAATGAGGAGATGATCATGCCCGTAAAGGTGGCCGACACCATCAGCAGCATCAGCCAGGGGATGCGGTGCTTGTACAGGTCGAAGGGCGTGCTCTTGAGGTAGGTCTTCTCCGAGGGCGTCATAGCCGCCATGATCTCCATATCCTCGGTGGCCTCTTCTTCCATGACGTCCATGGCGTCGTCGAAGGTCACGATGCCTACCATCCGGTGCTCGCCATCCACCACGGGCAGGGCCAGGAAGTTGTACTTGCTGAACATCCGGGCCACTTCCTCCTGGTCGGTCTGGGTGGTGACACAGATCAGGTTGGTGAGCATCAGGTCTTCAATTTTATCCTCGTCGTCCTCCGCCAGCAGCAGGTCCTTCACGGTGACAAGGCCGATGAGGGTCCGGTCCTTGGCAAGGACATAGCAGGTATAGATGGTCTCCTTGTCCACGCCCTGCCGCCGAATACGCAGGATGGCCTCGCCAACGGTCATGCCGGGGCGCAGGGAGACGTATTCCGTGGTCATGATGGAACCGGCGGAGTTTTCGGGGTAACGCAGGATCTGGTTGATGGAGTGGCGCATTTCCGGATCCGCGTGCTTCAGGATCCGCTTGACCACGTTGGCGGGCATTTCCTCCACCAGGTCCGCCGCGTCATCCACGTACAGTTCGTCCAGAACTTCCTTCAGTTCGTTATCGGAAAAGCTGCGGATCAGCAGCTCCTGGGCCTCCGGCTCCATCTCCACGAAGGTCTCCGCCGCCAGCTCCTTGGGAAGCAGCCGGTACATCAGCGGGATCTGCTTTTCCTCCAGCCCGTCAAACAGGCCTGCCACGTCGCTGGGATTCATGGTAACGAGAATATCCCGCAAAGTGGCGTATTTTTTGTCCTCCAGCATTTTGAGGACAGCTTTTTCCACAATTTCAAAACGTTCAGCCATGATTTCCCTCCTATTATATTATAGATCAATAGAAGGCAATCCTACACGGTTTACGCAGTCAGGCCCACCGTGGAGCCTATGCTACTTCGACCGGGTATATTGCCACTGCCGCCGGCATCCATGGTGGTCCCTCCTTTTCGTCATAGTTACGATTATTCTACCCGCATTGCCGTCAAATGTCAACCTTGACGGGAGGATTTTTCCGACGTAAAATGTATGTAAACTGTAGGGCGGAGTCATGATTCCGCCGATTAGGTCACGACGTCATGCGGCTCAAACGGATGGAAACCGCAAGCGAATAGCAACCAATTCTCTTTGGACGAAAACCGCAGAAAAAACATTACGCGTTCGGCGGGGTCATGACCCCGCCCTACGAAAAGAGGTCTTACAATGCTCCGTATCGCAGTTGTCGAGGATGTGCCGGAAATGCTGGCAATTTACACCCCATATGTAGAAAACACCACCGTCAGCTTTGAATATGTGCCGCCCACATTGGAGGAATTCATCCACCGCTTTACAACCTACACCCAGCAGTTTCCCTGGCTAGTCTGGGAGGAGGACGGCAAACTTCTGGGCTACGCCTATGCCAGCGCTCCTTTCACCCGGGCAGCCTACGGCTGGTGTGCCGAGCCTACCGTGTACCTGCGCCCGGAAGCCCGGGGCAGAGGCGTCGCTGCCGGCCTCTACGCCGTCCTGGAGGAAATTCTGTGGCGGCAGGGCTATCAGGTGCTGTACGCCCTGGTCTGCGGGGAAAACGGCCCTTCCCGGCGGTTCCACGAGAAGCAGGGCTATGAAAAATGCGCCGAATTTCCCGGCATTGGTTTTAAAATGGGCCGCTGGCTCAGCCTGATTTGGTATGAAAAACGTCAAAAAATGGTAAAATCTCCCAGTAGTTTCCCCTGTTCTTGGTTAGAAGTTGTGCAGAATGCAGAAAGTTTTTGTGATATTTTATGTAAATTGTCCATTCCATAAACAGCAAAAATATGGTATGTTATGAACGTGGAAAAATATGTCTGCCGTGAATCAGACCACGCGGCATCCATCAATTCATATAAGGAGCTGTGACCATGTATTTTCAGAAAAAACGCGTAATCGCCATGCTGCTGGCCGGTGGCCAGGGCAGCCGTCTGAAGGTTCTGACGGAGAAGACCGCCAAGCCTGCCGTCCCCTTCGGCGGCAAGTACCGCATCATCGACTTCCCCCTGTCCAACTGCGTCAACTCCGGCATTGACACCGTAGGCATCCTGACCCAGTATCAGCCTCTGGAGCTGAACGAGTATATCGGCAACGGCCAGCCCTGGGGCCTGAACAAGACCCACTCCTGCGCCCAGGTCCTGCCCCCCTACGAGCGTCACGACAAGAAGTCCGGCTGGTACAAGGGTACCGCCAACGCCATCTACCAGAACATCGACTTCGTCGACCGCTTCAACCCCGACTACGTTGTCGTCCTGTCCGGCGACCACATCTATAAGATGGACTACAGCGCCATGGTGGAGTACCACGAAAAGAATAACGCCTCCTGCACCATCGCCGTGCGGAACGTCCCCCTGGAGGAGGCTTCCCGCTTCGGCATCCTGAACACCAACCCCGACAACACCATCTACGAGTTCGAGGAGAAGCCCGCCCATCCCAAGTCCACCAACGCCTCCATGGGTATCTACTGCTTCACCTGGAGCGTCCTGCGGGAGGCTCTGCTGTTTGACGAGGATGACCCCAAGTCCTCCAACGACTTCGGCAAGAACATCATCCCCATGCTTCTGGCTGCCGGCCACAAGATGATGGCCTATCCCTTCGACGGCTACTGGAAGGACGTGGGAACCATCGACTC
>JAUNSH010000083.1 GCA_030539285.1 Eubacteriales bacterium
TCGTGTATACCCCAAAAGGGTATCGAGGGTTCAAATCCCTCCTTCTCCGCCAAAACTCCTCTCTTGCTTTGCAAGAGAGGAGTTTTTTTCATTCCCATAATAATAAAACTACGCCCTCTGTGCCGTTGGGCACAGAGGACGTTTTGTTTTACTGCACATTCAGCTTGACAGCATCATTTTCCACCGTGATTTGAATGGCAGAAATGGGATGCTCGAAGCTGTCGATGATGGTCTCGGAGATGGGGTCCTCCAGCTCCCGCTGGATGGTGCGGCGGAGGTTCCGGGCACCGTAGGTAGTGGAATAGGCCTTCTTCACCAGCAGCTGCCGCAGGGAATCATCCCAGGTAAGGGTCAGGCCGCGGGCGGACAGGCTTTCCCGCAGCTCGGAGAGCATGATGTCCGCGATGCCAAGGAAGTTTTCCTCACTCAGGTGGTTGAAGGTCAGAATTTCGTCCACGCGGTTCAGGAACTCGGGCCGCAGGAACTCCCGCAGGGCCTTCATGGTGGTCTCCTGCACCTTATCCCCTTCCGTCCGGCCAAAGCCCAGACCGCCTACACGGCCCTCAGAGCCGGCATTGGAGGTCATGACGATAATGGTGTTCTCAAAGTTTACAACACGGCCCTGGGCGTCGGTGATGCGCCCGTCGTCCAGCACCTGCAGCAGCACGTTCAGCACGTCGGGGTGGGCCTTCTCGATCTCATCAAACAGCACCACGCTGTAGGGACGGCGGCGGATCTTCTCCGTCAGCTGGCCCGCCTCGTCATAGCCAACATAGCCGGGAGGAGAGCCGATGAGCTTGGAGACGGTGTGCTTCTCCATGTATTCCGACATATCCAGCCGAATCAAGGCATCCACACTGTCAAACATATCATTCGCCAGCTGCTTGACCAGCTCCGTCTTGCCCACACCGGTGGGGCCGACGAAAATAAAGGAAACAGGCCGCTTCTTGGGGCTGATGCCCACCCGGTTCCGGCGGATGGCCCGGGCCACCGCTTCCACCGCCTGATCCTGACCTACGATGTGGGTTTTCAGCCGGTCGGCAAGGCCCTTGATCTGCTGATACTCCTGGGCCTTGATCTTGGAAGCGGGGATTTTCGTCCACATTTCGATAATTCTTGCCAGATTTTCCATGGTCACGGCTGGTTTCGGCATGGCTTCCAGCGCTTCGATTCTGGGAGCGATCTGCATCAGCTTGCTGCGAAGGTAGGCAAGGCGCTCGTAGTTCTGGTTCTCCGTGTCCTCGTTGAGCATCCGCAGCTCCAGCTCGTAGTCGTCCCGCTCCTTTTTCAGCTGGGCCAGCTCGGAGATCTCCTTGCATTGCAGGTTCACGTCGGAGCAGGCCTCATCCAGTAGGTCGATGGCCTTATCCGGCAGGAACCGGTCGGTAATGTACCGCTCGGACAGCACCACGCACTGATGGGCAATTTCCGGGGAGATCTCCACGCCGTGGAACTCGGCATAGGATCTGGCGATGCCCTGCATGATCTGGCTGGCTTCCTCAATGGTCGGCTCCGCCACCGTCACCGGCTGGAACCGGCGCTCCAAAGCCGCGTCCTTCTCAATGTACTTGCGGTACTCGGCGAAGGTGGTAGCGCCGATGACCTGAATTTCCCCACGGGACAGAGCGGGTTTGAGGATATTGGCGGCGTTCATGGAGCCTTCGGCATCCCCCGCGCCCACCAGATTGTGCACCTCGTCGATGACCAGAATGATGTTGCCGCATTCCTTGATCTCGCCGATCAGGCTCTTCATGCGGCTTTCAAATTGGCCCCGGAACTGGGTTCCTGCCACCAGCGCTGTCAAGTCCAGCAGAAACACTTCCTTGTCCCGCAGCTTGTAGGGAACATTTCCGGCGGCGATGCGCTGGGCCAGACCCTCCGCAATGGCGGTCTTGCCAACGCCCGGCTCACCGATCAGGCAGGGGTTGTTCTTCTGGCGGCGGTTCAGGATCTGAATGACCCGCTCCGTCTCCACGTCCCTGCCGATGACTTTGTCCAGCTTTCCTTCTCTGGCCCTGCCGGTCAGATCCATGCAGTAGCTGTCCAGGAATTTGTGTTTCTTATTTTTCTTTTTCCCCTTCCCCTCCTCGGGCGGCTCCTCCCGCTTTGCGGGACGCTGGGGCTGGGCCGGGGGATTGGGATTTCCGCCGAAGAGCTGGTTTAACAGCGGGAAGGTCGCGGTCTGGCTGTCGATCTCGTCATCGTCCGCATCGTCGCTGTTATCCCGCTGACCGAACATACTGCTCATTTCATCCGCCAGCATGTCGAGGTCATCCTCGGAAATGCCCATCTGCTTTACCGCCTGATCGATCTGGGGGATGCCCAGACTGCGGGCGCATTTCAGGCAGTAGCCTTCATTCAGCGTCACGCCGTTTTCGACCTTGGTAATGAACACAACGGCGATATTTTTCTTGCATTTGCTGCACATTTTCGGCTGCATACTCATTCACTCCTTTTCCTTTCGGTGAAGTATAGCATAGAACCGCCAAAAAAGGAAAAACAAATTATGAACGAACCTATTTCGTCCAGTCGCTTCCGACTTCAAATTTCTCGATGCCGTCATCGTACCACAGGTGGGTCATGTACAGGCCCCCGGGGGGCACGGTGGGGCCGGCGGCGGTGCGGTTGCCGGAATCCAGAATGGCCCCGATCTCCTCGGGGCGGATCTTTCCCTCCGCCGCGTAGACCACGGTACCCGCCATGGCCCGGGCCATGTTGTACAGGAAGCCGTTGGCACAGACCTTCAGGATGATCACATTCCCCTGCCGCTCCACATTGTAATAGTATACCGTGCGGACGGTGGATTTGACATCCGTACCTACACTTCTCACTGCGGCAAAATCGTGGGTGCCCACGAACTGGCTGGCTGCGGCCTGCATGATGGTTTCATCCAGATGCCGGGGATAAAACCAGGCCCGGTTGACATAAAACGGGTCTTTGAGACGGGAATTATAGATTTGATAGGTATATTCCTTGCGGACACAGGAGCCGATGGCGTTGAAATTCTCGTGGACTTCAAATGCCCTGGTCACCACAATGTCACAGGGCAGATGGGTATTCAGGGCGTAAGGAAGCCGCTCCACCGGGATGGTGGAGCTGGTCCGAAAATTCGCCACGTAACACCGGGCATGAACGCCCGCGTCGGTGCGGCCGCAGCCCGTCATGTGCACCGGGTGCTCGACGATCATAGCGGCGGCCTTTTCCAGCGTCTCCGCCACGGTGGGCAGGTTCTTCTGCACCTGCCAGCCGTGATAATCGGTTCCTAAATAAGTCAAAATCAGTGCGATGTTGCGCATATTCTTCCTCACAGGCCCAAAGATTTCAGACCGATGACCGCAGCCACCAGCACAGCGCCCACCCCGTAGGACAGGAAGTCCTCACGATGGTAGCGCAACAGCTTCATCTTGGTCCTTCCCTCGCCGCCCTGATAACAGCGGCACTCCATGGCGGTAGCCAGCTCGTCGGCACGGCGGAAGGCGCTGATAAACAGGGGCACCAAAATGGGGATCAGAGCCTTGGCCCGGTCCATCAGGGAGCCGGTTTCAAAATCCGCACCTCTGGCCTTCTGGGCGCACATGATCTTGTCGGTCTCCTCGATCAGTGTGGGGATAAACCGCAGGGCAATGCACATCATCATGGACAGCTCGTGCACCGGGACGCCGATCTTTTTCAGGGGCTTCATCAGAGATTCCAGTCCGTCCGTCAGAGCGATGGGCGAGGTGGTATAGGTCAGCAGGAAGGTGCCGGTAATGAGCATCAAAATCCGGGACATCATCATCACCGCCCGGGAAAAGCCCCCGGTGGTAACGGTGAAGATCCAGAATTGGAAGATCACCTCTCCCTCCTGGGTAAAGAACAGGTTCAGTACGCCGGTGAAAATCAATATCATCACCAGCGGTTTCATACCCCGCAGAATAGACTTGAGCGGAATGGTGGACAGCCAGATCACCGCCACCAGGAACAGAAGCATCAGGCCGTAGGACACCCAGCTATCCGCAAGGAACAGAGCCACGATGTAAACCACCAGCATGACAAGCTTGGTTCGGGGATCCAGCCGGTGAATGACGGACTGTCCCGGGAAATACTGGCCCAGTGTGATATCTTTAAGCATTCACCGCACCTCCCCGCAGCCGCTTGATCTCGGAGACCGCCTGCTCAATGGTATAGACATTGGCAACGTCCAGTCCCAGCTTCTTTAATTGCAGGAACACCTGGGTGACCTGGGGAATGTTCAGGCCCATTTTAACCAGCTCCTCGGCGTGGGTAAACACCTCAGCTGGCGTACCGTCCATGGTAAGCTGGGAGCCGTTCATCACCAGCAGCCGATCTGTCAGCCGGGCCACGTCCTCCATGGAATGGGATACCATCATGATGGTGGCGTTTCTGGCCTTGCGGTAGGCCTCGATATTGCCCAAGATCTCCGCCCGGCCCACGGGGTCAAGGCCGGCGGTAGGCTCGTCCAGGATCAGCACCTCCGGCTCCATGGCGATGACACCAGCGATAGCCACCCGGCGCTTCTGTCCGCCGGACAGGTCAAAGGGAGAGACCTCCAGCTGCTCCGGGGTCAGACCTACAAAGCCAGCGGCGTCCCGCACCCGGCGGTCCACCTCCTGCTCATCAAGGCCCATATTCTTGGGGCCAAAGGCGATATCCCGGTACACCGTCTCCTCAAAGAGCTGGTACTCCGGGTACTGGAACACCAGTCCAACCCGAAACCGGGCCTGACGGGTCAGCTTCTTATCCGACCAGATGTCCTCGCCGTCCAGCAGCACCTGCCCGGAGGTAGGCTTGAGTAGGCCGTTGAGCTGCTGCATCAGGGTGGACTTTCCGGAGCCGGTATGTCCGATGATGCCGATGAATTCTCCCGGTTCTACGGAAAAAGAGATATTATCCAGCGCTTTGTGCTCAAAGGGCGTGCCCACGCTGTAGATGTAGTTTAGGTTTTTTACTTCCAGAATTGGTTTCAATCAAGATTCCTCCCAGCGGGTCAAGCCTTTACCAAGCTGTAAAGTGCCTGCGCGCATTCTTCGGGTTCCAACGCATCCAGCGGCAGGTCAAATCCCTGCCGGTTCAGTTCCCAGCACAGCTCCACGGTTTCCGGGGACGCAAGGCCGATGCCATGCAGCAGCTCTACCTGAGAGAACACCTGCTTCGGTGTTCCGTCTGCCGCCACCTTGCCTTTGTCCAGTACAACCACCCGGTCTGCCTTGGCTGCTTCGTCCATGTGGTGGGTAATGAGCACAACGGTGATCCCCTTCTCCCGGTTGAGCCGGCTGACGGTGTCAATGACCTCCTTGCGGCCCCGGGGATCCAGCATGGCAGTGGGTTCATCCAGCACGATGCACTTTGGCTCCATGGCGATGATGCCCGCAATGGCAATGCGCTGCTTCTGTCCGCCGGACAGCAGATGAGGGGCGTGCTCCCGGTACTCGTACATGCCCACCTGCTTCAGGGCGTTATCCACCCTGCGGCGGATCTCCGGGCTGGCAACGCCTAAGTTTTCCGGGCCGAAGGCCACGTCCTCCTCCACCACGTTGGCAACGATCTGGTTGTCCGGGTTCTGGAAGACCATGCCCAC
>JAUNSH010000032.1 GCA_030539285.1 Eubacteriales bacterium
CAGCTGAGCTACTGGCGCATTTCTATGGAGCGGGTGACGGGAATCGGACCCGCGTGACCAGCTTGGAAGGCTGGTGTTCTACCATTGAACTACACCCGCATGTCTCTGCCCACAGCTGTTTCAGCCAGAGAATTTTACCATAGGTGCGCCAAAATGTCAACCGAAATTTTTTAAGATTTGCGGGATTTTTTCATAAATCACGTCCGCCACCGCTCCGTCCGCGCAGCCGCACACGGTTTCGAACTGATCTGCAATGTGGGCATCGGCGGGAGCGTAGGCAAAATCCGCGTCACGCATCATGGAAAGGTCGTTGTCCGCGTCCCCTGCGCACACCAGGATATTCCTGCCCAGCCGGGTCTGCAATTCCCGGGCGGAGCGGGCTTTGCTGACGCCCTTGGCGTGGATGTCGATGATCCGCGGGGCGGCCCGGAACACCTCGCAGTATTGGCCGAAGGTTTCTTTCAGAAGGGCTTCCGCACCGTCCATGCGGCGGATCTCTTCGTCGGTGCCGTGGAACAGGCTGTTTACCGTGTCGTCGTGGAAGGTGCCGTAGACGGAGAATTTGAGGAAGGTGCCCAGATCCTCTCCGGGCCGGGCGAATTCACAGGCGCACTGCTGGCGGCGGCAGTAGGCTGCCCAGGCGGGATTTTCCGGGTAGGTATAGTGGGCTTTCTGCCCCTGCACCTCCACGGTCAGATCGGGCAGCAGCTCCCGGGCGGCGTTCACGGTCTGCCACAGGTCCAGCGGAATTTCATGGCAGAATTCCAGCTCTCCGGACTGGATGTTGTAGGCGGCGGAACCGTTATACAGCAGCAGCGGCGCGCTGACGGGAACGATGTCCCGGAAGCACTTCACCATGGGCACGCTGCGCCCGGTGTTGACGGTAAAGGCCCCGCCCCGCGCCATGAAATATTTGATGGCTTCCAGATTCCGCTCCGGGATGGTGGAATCCGGGGCGGTCAGGGTCCGGTCGTAGTCAACGGTCAGTAAAACATCAGAAAAATCCATATTCTTACCCCATTTTCTCCAATTTTTCCAGCACATCCTTAAAATACTGGGGCAGCCCCGCGAAAACCATCACCGGATGACCGTCTCTTGGGTGGGCAAAGCACAGCACTCCCGCGTGGAGACATTGGCTGGACTGGCCCAGCTCCGGCTTTTTGTGACCATACACCGTGTCTCCCAGAATGGGATGGCCGATGTAGGCCATGTGGACGCGAATCTGGTGGGTGCGCCCGGTTTCCAGCTTGCAGCGGATGTGGGTGTAGCCCCGGTAGCGGCGGATGACCTCCCAGTGGGTCACGGCGGGCTTGGAATTGCGCTGGGTGACGCACATTTTCTTCCGGTCAGAGGGGTGCCGCCCGATGGGAGCATCCACGGTGCCGCTGTCCTCCTTGAGGACGCCGCAGACGATGGCTTCATAAGTCCGGGCCATGGAGTGGTCCTTCAGCTGGCTGGCAAGCACCGTGTGAGCAAGGTCGTTTTTCGCCACTGCTAAAAGCCCGGAGGTGTCCTTGTCGATGCGGTGGACGATGCCGGGGCGAAGCTCGCCGTTGATACCGGACAGGTCGTCCCCCAAAGCGTAGAGCAGGCCGTTGACCAGCGTATCGTCCTGATGCCCCGCCGCCGGGTGCACCACCAGCCCCTTGGGCTTGTTGATGACCAGCAGGTCGTCGTCCTCATAGACGATGTCCAGGGGCATTTCCTTCGGGGCAATGTCCACGGCCTTTGGCTCGGGAATTTCGTAGGAAACCGCGTCCCCCACATTCAATTTATCATTTTTCTTTCCGGGCTTGCCGTTGCGGGAAACCAGCCCGTCCTCAATGAGCTTCTGAGCGGCGCTGCGGCTCAGGCCCTCAGCACTCCGGGCGAGAAAGGCATCCAGCCGCTCCCCGGGGATATCGGCAAACAGGGTCATTTGTTCTCCTTCCAGAAGGCTTTGTTGAACAGAAACAGGTGGATCATCAGCAGTACGCAGCCGCAGGTGATGAAGCAGTCGGCCACATTGAACACAGGAAACTCGATAAAAGTTGTCTCGATCATGTCCACCACGTAGCCTAAGCGCACCCGGTCGATCATATTGCCCAGCCCCCCGCCGTAAATAGCGGCGATGCACCAGCGCTCAAAAGTGGTAAAACCCATGGGCTTTTTGAAGTATTCGTAAAAAATCAGCCCGGTAAATACCACAAAAATCAGGGCAAACAGCCACTGCTGTCCCTCAAAGGAGGAAAAGGCCGCGCCGGTGTTCTGTACGTAGGAAATTTGCAGCACCCCCGGAATCAGGGTTTGCGCCCCGATGGCGGGAATGTACAAAACAGTGAGATATTTGGTGATCTGGTCAACGGCCACAATGCCAATGACGAACAGAATATAGTAGAAAAAAGACATGGCAGATTCCTCCTGTATTTTACCTGGATATGATACCACGCACAGCGCTCAAAGTCAATTTGGGAAACAGGGTGACGATACCGAGCAATACCCAATGGCGTAACGAATATCACCCAGCCTGCGCACGCATTGTCCGCGGCGACTCGCCGCATAAAAAAACCCGCCCCGGGTATTCCCAGGACGGTGCTACTAGAGCCATATTCATTTGACCAGAAATTTCTGGGCATCGGCGCACAGGGCTTCCAGCTCTTCCTCAGAGCACTGGGCTACCACCCGCAGGGGCTGGTTGAAATCCAGACAGAACATCTCCATGAAGCTGCCGCCGCGGATCTTGTGCTGGTTGTCCCGGACGCAGATTGGGAACGCACGGGAGGTGGCGATGGCAACGAATTCTTCCACATCTTCCATGCTGCGTAAGCGAATCCAAAATTCCTGCATATTTCTCGCCCTCCAACTGTACAAAAATCGGTTTGTCGTGTATAATGGGGAGCACAGGTCATTCAATGGACCCCGGCCTGCCGCCAAATGGGACTATAAATTATTATAGCGAATTTTTGGTAAAATGCAACTGGCGGTTTGGACGATTAAAACAACAACTTATGGAGATTATTGGTGGTTTTGACAAATGAAGTTCGCTTTTTATACCTTAGGCTGCAAAACGAATCAGTATGAGACGCAGGCTATGGAGCGCCTGCTGATGGAAAAGGGTCACGAGATCGGTTCCTTTGAAGAAAACTGCGACGGCTACGTGATCAATACCTGCTCTGTTACCGCGGTGGCGGACAAAAAGAACCGGGCCGTGATCCGCCGGTGCCGACGGGACAACCCCGACGCGGTGATCGCGGTCTGCGGCTGCTATTCCCAGCACGACCCGGAGGCCATCCGGGCGCTGGGCATCGATGTCATCGGCGGCAGCGGCAGCCGGCAGGAATTTGTGCAGATGCTTTTGGATGCCGCCGGGGAGCACACTCACCGGGAGCAGGTAGACAATGCTCTGCGCCGCAGGGAATTCGAGTGCCTGCCTGCCGGGGGACTGGAGGAGCGCACCCGGGCTATGCTGAAGGTCCAGGATGGCTGCGTGAATTTCTGCACCTACTGCATCATCCCCTATACCCGCGGCCCTGTCCGCTCCGCGCCATTGGAGGTTGCGGTGGAGCAGGCCCGGACGCTTGCCGAGCGGGGCTATCGGGAAATTGTTCTCACCGGCATCGAGATCGCCAGCTGGGGCGCAGACTTGCCGGGAAAACCGGAGGTAACGGTGCTCATTGAGGAAATCTGCAAGGCAGTGCCGGATCTGCGGGTACGCCTTGGTTCGCTGGAACCGCGGGTGGTGACGGAGGATTTCTGCCGACGTCTGAGCGTCTTCCCCAACCTGTGTCCCCAGTTCCACCTGTCCATGCAGTCCGGCTGCGACACGGTTTTGCAGCGGATGAAGCGGAAGTACGACACCGCCCGGTACTACGAAAGTGTGGAATTGCTGCGAACATTCTTCCCGGAGTGCGCCGTGACCACGGATATGATCGTGGCCTTCCCCGGGGAGACAGAGGAGGAATTCGCGGAAAGTCTCACCTTTATCCGAAAATGCAAGCTCGCGGATATGCACATCTTCCCCTACTCCCGCCGCCCCGGCACCCCGGCGGACAAGATGCCCGGACAGCTGGGCAACGCCACGAAAGAGGCCCGGAGCCGGGCCGCCATTGCCGTGGCGGAGGAAATGAGCCGAGTTTACCGGGAAAGCTGGGTGGGCAGGACGCTGGAAGTCCTCTTTGAAGAGAAGGACGGGGAATTCTACACCGGCCACGCGCCCAATTATGTGAAGGTCTACGCCAAAGGTGAGGATCTCCACAACGAAATTTGCACCGTAACAATTTCCGGGGTTTATAAGGATGGTGTAACAGGGTATATTCGTAGGGCGGAGTCATGACTCCGCCGACGCACCAATTGTTTTGAATCGGCTCGGACTTCCACAAAATGTAACGTATTCGTCAATTTTTACCTGGTTTGTCATCCGACTGGGGCGGCGGGGTCATGACCCCGCCCTACGATTGCATTTCTGAATAATCCATGCTATAATACCTTGATTTTCCGTATTTGGAGGCTTTTATGAAAACCCTGCTCCACATTTGCTGTGCCCCCTGTGCCAATCGTCCTATCGACGTTCTCCGTACCGACGGCATCGAGGTGGTGGGCTTCTGGTATAATCCCAACATCCACCCGGTCACCGAGTACCGCGCCCGGCGGAACTGTCTGGAAGAATACGCCAAAGAAATTGAAATGCCCCTGATCATGCGCAATGACTACGGCCTGCGCCCCTTTGTCCGGGCGGTGGCGGAGGACATTCCCCACCGCTGCGGCAAGTGCTACGAAATGCGCTTCTACGAGACTGCCCGGCAGGCCGCTGAGGGGGGCTTTGACAGCTTCACCTCATCCCTGTTCATCAGCCCCTACCAGAACCACGAGCTGATGCGGGAGACCGCCGAGCGGGCGGCGGCGGAGTACGGCGTGAAGTTTCTATACCGGGACTTCCGGCCCTACTTCAAAGAGGGGCAGGCTTTCGCCCGGGAGCACGGCTTCTATATGCAGAAATACTGCGGCTGCGTGTTCTCCGAGGAAGAACGCTACATTAAGGCGAAGAAAATCATACCATGAGGAGAAGATACAAGATACAAGATATTCAAAAGTGCAACGTTACCCCACTAAAAATATCTTGTATCTAGTATCTTCTATCTTGTATCTGAAGAATAACGGAGGTACTATGACAAATTTTGAATTTTCCGTGCCGACCCTGTTCGGCTTGGAGGGCATTGCCGGCGACGAGCTGCGGCGGCTTGATATTGAAAACGTCCGGGTGGAGAATGGCCGGGTGCTGTTCTCCGGTGACCAGACTGCGCTGGCAAAGGCCAACGTGTGCCTGCGCACCGGCGAGCGGGTGCTGCTGGTGCTGGCGGACTTCAAGGCCACGACCTTCGAAGAGCTGTTTCAGGGGGTTTATCATGCCAATTTGGAGGATTTCATTCCCAAAGACGGCGCGTTCCCAGTGAAGGGCCATTGCCTGAACAGCCAGCTCATGAGCGTGCCGGACTGTCAGGCCATCGTGAAAAAGGCGGCGTCGAAACGTCTGGGCGAAAAATACGGCGTCAGCTGGCTTCCCGAGACGGGGGCCAAGTACCAACTGCAATTTTCCATCATGAACGACCGGGTGCAGCTCTATCTCGACACCTCCGGGCCGGGGCTGCACAAGCGGGGCTATCGCGCGGTGGGAAACGACGCGCCCCTGCGGGAGACCCTGGCGGCTGCCATGGTGCAGCTCACCCGCTACCGGGGCCGGGACTTCATCTGGGATCCCTTCTGCGGCAGCGGCACCATCCCCATTGAAGCGGCTCTGATCGCCCGGAACAAGGCCCCCGGAATGTACCGCCGGTTCTCCGCCGAGGCCTTCAGCTGGATGGACCCCACGGTCTGGGGCCAGGTCCGCGAGGAAGCAAAAGATAAGGAATTCCACGGAAAATACCAGATCCTAGGCTCGGACAACGACCCCAAGTGCGTCTCCCTGTCCATCGCCAACGCCCGGAAAGCAGGCGTTGCGGACTGCATTTCCTTTAAGGACGGGGACGCAACCA
Organism: Eubacteriales bacterium; assembly: GCA_030539285.1. Classification (GTDB taxonomy): domain Bacteria; phylum Bacillota; class Clostridia; order Oscillospirales; family Oscillospiraceae; genus Faecousia. The sequence continues at coordinate 6,009 of JAUNSH010000032.1, forward strand.
AGATGGACTTGCCCGCTCAGGCAGGCGTGATCATCTGCAACCCGCCCTACGGCCAGCGGATGATGGAGCAGAAGAGCGCCCAGCAGCTCTATGCAGCTTTGGGACGGCACCTCAAATACGCCGATGGCTGGAAAAAGTATATCATCACCTCCGAGCCGGAATTCGAGCATTATTTCGGTAAGCGGGCCGACAAAAAGCGCAAGCTTTATAACGGCATGATCAAGTGCGACTATTACATGTATTTAGGCGGCGGACGGAAGAAATAACGTTTCCGTAGGGGAGGGTCATTGACCCTCCCGTCGGCGTCAGCCGCTTCGCGGAAGGGCGGGTTGATAACCCGCCCCTACAGTACAACGATAGAATAAATAGAGACGGAGGGCGGGCTATGAAACACCTGTTCATCATCAACCCGGCGGCGGGAAGCCGGGACCGAACGGAAGAGTATACCGCCCAGATCCAGCGGCTGTGTAAAGGCATTGACTATGAAATTGCTGTGTCTCAGGCTCCCGGTGAGTGCCGGCGCCTTGTCCGGGAAGCAGCCCGGACCGGGGAAGAGGTGCGCATCTACGCCTGCGGCGGCGACGGGACCCTGAACGAGGTAGCTTCCGGCGCGGCGGGCTTCCCCAACGCGGCGGTGACGGCCTTTTCCGGGGGCAGCGGTAACGATTTCGTGCGGTTATTCAGTGAACCAAAGGCCTTTTGCGACCTTTCCCGGTTACTGGACGCGGAGGAAGCGATCTTTGACCTCATCGCCTGCAACGATGACCTGGCGCTGAACATCTGCTCCGTGGGGCTGGATGCCCGCATCGGCACGGACGTGGCGCGGTACAAGCGCCTGCCCTTTTTCCACGGCTTCAATGCCTACGCTCTGTCCACTGTTGTGAACCTGTTCCGGGGGATCTCCGAGCACTACATCGTGGAGGTGGCGGGTGAGCGCATTGACGCGGAGCAGACCTTCGTGTGCGTGTGCAACGGACGCTACTACGGCGGCGGCTTTAATCCCGTACCGGAGGCCGACCCGGCGGACGGACTGCTTGACGTGCTGCTGGTGAAAAAGGTGTCCCTTCTTCAGGTGCCGGGCATCATCGGAAAATATAAAAACGGCCGCTACAGGGAGCTTCCCCAGTTCGTGCGCCACTTCCGCACGGACCGGGTGCGGGTCCTGTGCGACCGGCCCAACGCTGTGAATCTGGATGGGGAGCTGCTTGTGGCGGATGCCATCGATATCCGGGTGGCCCGGGAGAAAATCAACTTCTTTTATCCGCGGGGGCTGCAATGGGCGGCGAAAAGGGAACTGCCCGCCAAATGATCTTCCTTTGAACCGGACTGCCGCAGCTTTGTCTGCCAGAGAAGCTGTTTCGCGGGGTGCGGTTCCTACATCGCCTCCTACAGCGGGAAAACACAAGTTTATCAGCATACTGTAAACGCCCATTCCGGTCCGGAATGGGCGTAATGCTGTTATTAGGACGCGGAAAGACATCCGCGTCCATGACTGCTTCCTCATTCCCGGGTGGTACCCCCGGGGGCAAAGCGCACCGGCAGGGCGATGTTGGCGGGGGCGTTGTCCCCGTTCAGCAGGAACCGCACGGCGGTCTCCGCCATTTCTGCCACCGGCTGGACGATGGTGGAGCAGATATAGCGCCCGGTGGCGAAGTCCACGATGCCGTCGTAGCCAATGACCTGCACGTCCTCGGGAATGCGGAGGCCTTTTCCCCGCAGGAATTCGCAGATCCGGACGGCGAGACCGTCAGAGTTGCAGAAAATGCCGTCAAATTCCGGCTTCCCCTCCCGGATATGCTCCTGTAAAAACTGATAGAAGGGGGCCTCCGTGTCGTCGTCGCTTAAAAACAGGCTCTGGCAGGGCACCTTCGCCATGCGGCAGGCGTTCTCAAAGCCGGGGCCACGCTTTTCCACTTCACCGTAAATATCGGGGCCGATGCGGAAGAAGAGAAGATTCTTGCAGCCCCGCTCCATGAGGGTCTGGGCCGCCAGCTCGCCGCCCCGGTAGTTGTCGGAGGACACGCAGGGGATGCCCGCGGAGAAATGGCGGTCGATGGTGACCACCGGCACGGACTCGTCCACCTCCAGATCGGGGCTGTAGGACAGGGCGATGATGCCGTCGATTTTATTCTGCTGGGCCAGGGTAAAGCAGTGCTTCTCCGCCACGGAATCATAGTTGGTGATCATGAGAAGGCTGCGGTAGCCGGCGCGCATGAGACGGCTGGTCAGCTCGTCGGTCAGGGCCGCGAAGAAGGGATGCCGCAGGGAGGGCATCACCAGCGCCACGCAGTAGGTTTTGTTGGTTTTCAATCCCCGGGCGTAGTTGTTGACCTGATAGCCCAGCTTTTTGGTGGCGGCTTCCACTTTCTTGCGGTACTGCTCGCCCACGGGGATACCGTTGATGACTTTGGACACGGTGCCCAAAGAGACCCCTGCCTCTCTGGCTACGTCCTTCATGGTTGGCGCGCTGCCTGAATTCATGCTTTTCCCTCGCTTTGCGTGAAACGTTATTCTGCTTCCATTATAGCACAGTTTTGAAAAATGAAAAGGCTTCCCATGGAAAAAAGCAAAAAAATCCCCTGCTGTTCGTCAAAGTGCTGTAAAAAAGAAGACCGGATTATACGCTATCCACAAAAATGAAGGATGGGGCAAAAAGAAGGTTGACAGGGTAAAAAAGCCGTGATATATATAAATTAGATATAACGTTTCACGAGGAAAAATACGGCTTAAATCAAGGAAAAACCGATGATAATTCCCTCGTTTGGCAGTGTGCACATGAAACGTTATTCAAATTTGGTCAAACACCACAAGAAAGGAAAAATGACATGAAAAGAAGAATCTTCGCACTCGTTCTGACCCTGGCAATGGTTCTGGCTCTGGCCGCCTGCGGCGGCTCCGGGGACGGCTCCAAGGATGGCGCCGTGTCCATCACCATCTTCAACTCCAAGATGGAGATTCAGAGCCAGATGGAAGAAGCGGCAGCAAAGTACTCTGAGGAGAAGGGCGTCAACATTGAGGTCTACTACTCCAACGACACCGTCGCCGCCCACCTGTCCACCCGTTACGCCTCCAACGAGCCCTACACCCTGTCCATGGTGGATGCCAAGGACATCTACTCCCTGGCCGCCGACCACGCCATCGACCTGTCCGGCGAAAAGTGGGTGGAGGATACCACTCAGGAAATCGCCATCGACGGCAAGGTTTACGGCTTCCCTGTCTGCGTCGAGGCCCGTGGCATCATCTACAACGCCGACGCCATCAAGGCGGCCACCGGCAAGGACTTTGACCCCACCTCCATCAAGACCACCGAGGATCTGCAGGCTCTGGTGGACGAGCTGATTGCCGGCGGCATGACCTCCCCCGTCGGTGTTATGAAGGAAGACTGGTCCCTGGGCGGACACTTCCTGGCTGAGATCTACGAGCAGCACGATGATCCCGATGCCTACATCGCCGGCATCAAGGACGGCTCCATCTCCCTGATCGATGACGCCAAGTTCAACGAAATGATGGACACCTTCGACGTTCTGAAGAACAACAACTACGCCAAGGATGCCGCAATTTCCGCAGAGCGTGAAGTCACCGAGCAGAAGCTGGCTGAGGGCGAGATTGCTCTGATGTACGGCGGCAACTGGGACTGGTCCGTGATCAACGCCTATGAGTATTCCGAGAACATGGGTATGATGCCTGTTCCCAACAACTCCGGCGACGGCTCCTGCGACAAGCTGATCGGCGGTGGTTCCAAGTACTTCTTCATCGACTCCTCCGACAATACCAGTGATGCCCAGCGTCAGGCCGCCAAGGACTTCCTGAACTGGCTGGTTTACGACGAGGCCGGTCAGTCCTTCGTGGTCAATGACTGCGCACTGGTTCCCGCTTACTCCAACATCACTCTGGCGGTGGGTGATCCTCTGGGTACCTCTGTCAAGGCTTACTCCGACGCTGGTCAGATGATCGGCAACTACAACTACCTGCCTGACGACCACTACTCCATCTGCGGCGCTGCCTTCCAGAAGTATCTGGCAGGCCAGATCGACCGGGCCGGCTTCGCTCAGGAGCTGACAGATTACTGGGCCACTGCTGAGGTAGGTGCGCACTGATTTGCTTGATTCCTCCCTTACAATATGAGGTGTGGGCACCTTCGGGTGCCCTGCCCCAAATAAACCAGTCTCCCGCCGCCGGAGACTGGCTCCGCGACACAGGCGGCAGAATGGAAACGATGTACTATGAAGCAGAAATCGACGACCTATAAGATCAAACAATATCTGATGTTTGCCGGCCCGGGGACTCTGCTGTTCTTCGGCGCGGTGATCGTTCCCTTCCTGTACGGTATCTATCTGACCATGACCAGCTGGGACGGCATCAGCAAGGTCAAGCCCTTCGTAGGTCTTGCTAATTTCGTGGCCGCCTTTCAGGACACCGCCTACTGGCAGGCCATGGGCCGCACCGCGATTTACTCCTTCTTCGCGGTCATCCTCATCAACATTGTGGCCTTCGCTCTGGCCTACCTCGTGACCAGCGGCGTCAAGGGCCAGAATTTCTTCCGGGCTGGCTTCTTTGTCCCCAACCTGATCGGCGGCATCGTGCTGGGCTATGTGTGGAAATTCGTATTCAACCGGGCCTTCGTGGCCCTCGCCAGCGCCATTGCCGGGGGCAATGTGCCCAGCCTCCTGTCCACCCCCAGCGGCGCCATGTTCTGCCTGATTCTGGTGTCGGTGTGGCAGTACGCGGGCTACATGATGCTCATTTACGTGGCAGGCTTCATGAGCGTGTCCAAGGACGTGCAGGAAGCCGCCATGATCGACGGCTGCAACCCCATGCAGACCATGCGCAATGTGACCATCCCCCTGATGCGTTCCTCCTTTGTCCAGTGCCTGTTCCTGAGCATCACCCGGTGCTTCGTGGTGTACGATGTGAACCTGTCCCTGACCAAGGGCGAACCCTTCAACTCCTCGGTGATGGCTGCTATGCACGTTTACAACCAGGCCTTTACCTACAAGAATTACGGTGTGGGTCAGGCAGAAGCCCTCATCCTGTTCCTGGTCTGCGCCATCGTCGGCGTGACACAGGTCATGGTGGGTAAGAAAGGAGAGGTGGACGCGTAATGCTGGATAACGAAAGAGCCGCGCGGCAAAAGCGCATCTCCAAGGTGATCATGTGGATCATCCTGCTGGTCCTGTTCCTGTGCTTCATCTTCCCCTTCGTCCTCGTCATCATCAACGTCTTCAAGACCAAGGCGGATATCACCTCCAACCCCCTGGCCATCATCGGTGCCCACGGCTTCACCCTGAAAAACTTCCCGGAAGCCATGAAGAAGATGAACTTCGGCCGGGTGTTCATGAACTCCGCCATCATCACCACCTGCTCCACGGTGCTGACCATCCTGTTCTCCTCCATGACGGCCTTTGTCATGGTGCGCAATCCCCAGTGGAAGGGCTGCTCTATCATGTTCTCCCTGATGATCGCCTCCATGGTCATCCCCTTCCAGGTGCTGATGGTCCCGCTGGTGAGCGTCTACGGCGGCACCCTGGGCGTGCTGAACCACCGTCTGACCCTGATCCTCCTGCACGTTGGCTTCTCCGTGTCCATGGCCATGTTCATGTTCCACGGTGCCATTAAGACCAACATCCCCATGGAGCTGGAGGAAGCCGCCACCATCGACGGCTGCACCCGCTGGCAGACCTACTGGAAGGTGGTCTTCCCCCTGCTGAAGCCCACCATCGCCACCGTGGCCATCATCAACGCCATGGCCTACTGGAATGACTACCTTCTGCCCAGTCTGGTGCTGACCAAGAAGGAGCTGTACACCATTCCCATTGCGACCCAGGCCTTCTACGGCACCTATTCCACGGACATTGGCCTTGTCATGGCGGCTCTGCTGCTGGCCATGCTGCCCATCCTCATTCTCTACGTATTCCTCCAGCGCTACATCGTCGAGGGCGTTACCTCCGGCGCTGTCAAGGGATAAATCGAAACCCCATATTTTTCCACAACGGGCTGCCCCGTCCTGCCGGGGACGGGGCAGTTCGCCATTACGAAAGGACGGCAGGCTATGAAACGGTTATTCGACATGGAAAATCCCCTGATGCAGGCGTTGAGCACCGCGGCGGATCTCATCGTTCTGAATCTTCTGACGATCCTTTGCAGCCTGCCGGTGGTGACCATAGGCGCGGCGCTGACGGCCCAGAATGCCGCCGTCATCAAACTCGTCCGGGGCGAGGAGACCTCGCCGGCCAAAGACTTTTTCCGGGCCTTCCGGGAAAATTTTAAGAAGGGTACCGCCCTGGGGCTACTTTTTCTTCTCGCGATTGCAGTCCTGATGGCTGACTATCTGGCGGCGGGAAGCTTCGTTCCCGTTCTGTGCCCGGTGATCGCTGCCATCGCCCTGCTGGTACTTACGCTGGGGCAGTACGCCTTTGCACTGCTGGCCCGGTACGAAAATACCCTGCGGGGCACCCTGAAAAACGCGTTTTTACTGGCTGTGGGCTATTTCCCCAGGACCTTGGGCATGGCGGTGTTTGCCGTGGCCCTGTGGCTGCTGGCGGTGCAGTTTCTGCGTTACGGCGCGCCGATTTTGTTCCTGTTCGGCCTGTCCCTGCCGTGCTACATGGTAATTCTGCTGCTACGGCCTGTGTTCGCGAAATTGGAAACGACCACGTAGTGGAAAATAACGCTTTCGTAGGGCGGGGTCATGACCCCGCCGACCACGTTCTGGTTTTGTACGAGTCCCCTTCAACGAGTGCACTCCGAAGTCGTTATCGGTCGGCGGGGTCATGACCCCGCCCTACAAAAATATATTATTTCGGCCTTCTTTGATTCTATATTGGAGGTACTTTATGGGTATCTGCTATGATTCCGATAAACAAATCTTCTCTCTGACCACCCGGGACACCCTGTACCAGATGCAGCTCGGCCCTGTTGGGCATCTGCTGCACCTGTACTACGGCCCCAAAACCGACTGCTGCTTTGACTATCTCCAGCTTGACCGGGACTGCGGCTTTTCCCCCAATCCCTATGACCATCAGGAGGGCCGGGGCTGGTCTCTGGACACCAAGGCTCAGGAGTACAGCTCCCAGCACGCAGGCGACTACCGGGTGTGCTCCCTGTCGCTGGAAACCGACGCGGGGCTCAGCGGCACCGATCTGCGTTATGTAAACTATAAGGTGTTTAATCATAAGTACGAAATTTCCGGGATGCCCTCTGCCTTTGGCAAGGCCCAATCCCTTTCCATAACCCTCGCCGACGCCGCCACCGGGGTGGAGGTGGAGCTGCTGTACGGCGTATTTGAAAAAGAAAATGTGATCACCCGGGCGGTTCGGGTGAAAAATGCCGGAACATCTGTGGTAACCATCGAAAAGGCGGCTTCCGCCTGCCTTGACCTGCCCTTTGGCGGTTGGCAGCTGCTCCACTTCCACGGGCGGCACACCATGGAGCGCGCCATGGAGCGGCGAAGCCTTATGAACGGCATCCAGACTGTTTCCTCCACCCGGGGTGCTTCCAGTCACCAGCACAATCCCTTCGTCATTCTCTGCCAGCCAGAGACCACCGAGGATTTTGGCGAATGCTACGGCATGATGCTGGTGTACTCCGGCAATCACAGGACGGACATTGAGCTTGACCAGTCCGGCTCCGTCCGGGCGGTGATGGGCATTCATGATGATGGCTTCCGTTGGACGCTGAATCCCGGGGAAGTCTTTGAGACCCCGGAAGTGCTGATGACCTTCACGGACAAGGGCCTGACGAGCCTTTCCCAGACCTATCACAAATTCATCCAGCACCACATCTGCCGCAGTCGGTTCGCGTTGGAGCGCCGCCCGGTGCTTCTCAACAGCTGGGAAGCGGCCTACATGGATATCTCCGAAGGGAAGCTGCTGTCCATCGCCAAGGGAGCCAAGGATCTGGGTGTGGAGCTGTTCGTCATTGACGACGGCTGGTTCGGACAGCGGGACGACGACTTCCGCAGTCTTGGCGACTGGTTCCCCAACAAAAAGAAGTTCCCCGGCGGCCTGACCCCCACCCTGCAAAAAATCCGGGATTTGGGATTGAAAGTCGGCCTGTGGGTGGAGCCGGAGATGGTGAATGAAGACTCAGGCCTCTACCGGGCCCACCCGGACTGGGCGCTGACGGTGCCGGGAAGAAACCCTACCATGAGCCGTAGCCAGCTGGTGCTGGATATGAGCCGGGCTGACGTGGTGGACTGGCTGTACGAAACCCTGTCCACCCTTCTCAGAGAAAACCCCATCGACTACATCAAGTGGGACATGAATCGCAATCTGGCGGATGTTTACAGCCGCGCCCTTCCCGCCGCCCGACAGGGCGAGGTGAGCCATCGGTTTGTGCTGGGCTACTACGACCTGATGGAGCGGCTGACGAGGGAATTCCCTGACGTGCTCTTTGAGGGCTGCGCCGGGGGCGGCGGACGGTTTGATGCCGGGGTGCTGGCCTACAGTCCCCAGATCTGGTGCAGCGACAACACCGACCCCATCGCCCGGCTGACTATCCAGCACGGCACCTCCTTCGGCTATCCTATTGCCTGCATGGGCTCCCACGTCTCTGCTTCCCCCAACCACCAGACCGGCAGAAGCACACCCCTGCATACTCGTTCTACGGTGGCAATGGCGGGCACCTTCGGCTACGAGCTGGACCCGGCGGCGCTGACGGAGGAGGAAAAGGAAACCGTCCGCGCCCAGATCGCCCGGTTCCACGAATTGCAGGATCTGATCCGGGAGGGAGACTACTACCGCCTGAGTGACGGCTCCGCCTGGGAGCTGGTCTCCGAAGATAAGAAGGAAGCCCTGCTGAGCTTCGTGCTGGTGGACCCCACCTCCAATCCCAAGCCCAACCACATCCGTCTGAAGGGGCTTGTCCCCGAAGCCCGCTATCGGGTAGCATGGGCGGATTTTGGCGGGAAAGCCAGCCTGCCCCATGAGGAAAGCCGTACCTTCACCGGCACGGCCCTGATGCGCGGCGGCTACACCCTGCCCATCCTCTTTGGAGATTACCCCGCTGTGCAGATCCTCTTCAAACAAATCTAGAATGGGAGGAATACCCCATGACTGAGAAATTACAGAAAGCCCGGGATTATGAAGCCCTCCACCGCCCCGAGGTCAAATCCCAGCTGCCTGCCTATCACCTGACCGGCGGCGTAGGCTGGATCAATGACCCCAATGGCTTTGCCCCCTACAAGGGGGAATACCACCTGTTTTTCCAATACTATCCCTACGACACCCAGTGGGGCCCCATGCACTGGGGCCACGCCAAAACAAAAGATTTTATCCGCTGGGAATTTCTCCCCGCCGCCCTGGCCCCGGATGCGGAATACGACAAGGACGGCTGTTTCTCCGGCGGTGCGGTGGAGATGCCCGATGGACGGCAGTTGCTCTTATACACTGGCGTGGAGATTCGGCCTGAGGGCGAATTTCAGACCCAGTGCGTTGCCATCGGCGACGGCGTGAACTACGAAAAGTGCGAGGGAAATCCCGTCATCACTGCCGAAAGTCTCCCCGAGGGCAGCAGCACCCGGGACTTCCGGGACCCCAAGATCTGGCGGGAAAACGACACCTATTACGCCGTCACCGTGAACCGGGGGAAAGACGGCAGCGGGGATGTGCTGCTCTACGAAAGCGAAGACGGCCTGCGCTGGCAGCGTGCCAGCATCCTCTACTCCTGCGGCCACCGCTACGGCACCATGTGGGAATGCCCGGATCTCTTTCACCTGGACGGCAAGGATGTACTTGTCCACAGCGTCATGGAAATGCGGGCAAAGACATTGGAATACCACAACGGCAACTGCAAAATGTACCACATCGGTCACATGGATGAGGAAAAGTGCTTCCACGCCGAGGTATCCCACGCCATGGAGAACGGAATCGACTTCTACGCGCCCCAGACGTTGGAAGCCCTGGACGGCCGCCGCATCCTCATCGGCTGGATGCAGGCATGGGAAGGGGCCAAGCAGAAAATTCCCGGTATGGGCTTCATGGGCCAGATGACCGTACCCAGAGAATTGACCCTCCGGGACGGGCGGCTGCTGCAAATGCCCGTCCGGGAGCTGGAAGCCTACCGCGCGAACAAAGTCGCATACAAGGACATTACCATTCAGGAAGAAACCTCCCTGCCCGGCATTTCCGGGAAGGTTCTGGACATGATTCTGGAAATCACCCCCACGGAAACGCTCTACAGCCGCTTTACGTTGGACATCAACAAGGGCGGCGGCTTCCAGACCTCCATTACCCTATTCCCTCAGAAGGGCACCATTCTCCTTGACCGCAGCTTCAGCGGCTTCCCCCACGATGTGAACCACATCCGGGAATTCCCCGCGGACTTCCATGACGGCAAAATTCGTCTGCGGCTGCTGCTGGACCGCTACAGCGCGGAGCTGTTCGTAGGCGACGGCGAGCAGGCGGCCTCCATGGTGCTCTATCCGCCGAAAAACGCCGACGGCATCACCTTCCGGGCAGATGCGCCTGTGCGGGTGTCCATTGAAAAATATGATCTGGAAATCAGAGACAATTGGAGGGCGGCGCAATGAGCAGACACCCATGGTGGAAGGACGCGGTCATCTATCAGGTCTACCCCCGCAGCTTCTGCGACAGCAACGGGGATGGGCTGGGGGATATCCCCGGCATCATTTCAAAGCTGGACTATCTGAAGGAGCTGGGCATCGACGCCATCTGGCTGTCTCCGGTGTTCAAATCGCCCCAGGATGACAACGGCTACGATATCTCCGACTATCAGGACATCGACCCCATGTTCGGCACCTTGGCAGACATGGACGCCCTCATTCAGGAAGCCAAAAAACGGGGCATCCGCATCATCATGGATCTGGTGCTGAGTCATTCCTCTGACGAGCACCGCTGGTTTCAGGCGGCAAAGCAGAGCCGGGACGATCCTTATCACGACTTCTACATCTGGCGGGACGGCGAACCGGGTACCCCGCCCAACGACCTTCAGTCCGCTTTCGGCGGCTCTGCATGGGAGTGGGTGCCGGAGGTGGGGCAGTTCTACTTCCACCGTTTTTCCAAAAAGCAGCCGGATCTCAACTGGGAGAATCCCAAAATGCGCAGGGCCTTGTATGCCATGATCCGCTGGTGGGCCGACCGGGGCATCGGCGGCTTCCGGCTGGACGTGGTGGACCTGTTCGGTAAAATTCCTGATCAAAAAATACTGGAAAACGGCCCAAAGCTTCACGATTACCTCCGGGAAATGCGCCGGGAAGCCTTCACTGCCGAGAACCTTGTGACGGTGGGCGAAGCCTGGAGCGCCACTCCCGCCATCGCCCGGAAATACAGTAACCCCGACGGAAGCGAACTGTCCATGGTGTTCCAGTTTGAGCATATTGTGCTTGACCAGCAGCCCGGCGGCGAAAAATGGGATCTGGCGCCCCTGCCGCTTGTGCAGCTCAAGCAGGTCATCCGCCGCTGGCAGAAGGAATTGGAGGGCACCGGCTGGAACAGCCTGTTCCTTGAAAATCACGATCTGCCCCGGATCGTCTCCCGGTGGGGTGACGACGGGCGGTACCGGGTGGAATCCGCCAAAATGCTGGCCATGCTTCTGTTTGGCCTGCAGGGGACGCCCTACATCTATCAGGGACAGGAGTTGGGCATGACCAACGCGCGCTACCCGCTGGAAGATTACCGGGACATCGAGACCCTGGGGATGCACCGCCAGCGAAAGGCCCTGGGCCATTCTGAGGAGGACATTCTCCGCTCCATCCACGCAAAAAGCCGGGACAACGCCCGCACCCCCATGCAGTGGAGCGGCGAAAAAAACGGTGGTTTTACCACAGGAACGCCCTGGCTGAAGGTCAATCCCAACTACCCGCAGATCAATGCCGAACAGCAGGTGGGCGACCCCGATTCCATATTTACCTTCTACCAAACGCTGATCCGGCTGAGAAAGACCAACCCGGTTTTCCGGGACGGTACCTTCCGGCTGCTGCTTGCGGACCACGAGGATATTTTTGCCTATACCAGAACAACGGACAGAGCGCAGCTGCTCATTGTCTGCAATTTTCACGGAAAGCAGATTGAAAATCCGCTGGAAACCGCGGAAAAGGCTATTGCGTGCAACTATTCCGGGGAATCCGTTCCCGGAAAGCTGCGGCCCTACGAGGCCCGCGTCTACCTGAGATAACAGGAGGAAAAACCCATGAGCAAGAGAGAAACTGAGGAATTTGAACTGCGGCTGAAAAAGCACCATGACGAGCTGCGGTGGCTGTACATGGAACTTTACAACAACGGTTCCATGTTCTTTGAACTGATCGGATATCTGCGTAAGTTTTACGAGGAACGCAGTGCCAGCCTGAAGGTCATCGACCGCAGAAAAGAGGCGGACCCCAACTGGTACCGCCGCAACGACCTGGTGGGCATGATGCTCTACATCGACAATTTTGGCGGCACCATCAACGGCGTCAGGGAAAAACTGGACTATCTCCAGAAGAGCAACGTCAACTATATCCACCTGATGCCCTTTCTGGACACGGTGCCCGAGCGCAGCGACGGCGGCTACGCCGTGAAGGACTTCCGCAAGGTGCAGAGCAACCTGGGCACCATGGAGGATCTGGAAGGACTGACCAATGCCTGCCACAAAAAGGGCATTCAGGTGTGCATGGATTTCGTCATGAACCACACCAGCGAGGATCACGAGTGGGCCAAACGGGCACGGCAGGGTGACGGCGAGTACATGAGCCGATATTTCTTTTTTAACAACCGGGAGATCCCCGACCGCTACGAGCAGACCGTGCCCCAGGTATTCCCAACCAGCGCCCCCGGCAACTTTACATGGCTTCCCGAGTGCGGACACTATGTGATGACCACCTTCTATCCCTACCAGTGGGACTTAAACTACCGCAACCCCCGGGTATTCAATGAAATGATGGCAAATTTCCTCTACCTTGCCAACCGGGGCATCGACATTATCCGCCTGGATGCGGTACCATACATCTGGAAAGAGCTGGGCACCTCCTGTCGGAATCTCAAGCAGGTCCACACCATCGTGCGGATGATGCGGATGATCGGCGAGATCGTCTGCCCCAGCGTGCTGCTGCTGGGCGAGGTGGTCATGGAGCCGTCCAAGGTGGTGCCCTATTTCGGCACGGTGGAGAAGCCCGAGTGCCATATGCTCTACAATGTCACCACCATGGCCACCACCTGGCACACCGTGGCTACCAAGGACACGACCCTCCTGCGGGAGCAGCTGGACAAGGTATTTGCCCTTCCCAGCCAGTATGTGTTCCTCAACTATCTGCGCTGCCATGACGATATCGGCTGGGGCCTTGACTATGCGTCCCTGCGGCGGTTCGGCATGGAGGAGCGGCCCCACAAGGCTTACCTCAACGACTTTTTCCGTGGCCTGCGGGGCTTAAGCACCAGCCGGGGGGAGCTGTACAACGAGGACTTAATCACCGGCGACGCACGGCTCTGCGGCACCACCGCATCCCTGTGCGGATTGCAGGCGGCTCTGGAATCGGGAAAGCCGGAGGAAATCGACAGGGCAATCAACGCCATCGTCATGCTCCACGCCTATATGTTCATGCAGTCCGGCATCCCGGTGCTCTATTCCGGCGACGAGATCGGCCAGTGCAACGATGACAGCTACCATGCCGATAAGAACAAGGCCTCCGATTCCCGGTACCTGCACCGGGGCAAAATGGACTGGGAAGCCGCCGCCCGGGCAGAGGTCCCCGGCACCTGCGAGCACCGCATTTTCTCCGCCCTGTCCCGGCTGGAAACCATCCGGGCGGAGGAAGACGCTTTCTCCTGTGACGCTTCCGCTGTCACGCTGGATACCGGGGATCAGGCGATCCTTGGCATCGCCCGGTGCCTGAAAGGGGAAATGCTGGTGGGGCTGTTCAATTTTGGCGATATAGACAAGACTGCCAAGGCTCTGCACAGCACAGGCAGCTATCAGGATCTGGTCACCGGCGAAACGGTGGACATTACCGCAATCACTATCCCCGCCCAGGGATTCCGCTGGCTCAAGCGGGCATGAGAGAGGTGTTTCTATGGAAAAATTTGATGTTGTTGCTTTGGGGGAACTGCTGATCGACCTGACCCAGAATGGGTCCAGCGGTCAGGGAAACCCTATGCTGGAAGCCAATCCCGGCGGCGCGCCCTGCAATGTGCTGGCGCTGCTGACCAGGCTGGGCCACAAGACTGCCTTCATCGGCAAGGTGGGCAGGGACGGCTTCGGCAATCAGCTGCGGGATGCTTTGGCGGAGACCGGCATTTCCGCGGAAGGACTGTGCTGGGACAGCGATGTTCACACCACGCTGGCGGTAGTTCACACCCTGCCCGGCGGGGACCGGGATTTCAGCTTCTACCGCAACCCCGGCGCGGATATGCGTCTGAGAGCGGAGGAAGTGGATATGGAGCTGGTCCGAAAGGCGAAGATCTTCCACTTCGGCACGCTGTCCATGACCGACGAGCCTGTCCGCGGCGCCACCTATGGGGCCATTTCGCAAGCGGAGCAGGCGGGTGTCCTGCGCTCCTTTGACCCCAATCTCCGTCCGCCCCTGTGGCGCACCCTGGAGGACGCGAGGGAACAGGTGCTCTACGGCCTTGCCCACTGCGATATTCTGAAGATCTCCGACAATGAGATTCAGTGGCTCACCGGGCTGGAGGATTTTGATGCTGGCATCCGCTGGATCCAGGAGCGGTTCCCGGCGATCCGGCTCATCCTCCTGTCCATGGGAAAAGACGGCAGCCGGGCCTATTCCGGGGAAACCGCGGCGGAAGTGCCCGCCTTTACCTGTGTAAACGCCATCGAGACCACCGGGGCGGGCGACACTTTCTTCGGCGGGATCCTGCACCACGTGCTCATGTGGGGCCTGCGGGCCTACACCCAGGCGGAGCTGACGGAGATGCTGACCTTCGCCAACGCGGCCGCCGCGATTATCACCACGAAAAAGGGCGCCCTGCGGGTCATGCCCAGCGAAGCTGAGATCCGCGGGCTGATGGACGCGCGATAAAGAGACGGGGTGACAGCGGATGGGAGAGAAAGACGAACGTGTGGATGCGCGGCGCAGCCTTTTCTGGCAGAGCGCGCTGGCATCCGACAGCATTCTGCTGTGGATCGTCACCAATATGGCAGACCCGGAACGCCCGTTTCCGTAGCGCAAAACCGGCCTTCGCATACCGCCCAATAACGCAAAAAGGAAGCGGAAAACCGCTTCCTTTTTTTGTATTCGCTCAGTCCAGGATCTCCATCAGTCTGCCGCAGCAGAAGGGGATGGGCTCGCCAGCCTTGACGTGCTGGGTCTTGTTGCAGGTGACGCAGTAAACGTCGGTGTCATAGGGGGCCCGGATCACGGGCACTTCCTTGGCTTCCTGCTCGGACAGGCCGTCGATATGGAATACGGCGGTCTTGTTCTCAGTGGGAACATACACGCCGATGGGGGACAGGGTCTTGTTCCCGCCGACGCAGTTGCCCATCTTCACCCACAGAGCTTCCAGTTCAGCAGCTTCAGCAGCGTGCTCGGGAGTGAACTCCACAACATCCTTATTGATACGAATTTTCATAGCTTACTCCTCGGGGCTGAAATCGTCCTTGCCCACGCCGCACAGCTCACAGGCGAAATCCTCGGGCAGATCTTCCCACTTCACGCCAGCCTCGTCCTCATCGTAGACCCAGCCGCACATATTGCAAACGTACTTCATAGCAATTGACTCCTTTTCTGAAAATTATGTAATCCTGCTTCGCAGACGGGCGGGTCAATGACCCGCCCCTACGGAAAAACGTTTCGATACCGAGCAGTCCCCAATGGCGTAACGACCATAGACCAGTCGTGCACGCATTGGCTGTCGGCACTGCCGACCTTACTTGAAGTAGCGCTCCAGCAGGCCCTTCAGAGCCTTGCCGTGACGGGCCTCATCGCGGGCCATCTCGTGGACGGTGTCGTGGATGGCATCCAGACCGTTCTTCTTGGCGCACTTGGCCAGGTCGAACTTGCCGGCGGTAGCGCCGAACTCGCAGTCAACACGCCAAGCCAGGTTGTCCTTGGTGGTGGCCTTCATGTTGGGCTCCAGATCCTCGCCCAGCAGCTCAGCGAACTTGGCTGCGTGCTCGGCCTCTTCGTAGGCGGCCTTCTCCCAGTACAGGCCGATCTCGGGGTAGCCCTCGCGGTGGGCGATGCGGGCCATGCACAGGTACATACCGACCTCGCTGCACTCGCCGTTGAAGTTGGCCATCAGCTGCTCGAAGATGAACTTCTTGTCCTCCTCGGAGATGTCGGGGTTGTTCTTCACGGTCTTGGCGTAGATGCCGTACTCGTGCTCAGCGGCCAGCTTGCCCTCTTCCATGACCTTGAACTTGGAGCCGTCGACCTTGCAGACGGGGCACTTGAAACCTTCGGGGATGGACTCGCCTTCGTAGACGTAACCGCAGACGGGACAGACAAACTTCTTCATATTGTTTTCCTCCATAATTTAAAATTTTTCGGGGTTTTCTGACTTGTTTGCGCAGCTGCCGCACAGGCCGGTAAAGGTGAGGCGGCAGTTCTGGACACGGCAGCCGGAGAGATCCTCCGCTTCCGCGCTCAGGCTTTCGGGGATCTCCATCTGCGGAAGGTCCACGATCATGTCGCAGCCGGTGCAGATGAAGTGCACGTGGGGATGGGTCATTGCGTCGAATCGCTCAACGCCCCGGACGGTGGCAACGCTGGTCACCAGCCCCTGGCTTTTGAACCGGGCCAGATTGCGGTACACCGTTGCAAGAGAGATGTCCGGATGCTCCTTCTGCAGCATTTCGTACACCATTTCCGCCGACGGGTGGGTGGTGGCCCCTTGCAGGCAGGCGAGGATGGCGTTGCGCTTTCTGAACTGCTTCGCAGCTTCCATGGACACCCCCTATCCTATTTGCGAGTGATTCTTATTTACGAGCAAAGTATACCACGGGGTGCGGTCGTTGTCAAGAAGTAAATGCGAATGATTTGCAAATAAATTTTGAACAGGCGTATTCTTCGTAGGGGAGGGTCATTGACCCTCCCTTCGGCGAAGCCGCCCACTTGAACAGCCGCTTCGCGGACGGGCGGGTCAGTGACCCGCCCCTACGGTTCGTCTTTTACACCGCCGCTTCCTTGACGACTGCTACGCCGTCCACCAGGTTCGCCATTTCCAGGGTCCCCTCCACGGCCATCTGGCGCTCCATCAGGTCGGTGAGGATGACCACGCCGTCCCTGCACTCGATGCGCATGACGTTCTTCATCATCACCGCTTCGGGGGTCAACTTGTTCTTATACACGGTAGAAAGGCACATAGAAATTCTCCTTTATTCGTGCTCCATGCTGGTGAGCACCACGCTCAGACGCATATTGCCCTTCTCGAAGTCGGACACAGCGGCCATGACCTGCTCGTAGGCAGTGTGATCGCCCGTCTGATCCAGCTTGGCGGCCAGGTCGGCCAGCTCCTTGGCGTGGGCGGCGTTGTGGCCCACCATATACTTCATCAGGGCCATCAGCTCTTCCCTGGGGGTGTGCTCGCACTGGGTCTGGCAGCTGCCGCACTCTCCAGCGCAGCCGTGGCTGTGGTTGTGCTCTGTGCCGTCGGCGTGGATGTGGTCGTGGGTGTGGGGATGCTCATGGTCATGGGTGTGCTCATGGACGTGCTCGTGAGTATGGGTCACACCGTCGTGGGTGTGCTCGTGGGTATGGGCGTGCTCATGGGGATGCTCATGGTGCTCATGAGGGACGCCGGTGTGGTCGTGATCGACATGCATAGGAAAGTCCTCCTTTTAATTTTTCTATATTATAGTACCAATTGGACCCCATGTCAAAACATTTATTTTCGTCAAAATATCCCCCTTGGGGGCTTGCGGAGAATTGCCTGCCGTAGTATAATACACTTTACTATGATAAAGAGGAGGACAGGTATGTCTGAAATTCATGAACACGAGCACTATCATGACCATGGCCACGAGCAGGAACACGACCACGCCTACCTCCATGCCCACGGCATCGCCCACTCCCACGGTCACGTCCATGAGAACCAGAAGGCCGTCATCAACCGCCTGTCCCGGGCCATCGGGCATCTGGAGAAGGTCAAGCGAATGGTGGAGGAGGGTCACGACTGCTCCGAGGTGCTCATCCAGCTGGCCGCCGTCCGCTCCGCACTGGACAACACCGGAAAGGTGATCCTGAAGGACCATATGCGGCATTGTATGGTGGACGCGGTGGCGGCGGGCGATATGGAAGCCATTGACGACCTGTGTCAGGCCATCGATAAGTTTATGAAATAATACTAAAACCTGATTAAAAACTTTAAATCTTTCCGGTCTGAATTGCGTCAGGACGCGTTATCTTCCTTGATGGGCGTCAGCCCATCTGCGTCATCTGCCTTTTTTGACACAATTCATCCTCGGAAATCTTTTAAAGCTTTCAATCAGGTTTTAGTATAAGGGATCCAACGTGCCATCGCGAACCGGTTCGCGATGGCACATTTTTCTGCAAGCGTGCAAATTTCTCTGACACCGGTACAGAGCCTGAGCGCTGCCGTCACGCCTTCCGGCGGCATTTTTGCAAAAGGTCGTTGAAAAAGTGGGGGAAATACTGTATAATCAGGTGGTAATCAATATTCTTTCCGACTGGGCCGGCAGCCCCGATCGGAGAAATGAGGTATTTTCTATGGAAAGAAAAGTCGGAACCGTATCCAGAGGCATTCGTGGTCCCATTATCCGGGAGGGCGACGATCTGGCGAAAATTGTCGTGGACAGTGTTCTGGAAGCCGCCGAGAGTGAAGGCTATGAGCTGCGGGACCGGGACGTGGTCGCCGTCACCGAGTCCGTGGTGGCCCGTGCTCAGGGTAACTACGCATCTGTCGATGCCATCGCGTCCGATGTCCGGGCCAAGCTGGGCGGGGAGACCATTGGTGTTATTTTCCCCATACTGTCCCGGAACCGGTTCGCCATCTGCCTGCGGGGCATCGCCCGGGGCGCCCGGAAGATCGTGCTGATGCTCAGCTACCCCTCCGATGAGGTGGGCAACGAGCTGGTGGGCCTTGACAAGCTGGATCAGGCCGGCATCAACCCCTTCAGCGACGTGCTGACCCTGGAGCGCTACCGCACCCTGTTCGGCGAGAACCGGCATCCCTTCACTTTGGTTGACTATGTGGATTACTATTCCGGCCTGATCAAAGAGGAGGGCGCGGAGGTGGAGGTCATCTTCGCCAACGATCCCCGGGTCATTCTGAACTACACCAAAAATGTGCTGGCCTGCGATATCCACACAAGAGAGCGCACCAAGCGGCTGCTGCGGGATGCCGGCGCCGAGAAGGTCTGTGGTTTGGACGACATTCTGAACGGCCCTGTGGACGGCAGCGGCTGCAATGAGCGCTACGGCCTGCTGGGCTCCAACAAGTCCACAGAGGAAACCGTCAAGCTGTTCCCCCGGGACTGCCAGGGGCTGGTGGAGGACATTCAGGCCCGGTTCAAGGAAAAAACCGGCAGGACCGTGGAGGTCATGGTCTACGGCGACGGCGCTTTCAAGGACCCCGTGGGCAAGATCTGGGAGCTGGCGGACCCGGTGGTGTCTCCCGCCTTTACCTCCGGTCTGGTGGGCACCCCCAATGAGCTGAAGCTCAAGTACCTGGCGGACAACGATTTCGCCGACCTGAAGGGACAGGAACTGAAGGACGCCATCTCCCAGCGCATCCGGGAGAAGGGCGATCTGGCAGGCTCCATGGCCTCTCAGGGCACCACCCCCCGCCGCCTGACGGATCTGATCGGCTCCCTGTGCGACCTGACCTCCGGCTCCGGCGACAAGGGAACCCCCATCATCCACATTCAGGGCTATTTCGACAACTATACCAATTGACAGAAAGGGCCGCCCCGGCATTTGCCGGGGCGGCCTTTTGCATTTTTGCGGGGAAAGACTACTGTTATTCCTCGGAAATGACGTGGGCACCCTGAAATTCCACGTGCAGCGGGAGCATCTGCCAGCTGTGTTCCGTGATGGCGTTCAGCTTGGTTTCCAGCCTCTCCTGCAAGCCGGGGTTCCGGGTGATGCACAGCAGGGTGGGACCCGCGCCGGACAGGCAGAAGGCCGCGCCGGTGGTACGCACCAGGGCCTCGATCTTTTCGTAATCGGGGATCAGCTTTTTGCGGTAGCGCTGGTGGAGCCGGTCCTGCATGGCGTTGCGCAGCAGCTTTTCATCCCCCAATTCCAGCGCTTTCAGCACCAGCGCGCCGTGGGAGATATTGTAGATGGCGTCGGCCCGGTTCACCTGTTCGGGGAGTACGCTTCGGGCCAAAGTGGTGGGCAGGTTGAATTCGGGGATCAGAGCCAGGAATTCCCAGCCCGGGTGCAGAGGGAAGCTGACGCAGACCGGCAGGCCCCCGTCTACCATGGATGCCGTCAGGCCGCCGTAAAAGGCCGGGGCCAGGTTGTCCGGGTGGCCCTCCATGGCGTTGGTGATGTTCAGAAGACCCTGGGTGGACAGCTTGTTGCCCCGGAGCACGTTGGCTCCCATGGCCCCGGCCACCAGCAGGGCGGCGGAGGAGCCGAGACCCCGGCAGATGGGGATGTGGGCGTCGATGTGGATCTTCACGCCCCGCACTTCTTCACTCATGGTGTTCAGCACGGCGCAGTAAGAGGTGTAGGCCAGATTGTCAGGACCGGTGAAGGCTTCGTCACAGCCGGTGATCTCAAGGCCGCAGTCAGTCTCCTCGAAGGTCACGTCGGTGTACAGGCTCAGGGCGCAGCCGAAGGCGTCAAAGCCGGGGCCAAGGTTGGCGGTGGTGGCGGGGACACGGATGGTTACTCGTTTCATGTTGTTCTCTCCATATATTGTAGGGGAGGGTCACCGACCCTCCCTTCGGCGTTAGCCGCTGTCGCGGACGGGCGGGTCAGTGACCCGCCCCTACGGTTGATTTTTTACAGCGCCAGCACGTAAGAGAGCATCTTGTCCTTATCGATGACGCCGGAATGCTTCTCCTGCTTACCCTGCAAGGAGGCCAGATTCTTGGGCACGGGTACGCCGGTGAGGTCGCTGAGCCGGGCCATCTGGTCAAATTCGCTGCCGGAGGTGTCGCCGCCGATGGCGGTGAGGACGGCCACGGGGAACTTGTAGGGGGAGGCGGTGGACAGCACCACCATGGGGCGGCTGTCGCTGGTCTGGTTAACATAATCCTCCGCCGCAGCCCAGCCGGAGGCGGTGTGGGGATCGCACAGGTAGCCTTTTTCCTTGTAAACCCTGCCCATGACCTCGGCGGCCCGGGCATCGTCACAGTAAGCGGCCCAGAATTCGCTCTGGATTTTGCTGAGCAGGTCGGCGGGCACCGTGTAGCTGCCCTCGGTGCTCAGCTTTTTCATGAGATCCGCCACCAGCCCGGTGTCCCCGCTGAGCAGATACAGCAGGCGCTCCAAATTGGAGGACACCAGAATGTCCATGGAGGGGGAGGTGGTCTTCAGCAGAGGCCGGCGGCGGTCATAGGTACCGGTGCGGATAAAGTCGGTGAGGACATTGTTGGCATTGGAAGCGCAGATCAGAGTGCCAACAGGCAGGCCCAGCTGTTTTGCCAGATAACCCGCCAGAATGTCGCCGAAGTTGCCGGTGGGAACGGAGAAGTTGACCTCGTCGCCCAGCTGGATCTTTCCCACGTCCAGCAGATCCCGGTAGGCACGGAAGTAGTACATGATCTGGGGGGCCAGACGGCCGATGTTGATGGAGTTGGCGGAGGACAGGGCGAAGGGCAGTTCCTTTCCCTGACAGGCGGCGAAAATATTCTTGACCCCGGTCTGGGCATCGTCAAAATTGCCCCGGACGGCGCAGACGGCCACGTTATTTCCTTCCTGCGTTACCATCTGGGCACGCTGGACCTGAGACACGCCCCCGTCGGGATAGAAGACACAGATACGCACGCCCTCTACATCGTGGAAGCCCTCCAGAGCTGCCTTGCCGGTGTCACCGGAGGTGGCGGTGAGGATCAGGATATCTTTGTCCATGCCCTTGACGGTCTTCGCGGCGGTGAGCAGCTGGGGAAGCATGGAAAGGGCAACATCCTTGAATGCGGAAGTGGGGCCCCGGAACAGTTCCAGAACGCCGAAATCGCCCACGGGCACGGTGGGGGTCAGATCGTCCGTCTCAAATTTGCCGGTGTAGGCCCGCTTCACAAGCTCCGGCATACCCGGAATATCCGGCAGCAGGGCGGACAGAATTTTGGTGGACATATCCATGGAAGAGCCTTTTAAACAGTCCTTCCAGTCGAATTCGGGCAGGGTTTCAGGCATATACAGGCCGCCGTCGGGGGCCAGACCTTCCAAAACGGCTTCGGCGCTGTCAACGCTGGGGCTTTGGCCCCGGGTGGAATTGTAGAACATAGTAACCTCCTACTCAAATATGCCTCCCCTTTCAGGGGAGGTGGCACGGCGTCAGCCGTGACGAAGGGGTGATCCAAGCAGCTGGCACCCCTCAGTCAGCTTCCGCTGACAGCTCCCCTAAAAGGGGAGCCAGGTATTGGCGAAACGCCCAATTGTTTGTTGCGTATTGCACAAAAACCGGGAAAATCCAACATAATCCTTGGCTTTTTGATGCAGTTGCAATTTTCACAGGGATATGATATACTGTTTTTCGTCAAAAAGCAAGTGTTTTCGGCATGAACACAGCGCTTTTGCGCATTGTGCCGGATTCCCCGGAAAAAGGGAGGATTCTTTTATGAAAATCGGTTTGCTTGGCTTCGGCGTGGTCGGCCGGGGCGTTTATGAGATCACGGAAAACCGGGACGATATGCAGGTTGTCAAGGTTCTGTGCCTGGAAGACATCAACCTGCCCGACGCCGCGGCAGTGAAGGACATCCGCGCCATCGTGGAGGACGACTCCATCGACACCGTGGTGGAGGCCATGGGCGGCCTGCACCCGGCCTACGAGTTCGTCCGGGCCGCCATGGAGGCGGGCAAGAACGTGGTGACCTCCAACAAGGCACTGGTGTGCACCTTCTATGACGAGCTGCTGCCCCTGGTGAAGGAAAAGGGTATCTCCTTCCGATGCACCGCCGCTGTTGGCGGCGGCATCGGCTGGCTCAGCGAGCTGGAGCGTGCCCGCCGGGTGCAGAAGCTGCTGGAAGTCGGCGGCATCATGAACGGCACCTGCAACTATATTCTCGACAACATGACCCGCACGGGCCTAAGCTATGACGAGGCCCTGAAGCAGGCCCAGTCCCTGGGCTACGCCGAGGCCAACCCCTCCACCGATGTGGACGGCATCGATACCTGGCACAAGGTGATCCTGTCCTCCAACATCGCCTTTGGCGTCACCGTGGACAAGCAGAGCGTCCCCGTGGCGGGCATCCGCAGCATCACCGCCGCCGATGTGGATGCGTTTAAGGAGCATGGCTTTGTGTGCAAGCTGATCTCCACCGGCAAGCGGGTGGGCGACAGCTACAGCGTCTACGTCCAGCCCACGCTGGTGAAGGCGGGGGAGCTGGAAGCGGCCGTGCCCATGAACTATAACCTCATCACCTTCCTGGGCGAGACCTCTGAGCGCATGAGCTTCTATGGTCAGGGTGCGGGCCGGTATCCCACCGCATACAATGTGGTGGAGGATCTGGTGGACGTTCTCAGTGGAAAGGGCTTCTATGCTCCTTACGGCGGGAGCGTGTCCGCGGACAATTCCGGCAAGCTGCGCTACTATGTCCGGGGCAGCTGGAACGGCGCTGTGGAGGAAAGCTGGGGCGAAGGCGTTGTGACCGCGCCTGTGGCTGTCAGCGAAATGCACGCCTGGCTGAAGGAGAACCCCGAAGCCTTTATCGCGGCGATCAAGGAATAATTCGCGGCTGAAAAGGCTCCCCTTTCAGGGGGGCTGGCACGGCGAAAGCCGTGACTGAGGGGTGCACCCCTCAGTCTCGCGCTGCTCGGCAGCTCCCCTTGAGGGGAGCCTATCTTCCGTAAAAAAGAGAGGAAAGACCAATGAAAGTAGTAAAATTCGGCGGAAGCTCCATGGCGGACGCCGGCCAGTACCGCAAGGTGCGGGACATCCTGATGGCAGATCCGGAGCGCAAGGTGGTGGTGGTTTCCGCTGCCGGCAAGCGGTTCAGCGGCGACCACAAGCTGACGGACCTGCTGTACCTGTGCTACGCCCATATCCAGTACGGCGTGGACTGCTCCACCATCTTTGATGCCATCGCCAGCCGTTACATCGACATCCGGGATGATCTGGGCCTGGACCTGCCCATCGAGGTGGACCTGGAGCTGCTCAAGCACCGCATCGACGCCAAGGAGATCTCTCAGGAGGAGCTGGTCAGCCGGGGCGAGTATTTCTCCGCCAAGCTGATGGCGGCCTATCTGGGCTTCCAGTTTGTGGATGCCGCGGACTGGGTGAAGTTCAATATGGACGGCACCGTCAACGAGGAACAATCCTACCAGGCCCTGCAAAGCCAGGTGATCCTGGGCTACGGCGCGGTGATCCCCGGCTTCTACGGCGCGATGCCCGACGGCACCATCCACACCTTCTCCCGGGGCGGCAGCGACATTACCGGCGCTCTGGCGGCGGCGGCGCTGGACGCCGATGTGTACGAGAACTGGACCGATGTGTCTGGTATCCTCATGGCGGACCCCCGGATCGTGGACGATCCCCAGGCCATCCCCGAGGTGACCTATGACGAGCTGCGGGAGCTGAGCTACTCCGGCGCCCAGGTGCTCCACGAGGACTCCATCTTCCCCGTCCGGGAGAAAAATATCCCCGTGAACATCCGCAACACCAACGAACCCTCTGCCCCCGGCACCATGATCCAGGACAAATTCACCGGCGACCATGACCCGGACCGGTTTATCACCGGCATCACCGGCAAGAAGGACTTCTCCATCATCTCCCTGAGCAAGCGGGGCATGAGCAATCAGGTCGGCGTGCTGCGCAAGGTGCTCACCGTTCTGGAGCGCCACAACATTTCTGTGGACTACGTGCCCAACGGCATTGACAACGTTTCCGTGGTGCTGCCCACCAGCGCCATTGAGAAGGACCTGTACACCATCATGGCGGAGATCAAGCGGGAGGCCGAGCCGGATACCCTGGATGTGCACCATCAGATCGCCGTGGTCGCCGCCGTTGGCCGGAAGATGGCTTTCCGTCCCGGCATTTCCGGCAAGATCTTCGCGGCGCTGGGCGAAAGCGGCATCAACATCCGTATGATCAACCAGGGCCCCGACGAACTGAACATCATCTTCGGCGTGGACAATAAGGACTTCAAGGAAGCCATCCGCGTGCTGTACAACAGCTTCGTGACGAAATAAGAAACGAATTTCATTTTGAATGTCATCCCGAGCGAAGCCGAGGGATCTACGCACCTTACCTTACTGAAGACGGAAAGATCCTTCGATTCGCTTCGCTCACTCAGGATGACAAATGCTTGGAGGTAATGAACATGAAACTTTATACCGTCGCTGTTCTGGGCGCTACCGGCGCTGTGGGACAGGAAATGATGAAAATTCTGGCCGAGCGGAACTTCCCTGTGGGCAAGCTGATCCCTCTGGCCTCCGCCCGCTCCGCCGGCAAGACCGTGAAGTTTAAGGGCGAGGACGTGACCATTCAGGAAGCCTGCGACGAGGCTTTCCAGGGCGTGGACATCGTTCTGGGTGCCGCGGAAAATGATATTGCCCAGAAATTTGCTCCTGCCATTGTCAAGGCCGGTGCCACCTTTGTGGACAATTCTTCCGCTTTCCGTCTGGACCCCAATGTGCCCCTGATCGTGCCCGAGATCAACCCCGAGGATGTCAGCTGGCATAAGGGCATCATCGCCAACCCCAACTGCTCCACCATTATCACCGTTACTGCCGTCAACGCTCTGAACCAGCTGTCCCCCATCAAGGCCATGACCGCTTCCACCTATCAGGCGGTCTCCGGCGCCGGTGCCGGCGGCCCCATCGAGCTGCAGAACGAGGTGGAGGCCCTGCGGGAGGGAAAGACCTACGAGCCGAAGGTATTCTCCCACCAGATCGCCTACAACCTGATCCCCCAGATCGGCGGGGAGCAGTTCGAAGGCTACACCAGCGAGGAAATGAAAATGCAGAATGAGGGCCGGAAGATCATGCACCTGCCTGAGCTGAAGGTCAGCTGCACCTGCGTCCGGGTCCCTGTGGTCCGCAGCCACTCCATCTCCGTGTCTCTGCACTTTGACAACAAGATCACTGTGGCCGAGGCCCGGGAGGTCCTGCGGCGCGCCCCCGGCGTCAAGCTGGTGGATGACCTGGCCAACAAGCAGTACCCCATGCCTCTGGACACCTCCGATCAGGACATCGTCTTCGTGGGCCGTATCCGCCCCGACCTGACCGATGACAACGGCCTGTGCCTGTGGTGCTGCGGCGACCAGGTGCGCAAGGGTGCGGCTACCAACGCCATCCAGATCGCGGAGCTGCTGGTCAAGTAAATATAATATGTATAAATCCCTCCTGTTCGGGCGATACTCCGGGCAGGAGGGATTTTTATGAAGATTCGGGATATTATGTCAACGCCTGTGATCCGCATTCACCCGGAGGAGACCGTGGCCGTAGCGGCCCGGATGCTGGAACGGGGGAATATTGGGGCCTTGCCGGTGTGCGGCAATGACGGGCGGATGTGCGGCCTGGTGACAGACCGGGATATCGTGACCCGCTGTCTTGCGGCGGGACGCTCGCCGTCTACTACACCGGTCAGGGCGATCATGACGACAGGGGTAGTGTCTGCGCCGCCGGATATGGAATTGGGACTGGCGGCAGGACTGATGGGCAGCAGGCAGATCAGAAGACTGCCGGTGACGGAGAATGGGAAACTGTGCGGGATGCTGAGCCTTGGGGACTTGGCGCTGAAGGAGGAGAGCAGCATTGACGCAGGGGATGCCCTGACAGAGATCAGTGACCATCTGTCCAGCCGGTTCTAGAGAATGTCCGCAATAGAAACGCAGGTGTGCACTGTAAATGTACACAAAAATAAATGCCAATTTTTGTGAAAAAATGCTTGACAAATGGAAGACAAGATGGTATTATATCGAAGCTGTCCGCGAGGGCAGCTAAAAAATGCCGAAATCAAGAGAAATCTGAAAGAATTTGAAAAAAGTTCTTGACAAATGAGGCTTGATGAGGTATAATAAAAAAGTTGCGTGATGAAAAGCGAAAGCTTGGAGCGCGACACCGCAACTCGAAAAACTTCGAAAAGAATCGAAAAAAGTTCTTGACAAGTTAAAGAAAATGTGGTAAACTAAAAAAGTTCACAGCGAACAAAAATGGAAAGCTTGAACGCGTCTGTACCTTGTAAATTGAATAACGTAAAGACGATTTTTAACACCTTGGACAATAAATGGATTGTTTAAGCGTAAGCGAAAAAACAGCCAACGAAAATTCTTGAGTAATAATTGCTAGAAGCAAATTATTCAAAAGATCGATTTTAAAGCTACGGCTTTAAGATACAATTTTTTGAGAGTTTGATCCTGGCTCAGGACGAACGCTGGCGGCGTGCCTAACAC
>JAUNSH010000033.1 GCA_030539285.1 Eubacteriales bacterium
CATCTCCCCGGACAGCACCAGACTGGCGTATTCCACCGGCGCATTGTAAAGCAGCCAATCAAGATCGGCCATCTGTCCGTTCGTGACATCATAGAAGTTTTCCACTTCCTCACAATCAATCGTGAGGACAGAGCCATCGGAAAAAGTAATTTCTACAGAATTGATATCCATGTTGTAGAAACAATGCGGCGGCTTTATCATATTGTGGTCCTCCTCAATTTAGAGTTTTAGAATTGCAGTATATGCGGAATGCTCTCCTTTCCCACAAAACCGCAATTCAAATCACCACAAATGAGCCGCAGTCACGTGTATTTTGTGAAGGGGTAAAAGCTTCCTTTACAAAATACACCCTGGCTCGCAATGACACGATTTATCGTTATTTTATCAGCACAGCTTTGCGCCAGCGGGGATGGCATCGTCCAGCATAATAAGGTTCAGCTTTTCCTCGCCCTTCTCGGTGTGGACGGCGGACAGGAGCATACCGTTACTCTCCCGGCCCATCATCTTCCGGGGCGGCAGGTTGGTGATGGCAACCAGGGTCTTGCCTACCAGCTCCTCGGGCTTATAGAACTTGGCAATGCCGGAGAGGATCTGACGGTCAGTACCGGTGCCGTCGTCCAGTGTAAATTGCAGCAGCTTGTCAGATTTTTTCACATTCTGGCAGGCCTTGACCTTCACGGCCCGGAAATCACTGCGGCAGAAAGTGTCAAAGTCCACCTTTTCCTCGGCGTAAGGCTCGATCTCGATAGCGGGCTTGGCGGGCTTATTCAGCTCTTCCAGTGCCGCCAGCTCCTTCTCCATGTCAATTCTGGGGAACAGGGCAGAACCAGACACAGTCGCCACATCAGCGGGCAGGACACCAAAGGTATTCAGGCTGCCCCAATCCATCCGGGCGCCGCCCAGACGGCGGGCGATCTCCGCGGAGGTATCGGGCATGAAGGGCTGGAGCAGGCCCCCGCAGACGCGGATGGTTTCCAGCAGATTATAGAGGACACGGGCCAGACGGGGCTTTCCTTCCTCGGTCTTTGCCAGCACCCAGGGGGCGTTCTCGTCGATATACTTGTTGGCACGGGAAATGACCTTGAAGACAACCGCCAGACCGTTCTGGAAAGCGAACTTCTCCATCTCGGCCTCGTACTGGTCACGAAGGCCGGACACCTGGTCGATCAGCTCCGCGTCCTTTTCCTCGTCCGCCAGCTGCTCGGTGGGCAGCTTCTCGCCGAAATACTTCTGGGCCATAGCCACGGTGCGGGACACCAGATTGCCCAGATCGTTGGCGAGGTCAACGTTGATGGTGTTGATCAGCAGCTCATTGGAGAAGTTGCCGTCGGAGCCGAAGGGGAAGGAGCGCAGCAGGAAGAACCGCAGGGCATCCACGCCGAACCGCTCCGCCAGAATGTAGGGATCCACCACATTTCCCTTGGATTTGCTCATCTTGCCGCCGTCCAGCAGGAGCCAGCCATGGCCGTAGACCTTCTTGGGAAGGGGCAGATCCAGACTCATGAGCATGGCGGGCCAGATGATGGAGTGGAAGCGGACGATCTCCTTGCCGATGAAGTGAACGTCGGCGGGCCAGAAGGCTTCCAGGTCAACGTACTTGTCGTTCTCAAAGCCCAGCGCGGTCATGTAGTTGAACAGGGCATCGATCCACACATAGACCACATGACCGGGGTCAAAGTCCACAGGCACGCCCCAGGTGAAGCTGGTGCGGGAGACGCACAGGTCTTCCAGCCCCGGCTTGATGAAGTTGTTGACCATCTCGCTGACACGGCTGCGGGGTTCCAGAAAATCCGTGTTTTCCAGCAGATCCTGCACCCGGTCAGCATACTTGGAAAGACGGAAGAAGTAGGCTTCCTCCTCCGCGTCCTGCACCTCGCCACCGCAGTCGGGGCACTTGCCGTCTACCAGCTGGCTCTCGGTCCAGAAGGACTCGCAGGGCTTGCAGTACTTGCCCTTGTAGGTGCCCTTGTAGATGTCGCCGTTGTCGTACATCTTCTTGAAGATCTTCTGGATGGCGGCAACGTGGTAGTCGTCGGTGGTGCGGATGAAGCGGTCATAGGAAATGTTCATCAGCTTCCACAGATCCAGCACGCCCTTCTCGCCGGTGACGATGTTGTCCACGAACTGCTGAGGGGTGATGCCGGCCTCCTTGGCCTTGTCCTCGATCTTCTGGCCGTGCTCGTCGGTGCCGGTGAGGAACATGACGTTGTAGCCCTGAAGCCGCTTGAACCGGGCCATGGTGTCCGTTGCTACGGTGCAGTAGGCGTGGCCGATATGCAGCTTGGCGGACGGATAGTAAATGGGGGTGGTAATGTAGTAATTACCCCTGCACTTGTCGCACATAAGTATCTCCTCCTAAAAATGAAAAATCGCCCTTGCCAAACAAGGGCGACAAAAATTGACGCGGTACCACCTTGATTCGCGCCCACAAGTGTGAACGCCTCAAACCGCCTGTAACGGGACGGGCCCGGGGTCCCCTAACTATCGAAAACCCAGCTCCAAGACCATGTTCTTCCGCTTTTCCCGTGCCCATTTCCAGCAAATATAAGGCTCTCTGTCCGTTTCCGGCGGAATACTCTTCTTTTCGCAGCTTTTACCATATTGACCACATTATAGCCCAGCTGGGCGCACTTTGTCAAGCCTTTTCCTCGTTTCGGGTCAGCCACATGGCAACGGCGATAGCGCTGATTCCTCCCACCAGCTTGCCAACGATCATGGCTCCCATCATTTCTGGGGCAAACCCGGCGGTATAGCCCAGATGGTCGCCGAAGACAAAGGCGGCGGACACGGCGAAGGCGATATTCACCACCTTGCCCCGCTGGTTCATGTCCTTCACCATGCCGAAGGTGGCGATGGAATTGGCAAGGCTGGCGATCAGTCCCGCTGCCGCCGCGTCGTTGATGCCCAGCAGCTTTCCCGCTGCCATCAGGGGCTTGCGCAGAAGCTTTGTCACCACGAACACAAGCGGGAAGGCCCCCGCCAGCACGATGGCGATGGTGCCCACGGTTTCAAAGCCCTCGGAAATAGGGGCCATGCCGGGAATGATGGCAAAACCTGTCAGAGCTTCCACAATGGCGGCGGCAAGTCCGATGGTCACCACGATGACGACGGCTTTTCCGAAAATTTCAAACCCCCGCACCATGGCCCCTTCTGCCCGCCAAAGGCCCAGCGCAATGAGGGCGGCGATGATGACGATGGGAATGAGGTTGCGCAGCACCATCCCAACCGGAAATCCGGCCACCAAACCGCCTGCCAGTACCCCCAGCGGGATGGTGACGATACCGCAGAGGATGCCTTTCGCCATCACCGGGCGGTCTTCCTCCCGGAGGATGCCCATGGCTACGGGAATGGTGAAGACGATGGTAGCCCCCAGCATGGAGCCGGTGAGCACGCCCCCCAGCATAGCCGCTTGATAGTCGTTGGTCATCTCCACCGCCAGCGAACCGCCGCCCATGTCACAGGCCAGCAAGGTCCCGGCGAACATGGCTGGGTCTGCCCCCAGAAAGCCGTAGATGGGCACCACCACAGGCTTCAGGAGAGCCGCCAGCACCGGGGCGAGGGACACGATTCCCACCATGGCAAGGGCCAGAGATCCCATGGCGAGAATGCCCTCCTCAAATTCCTTACCCAGCCCCCAGCGGTTGCCGAAGATCCGGTCAATGGCCCCAAGCAGGGCAAAGCCCGCCATGATAGCGATCAAAATCTCATGAAACGACATGATTTTCCCTACTTTTCGTCAACGATAGCCACCACGGCGGCATCCACCGGGGCATCCATGCAGTAGCGGGAGGCCACGGTACCCGTTGCCAGCAGCACCCGGTCTCCCGTTCCTGCCCCCACCTGATCCGCCGCCACCACCTGCTGCCCGTCGGATTCCACCACCAGAAAGGTCTGTCCCTGCAAACAGGCTGCTTTCCGGGTGGCCCAGATGGAGCCGACTACTTTTCCAACCTTCATTTCGTTCCCTCCATGATTTCCTTCGCCAGCGGCGTCAGTACCGCGCCGGGGGCGGGCTGCCGCCCGGTACTGCGCAAAATTCGGGCTTCCTCCGCCGTGATGAGCTTCTTCCGCCCGCCGTCAGTGAACAGCACGCCCCAATTTTTCAGTTCCCGCTGAGCCGCCGTCAGACTTGCGGACAAGGCCCGGTTTTTTGGGGCTTCCGGCAGGCCCGGGGTGTAAAGATAGACATTTTTCCCCTCCGCTAATGCAGAAAGCACCCGTTCCTCCCGGAAATGCAGCAATTCCGACAGTTTCAGCGACCCAATCACCACCGCCTCATAGGGCGGCTGGGTCACATACTCGTAGCCCAGCTCCGGCGGTGGCTCTGCCCCGATGAGCAGCGCCCTGATCATGGCAGCAGCCTCCCCAGATCCCCCTTGCGGAAGCCGCAGGCGTTGGCCTCGTCATAGTCAAGGTGGACGAAGCTTGCAAAGTCCGGGCTGACCCGCACCGCTACGTCACCGTACACCGTGGGGCGGGCAGTGTAGGTCTGCAAACGAACCGTCTGCCCGTTTTTGACCCCAAATTTCGCCGCGTCCGCCGGAGTCAGGTGGACGTGCCGCTGAGCGGCGATGACCCCCTGCGTCAGGGTCACGCTCCCCCGCTCCCCTTCCAGCACGATGCCGGGACTGCCCGCCACGTCTCCGGATAAGCGGATGGGCGGGTCGATACCCAGCGTCCGTCCATCGGTGAGGGAAATTTCTACCTGTCCCTCTTTCCGTTCCGGGCCAAGCACCGCCACATTGCGAAATTCTCCCTTGGGGCCGACGAGCCGCACCCGCTCCCTGGCCAGATACTGCCCCGGCTGGGACAGAGGCCGCTCCGGAGTCAAAGGATGTCCAAACAGAGTCTGGGCCTGCTGGGCCGTGACGTGGACGTGCCGCCCGGAGGCTTCCAGCTCCACAAACAGACGGGATACCACCGCTTCCGCCAGTTCCTGCCACTGCTTTTCCATGGTATCCCCCCTCAGTGTTCCAGCCGTTCCAAAATTTTCTGAGCCAGCAGCTCTACCAGCTCCGGGTTGTGGACTTCCTTTTCCTTCGGCTCCTCGGTGCCCCAGGCCACCCGGCGGATGTTGATAAGGTCAAGGGGCGAAATATTGTTGGAGGAGCTGCTGCCCCCCACCGCGCCGCAGCCCAGAGTCAGCGCTGGGAACAATCCTGTAGTGGCCCCAATGCCCCCCAGTGCCGCGGGGGTGTTGACCAGAAACCGGGAAACGGGAATTTTCGCAGCGAATGTTCGCACTACTTCCTCATCCTCAGCGTGGATGGCAAAGGTATGGCCTGCCCCCTCAAAGTCCAGAATCTCCACACATTTTCGGAGGATTTCCTCCTCATTGTCCATGACGTAGAAGGCCAGTACCGGGCACAGCTTTTCCATGGAATAGGGATAGCCGATACCCGCTTCCCGCTCCCGGGCCACCAGAATCTTCGCGCCGGAAGGGACCGTGAAGCCCGCCAGTTCCGCAAGCCTTTGGGCAGGCTTTCCCACCACCTCCGGGTTCAGCGCGCCGTTGGGGCGGAACAGGATCTTCGACAGCTTTCCCGCCTCATCACCCGACAGGAAGTAATAGCCCTGTTTTTTCGCTTCCTCCACCACTTTGCTTTCCATGGAACGCTCCACAATGATACTCTGCTCGGAGGCGCAGACCGTGCCGTTGTCAAAGGTCTTGGAGCGGGCGATGCAGGAAAGGGCCTGCCGGACATCCGCGCTGTGGTGGATATAGGCCGGGCCGTTGCCCGCTCCCACGCCGATGGCGGGCTTTCCCGAGGAATAGGCCGATTTCACCATAGCCGGGCCGCCGGTAGCCAAGATGAGCTTTACCTGCTCCGCCCCCATCAGCTCCTGACAGCCCGCCATGGATGGGATGCTGAGACAAGCAACGCTGCCTACAGGTGCCCCCGCGCTTTCCGCCGCCTGGGCCACGATTTGAGCCGCCCGCCGGGTGCAGTTCACCGCCTTGGGATGGGGCGAAAACAGGATGGGATTTCCCGCTTTCAGGGCGATCATGGCCTTATAGCACACGGTGGAGGTGGGATTGGTGCTGGGCACGATGGCGGCGATGACTCCCACCGGTACGCCGATCTCCCACAGGTTTTCCTCCGCCTTTTTTCGCAGAAGGCCCACGGTCTTCATGCCCCGGACGGCTTTGGCCACTGTCTCGGAAGCAAATTTGTTCTTTGTAATTTTGTCGGTCACATTGCCGAAGCCCGTCTCCTGTACCGCCAGTTCAGCCAGCGGCTTTGCTTCCGCCGCAAAGGCCTTGGCCACGGCTTCCACAATGGCATCCAGCTTCTCCTGTGAAAAATCCGCCAGAATGTGCTGCGCCGCTTCTGCCTGCCGGGCCAGCTCCCGGGCCTCCTGCCGGGCAGCTAAATCCTTATCCAGTTCCATGGTCCTCTCCTCCTCAGAACAGCAGACTGGAACCGTCTCCTGCTTTCCTTGTCAGCTTTCCGTTCTCCACAAAGCCCATTTTTTCCAGCCAGCACTGGAACTCCGGGATGGCGGTCTTTCCCGTCAGCTCCCGCAGGGCCGCTGTCTCCCGGAAGCCGGTGGTCTGGTAGTTCAGCATGATGTCGTCCCCATGGGGGATGCCCATGAAATAGTTGCACCCCGCCATGGTCAGCAGGCTTGCCAGATTCTCGATGTCATTCTGATCTGCCTTCATGTGGTTGGTGTAGCAGCAGTCGCAGCCCATGGAGATGCCCGTAAGCTTCCCCATAAAGTGGTCCTCCAGCCCCGCTCTCGTCACCTGCCGGGCGTCGTACAGATATTCCGGCCCGATGAAGCCCACCACCGTGTTGACCAGAAAGGGCTGGAACCGCTTGGCAAAGCCATAGCACCGGGCCTCCATGGTCACCTGGTCGGTATTATGGTGGGCGTTGGAAGAAAGCTCAGACCCCTGCCCCGTCTCAAAATACATGACGTTGGGGCCTTCCGCCGTGCCCTCCTTCAGCAGGAGCTGCCGGGCTTCCTCCAATGTCGCGGCGCTGAAGCCAAAGGCCTCGTTGCCCTTCTGGCTGCCCGCGATGGACTGGAAGATCAGGTCACAGGGTGCTCCCGCCCGGACGGCCTTCATCTGGGCAGTAACGTGGGCCAGCACGCAGATTTGCGTTGGGATATTCCAATGCTCCTTGATCTCCTGAAAACGGCGCAGCACTTTGCCCACCTGCTCCGGGCTGTCCGTCACCGGGTTCAGGCCGATGACCGCGTCTCCCGCACCGAAGCTCAGGCCCTCCAGGGTGGAAGCCGTGATGCCCTCCGGGTCGTCGGTGGTGTGGTTTGGCTGCAAGCGGCAGCTAAGCGTTCCCGGCAGGCCGATGGTGGTGTTGCAGTGGGCGGTGACGTGAATTTTATTGGCGGCATAGATGAGATCCAGATTGCCCATGAGCTTGCACACCGCCGCCACCATTTCGCTGGTCAGGCCACGGCTGATCTTGCGGATATCCGCCCCGGTGATGGCTTCATCCAGCAGCCACTCCCGGAACTCCGCCACCGTCCAGCCGCGAATTTTGCGGTACACCGCCTCGTTCACATCGTCCTGAATGATCCGGGTGACCTCGTCCTCCTCATAGGGCACGGCGGGGTTCTCTCTAAGGTCGCCCAGCGTCACAGCGGACAGCACCACCTTCGCCGCTACTCGCTCCTGAGCATTTTCCGCCGCCAGCCCTGCCAGCTTATCGCCGGTCTTTTCCTCGTTGGCCTTGGCGAGAACTTCCTTTAAGTCTCGGAATGTATAGGTTTTTCCCAGCAATGTGGTTTTCAGCTTCATATTCTTCATCCTTTTGGAATGGTTTTGCCCGTAGGGGATGGCCTCCCGGACATCCCTTCCGCGTCAGCGGGGCGTCGGGGACGCCGCCCCCTACGGTTTCTCTATTTACCAGCCTTTTTCTGGATCATCAGCAGGTACAGCATACTGCTCATGCGGTTCAGGGCCTGTGGAATATCCAGCCGGGTGAGGTTGCCCTCCCGGTCGGAAAAGGCATCCACCGAGGCAAGTTCCGCTTCCCGGGCGGCACACCGGGCACAGTTCAGCCTTGCGATGGTCAAGCCATCGGTGAAAGACGGCATGAAGTGGGGCTGTCCATAATATTCCTGCGGAAAGTGGCTGCGCTTTCGCTGCTCGCTTTCCGTCAGACCACAGAGGTTGTCCCATTTCAACGGTTCCCCAAGCACCTCACAGCGGATGATCTGACGGGCCAGCCCAAGGATCTCCCCCACCGGCCCTTCCAGAGACTTGTCCGCCAGCTGGCAGAGGATCAGTTCCGCTTCCAGCGTGTCCATTTTCCCCCGGAAGACGATTCTGGGGTGATTCTTGGGCACCAGCACATCCCCATGGAGGTGGGTCATGTGTTCCGGCTTTTCCTCCACGTAGCCGCCGTTTAACAGGCGGTAACGCTGAGGCTTGGCCTGCTCCGCCGGGAGAATTTCAATGCGCTCCCGGGATAGAAAGTCCCGGGCAGAGCTGGTCAGCTGGTCACCTTTTCCGAGATAGAACACCCGCTTTCCGTCCCGGTTGCGCAGATTCTCCCGGACCGCTTCCTCGCTGTAGAGCATTACTTACCGGCGGGCGGGGTCGGGGTGCTGCGGCCCTTGGGCAGGATGGCGTCCACTTCCATGTGGGGCCGGGCAATGACGTGGACGGAGATCAGTTCCCCCACCTTTTCCGCTGCCGCCGCGCCGGCGTCGGTGGCTGCCTTGACAGCACCTACGTCGCCCCTGACCATGACGGTCACCAGGCCGCCGCCTACCTGCTCCTTGCCCACCAGCTGCACATTGGCGGATTTCACCATGGCATCCGCCGCTTCAATGGCCCCGACCAGGCCCTTCGTTTCGATCATGCCAAGAGAATTTGTATCCATTTTCTTCA
This sequence comes from Eubacteriales bacterium, assembly GCA_030539285.1. GTDB lineage: Bacteria > Bacillota > Clostridia > Oscillospirales > Oscillospiraceae > Faecousia. Next base: position 8,870 of record JAUNSH010000033.1, read on the forward strand.
TCCTTTCCAATCATTCCACCGGCCTTTCCGCCGCTTCCGCCACCGCTGCGGCAAACGCCCCGCAGGCGGCATCGCAGGCGCTCTGGGTGCCGGACAGCAGCCCGCCGCCGAAATTCGTCTCGCTGGGAGGGCTGTAGAGTTTACATAATTTCACATCCGCCGCTTTCATGGCCGCGTCCATGGCGTACATCCCTTCCAGCGGCGGGGCGATGAGGTAGGCCAGCGCCGAACCCACGGGAACCCCCGCTTCTTTTGCAAGGAACGTACCCACGCTGCTGACAGTGTGCGCAAGATACGGCACTTTATGCGTTTCCTTAAAGCCCACCCGCTGTAACTCCGCCAACGCCGCCTCCATGCCGCTGCGCACAGCCCCGGGCGTCTGGGCGGCGAGAATACCAATGACCTCCCCGGCGTTGGGGGTGGAAGCATTGGCGGCCCCGGCGTAGAAGCTGCGGGCATAGGCCACCTCCACCTCGGAAGCTTTTGTTGCTGCGTCCAGAGCGATATAAGTGGCATCGTCGCAGTCCGTGGTCAGCAGGCCCAGCGCCGGGTATCCCTTCGGCGCGCCCAAGGCCGCGCACAGGGCGGGGCTTGCGTTAGCAAGGTAGCGGACTGCCAAAACCTGTACAGGGATCATACCCCCGCCTCCATGTGCAGACCCACGCCGGAAACCTGTTTTTTCAGAATTGTTTCTATCAGGCCCGCAATATGCGCTCCCGCTTCCACGGCAGGGGTGCCTTGGGCGTGGATGTTGGAAACCACCGTCCGGGCGGATTCCGACACACCTGTGCGGGGCTTGTAGGTGATATAGGCGGACATACTCTTGTCCGTCACCAGTCCCGGCCGCTCCCCCACCAGCATACACACCAGCTCACAGCCCGTTACGTCACCGATGGCATCTCCCGCGCCCACCCGGCAGTATCGCACAAAAATGGGCGTACCAGGGTCGATGCCCTTTAATTTCAGGCCCTCTTTCAGGCTTTCCAGACAGTCCATAGCGTTAGCGGTGATGGCGGCGGAGGACAGGCCGTCCCCCACTACGATCTGCACCCTTGGGGTGCCGGGGATAGCGGCACGGATCTTTTTCTGGTTTTCCTCATCAAAGCAGCGGCCATGGTCCGGGCGGGTCAGATACTCATCCTTGTCATGGCACCGGGTCTGCACCTCCACCATGCCGTTTTTCGCAGCAAAGTCCTCGGGGACCTGAGAAAACACCGCATCCTGTGCCGCCGCGTGGTCGGCCCGGAATCGCAGCATGGTCAGGGTCTTGTACCGGGGGCCGGCCTTGCCGCTGCCCAGACGGGCGGGAGTGCGTTCCTTCATTTTTCGGTATTTTTCCCCGTTTTCCGGGTTTTCCGTCAGATACAGCTTTCGTAAGTCCAGTGCCGTCACATCCGGCACGAAGTCGCCGTCCTGATAATGGGTCTGCTTCGCTTCCGGCTGAGGCGCGGCTGCGTGGTATTCCCCGGCCTTGACCATGGGCGGGGCGTCCATGGTGCTGAGTATCTCCGCAACCATGGCGGTCAGTTCCTGTTTGTTCATGTTCTGCTCCTTTCCAACACCAATGTCTTTACCACTACCGGGAAGGCACCGCCCACCGGCTCGCCGATGTCCAGGTAGCTGTCCTCCCCCACCCGGATCCGGTCAATGCAGAGGATCCGGGTCTCCGGGGCCAGCCGGGCCGCCAATGCCTGTCCCAGCGCCTTGGCCATGTCCGCTTCCAGACAGATATACAGCTCCGATGGGTGGTTCTGCGCCAGCTTCTGGGCGATCTGCCGCACCTGCGCATAGGTCGGCGAAGCCGTTGCGGGAACAGATAGCACCACGGAACCTTCGTGAAATCCGCTGTTATCCCGGACGACTGGGAGATTTTTCAGAGGAAAGCGGACATTTTGGCTGTAGACCGTACTGCCGGAAAGCTGGGTGGAATAGCTGCCCGCGCCGATGACCGTAGCCCGGATGGTCTCCCTGCCCAAAGCATATTGCCCCTGACACAAGCGGCTTTTGAGGATGGTCTGTCCCAGAATCGGGCCGAGGTCGCCAAATTCATTCCAAGGTAATTCCCGGTCGATGCAGTCTGCCACGCCGCCGGAAAAGGACAGCACCACTTCCCCATTTGGTGGATCCCATCTCTGCCCCGTTTCCTCCGTCAGCAGTTTTTCCATCAAATCGGTAGGCTCCCGAAGGCCAGCCGCCATTTCCAGCGCCTGCGTCAGTTTTTCTGACAATTCATGAAGTTCCGGCTGTGTTACGATTTCTCCCGGTTTTCGGCGAAATATTCCGGATAATACCTGAGAAACGTAGGTAATTTCTCCGTTTTTTCCGAACCTGATCAATCGTCCGCCCACATTCAGGCAACCGGTACGGATGATCTTTCCGTCCTCGATCAGAGCTAAGTTGCTGGTGCCGCCGCCGATGTCCATGTGCAGCACGGGCTTACCGGTGTTCCGGGAAAGCTCCACCGCCCCGGCACCCTTGGCCGCCAGCACGCTCTCCAAGTCCGGCCCGGCGGTAGCCACTACAAAATCCCCGGCGTAGTCTGACAAGGCGTCCAGTACTGCCCGGGCATTCTCCTTTCGGCTGGTCTCCCCGGTGATGATGATGGCCCCGGTGTCTACGTCTTCCCGGCGGATGCCCGCGTTTCGGTACTCCTCCTCCACAATGGCCCGGATAGCTGCGCCGTCTACGTGGCTTTCATCCAGCAAGGGGGTGAAGTAAACCGGGCTTTTGTACAGAACATCCCGCTCCGTAATGTCCATATCCGGCACCGCAAAGCTGGACGCCCGGTTCTCCACCGTCAGCCGGGACACCACCAGCTGGGTGGAGGTGGTGCCCACATCCAGCCCCACGCTGAGTAAGCTAGACACGGCCCGTCACCTCTTCCAAAATCCGCCGCACCAGAAAATCCTCCACTGCCATGGGATTGCTCTGACAGCAGGGATCCGCCAGCACCGCCTTTACGATCTCATCCGCGTTCCGCCAGACGCTGCGGGGGTCAACTCCCGCCTGCACCAATGTCTCCGGCAGGTTCAGCTCCCGGCGCAGACGGATCAGGCCATTTTTCAGATTCCGCACCGCTATGGTGTCCACGCTGCCGCCCATGCCCGCCGCCCGGGCCAGTTCCGCGTACTTTTTTGATGCCACATGGGCATTGCAGCCGATGACCGAGGGCAGAATAATGGCGTTCAGCCGCCCGTGGGGTACATGGAACATCCCGCCCAAACTGTGAGACATGGCGTGGCACAATCCCAGCCCGGCCTGGGTAAAGGCCATCCCCGCCATGGTAGACGCCAGATGCACCTTCAGGCGTACCGACGTATTTCCCGCATAGGAAGCCGGCAGCGCCGCAAAGGCACTGGAAAAAGCCTCCCGGGCATACAGATCCGAAATTGTCCCGGCCCCCCGGGCAACATAGCTTTCAGCAGCATGGGTCAGCACATCAAAGCCCGTGTCCGCGATCAGGCCCTTGGGCAGTTCTGTCAGCAGGTCGCTGTCCAGGATCGCCACGTCCGGGCGAATGCGCTTGTCCACCAGCGGGTGCTTCACATGGTCATGGGTCAGGATCGCAAAATCCGTCACCTCGGAGCCGGAGCCGGAAGTGGTTGGAATCGCAACCATCTTATATTTGCCTTTTGCGAAAAACGCCATGGCTTTGGCGCAGTCCATGGCGCTGCCGCCGCCCAGCGCAATCAGAAGATCCGGGTCGAACGCCCGAAGCCGGGCTGTCCCTTCTGCCGCCAGCTCCACTGTGGGATCCGGCTGAACCTTGTCAAACACCTCCGATTCCTGACAGTTCGTCAGTTCTACGATGCGTTTTGCCGTTCCGTTTTTCGCAAAGAAAGGATCCGTCACCAGAAACAGCCGCTTTGCCCCCAGGTTGGACAGCGCACTGCAGGCCCCCGGCCCGGACAAAATCCTCGTCTTGCAGGAGAATTCCTCCAATCAATACCACCGCCTTTTCAGAAGGTAGTATTTCCGAAGAATGGGAAACTATGTGCTTTATACTAAAACCTGATTAAAAACTTTAAATCTTTCAATCAGGTTTTAGTATTAGAAACGCAAAAAATCCCCGGATTCCAAATGGAATCCGGGGATAAACAGGGATTGACTTAATACTCCAAGGGCTTAATGTGCCAGATTTCCTCGGCGTACTGACGAATGGTACGGTCGGAGGAGAACTTGGCGGCAGAGGCCACGTTCATCAGGCACTTGCGGCCAAAGGCCATGCGGTCGGCATAGTCCCGGTTGGCCTGGAGCTTGGCATTGACATAGGATTCATAGTCCAGCAGCAGCCGGTACTGGTCGGAGTTGTTGCCCCAGTCCAGCAGAGCGTGGAAGAGGTTGCGCAGGCCGTCATCGGTGGGCACGGTGCCGTCCACCAAGGTGTTGATGGCACGGCGCAGATCGGCGTTGCTGTCGTAGATGCCCCGGGGGTTGTAGGAGCTGCGGCCGGCGTTGATCTGCTCCACGGTGTGGCCGAAGATATACTCGTTTTCGATGCCAGCCTCCTGGGCGATCTCCACATTGGCGCCGTCCAGGGTGCCCAGAGTCACCGCGCCGTTGAGCATCAGCTTCATGTTGCCGGTGCCGGAAGCCTCGGTGCCGGCAGGAGAGATCTGCTCGGAAACATCGGCGGCGGGGATGATATGCTCAGCGTAGGAGCAGTTGTAGTTCTGGACGAAGACCACCTTCATCTTGTCGGCGACGGCGGGATCGTTGTTGATCATCCGAGCCACCCGGTTGATGTAGCGGATGACGGACTTGGCATCCACATAGCCGGGGGCGGACTTGGCACCGAAGATATAGGCGGTGGGCTGGAAGTCGGGCAGACGGCCCTCCTTCAGGCGGAAGTAGATGTCCACAATGGACAGAATGTTCATCAGCTGACGCTTATACAGGTGCAGACGCTTGACCTGCACGTCGAACATAAAGTCGGGATTCAGCATAATGCCCTCGTTCTTGGCGATGACATTGCACAGCTGCTCCTTCTTCCGGCGCTTGATGGCGTTGAACTGGACGACGGTCTCGTCGTCGATCTTGTCCTTCAGGCCGCCGATCAGCTCCAGGTCCTTCAGGAAGTCGCCGCCAACCTTGGAGCGGATCATATCGGTCAGCTCAGGGTTGCACAGGCCAACCCAGCGGCGGGGGGTAATGCCGTTGGTCTTATTCTGGAACCGCTCGGGATAGGCATAGTACCAATCCTTGAAGCAGTCATCCTTCAGGATCTGGGTGTGGATCTCGGCAACGCCGTTGACGTAGCTGCCCACGTACACGGACAGGTTGGCCATGTGGGCCACGTTGTCCCGGACGATGAACAGGTTGGGATGCTCACTCTTGAGCTTGGCGTCGATCTGGCAGATGATGTCCACGATCTCGGGCACCACGGAGCGCATCAGATCAAGAGGCCACTTCTCCAGCGCCTCGCCCATGACGGTGTGGTTGGTGTAGGAGAAGGTCTTCTGAGCGACTTTGAAAGCATCATCAAAGCTCATGCCCTCCTGCTTCAGCAGCCGGATCAACTCGGGGATAGACATGGCGGGATGGGTGTCGTTCAGCTGGACGGCGTAGAACTCGCCGAAGCGGGTCAGATCGTTGCCGTGTGCGATCTTGAAGGTGCGGATCATATCCTGCAGGGACGCGGAGGACAGCACATACTGCTGCTTAATGCGCAGGCGCTTGCCGTCCCAGGTGGAGTCATTGGGGTACAGGACGCGGGTGATGTCCTCAGCCTTGTTCTTGGCGTCCAGCGCACGCAGATAATCCTGAGAGTTGAAAGCATCGAAGTTCAGCTCTTCCTCGGCCTCACACTGCCACAGGCGCAGGGTGCCCACATTCTTGGTGTCGTAGCCAATGATGGGCACGTCATAGGGAACCGCCAGAACGGTGTGGTCGGGGAACTTGATCTTGACGGTGTGGTTATAGCGGCGGTAGGACCAGGGATCGCCGAACTTGGTCCAGTCATCGGCCTTCTCCACCTGATTGCCGTTGCCGTCAAAGCTCTGCTTGAACAGGCCGAACTTGTAACGCAGGCCATAGCCGGACAGGGGGATGTTGGTGGAAGCGGCGCTGTCCAGGAAGCAGGCAGCCAGACGGCCCAGACCGCCGTTGCCCAGAGCGTCATCCTCGATATCCTCCAGAACCGCCAGATCCACGCCCCGCTCGGCAAACAGCTTCTTCATCTCATCCAGGATCCCCAGGTTGAACAGGTTGCTGTAGACCAGCCGGCCGATCAGATACTCGGCAGAAATATAGTAAGCCTTGCGCTCGTGCATACGAGTCTTCTTGGCATGGCTCCAATTATCAGAAATCGCCATCATGACTGCCTGTCCCAGAGCCTCATGCAGCTCCTGGGGGGTGGCGTCCTTCAGGGATACGTCGTAAGTGTACTTCAGCTGTGCTTCTGTCCACTTCAGGATATTCACACAATTCAGGTTCATCTTTTCAAGCCTCCATAATATCAGCGGAAATACCGCCATTGGTCTCAAACCGCGGCGCGGCTGCAGATACGGAATTCTGTGGGGCATAACCACAACGGGTTATTTGAAAAATGAAACGTTTCCATTCCATCCCACACTTTTATAGAATACCGTGTTTTTCCTGTTTTGTCAAGTAAAACCCGTCGAATAAAGGGGAAATTTTCCTTTTTGGGCATATGCTTCAAATTATGTCCGATTCTTTGCGGATAATTCCTCTGATACGCAAAAAAGACCCGCCGTAGGGCGGGTCTTTCGGGATGTACAAATCAGGCTTCCAGGTTGATGCCGGTCTCCTTGGAGAACAGGTGGCAGACATGGCCGGGGAAGGTGTACTTGACGGAGTTGCCGTTGGACAGTGCGGCAACCTCGGCGCCGGTCATGTTCATGGTGGAAACGACCATGACAACGTCGCGGCCCATGGAGGTCACGTGCAGGTGGACGGAGGAGCCCATCAGCTCGGACACGTCGACCTTGCCTTCGATACCGGTGGTATCCAGGGTGATGTGCTCGGGACGGACGCCCAGAACCACATCCTGCTCGGCAACATTGTTGGCGGCGAGCTTGGCCTGCTTCTCCTCGGACAGCTCCACGCTCAGAGCGTCCAGCTTGACAACGTACTTGCCGTTCTCCTTAGCCAGCTTGGCGTTCTCGAACAGGTTCATCTGAGGAGTACCGATGAAGGTAGCAACGAACAGGTTGTGAGGATGGTTGAACACTTCCTGAGGAGTGCCGATCTGCTGGATGAAGCCGTCCTTCATGATGACGATGCGGTCGCCCAGGGTCATAGCCTCGGTCTGGTCGTGGGTAACGTAAATGAAGGTGGTGTTGATGCGCTGACGCAGCTTGATGATCTCAGCACGCATCTGGTTACGCAGCTTGGCGTCCAGGTTACTAAGAGGCTCGTCCATCAGCAGGACCTTGGGCTCACGGACGATAGCACGGCCGATGGCGACACGCTGACGCTGACCACCGGACAGAGCCTTGGGCTTACGGCCCAGATACTGGGTGATGTCCAGGATCTCAGCGGCTTCCTTGACCTTCTTGTCGATCTCGTCCTTGGGCATCTTGCGCAGCTTCAGGGCGAAAGCGATGTTATCATAAACGGTCATGTGGGGGTACAGAGCGTAGTTCTGGAAGACCATGGCGATGTCGCGGTCCTTGGGGGCCACATCGTTCACCAGCTTGTCGCCGATGTACAGCTCGCCGCCGGAGATCTCCTCCAGACCGGCGATCATCCGCAGGGTGGTGGACTTACCGCAGCCGGAAGGTCCGACCAGAACGATGAACTCCTTGTCGGCGATGTCCAGGTTGAACTCCTGAACCGCCACGACACCCTCGTCCGTGATCTGCAGATTGGTCTTCTTTTCGGGCTCGCCCTTCTTCTTTTTCTTCTTGGCGTCGTCGCCGTTGAAGGGATAGACCTTTTTGATGTTCTTCAGGGTTAAGCTTGCCATAATTTTTTCGACTCTAAACGCACCTACCATTTTCGCGTGCGTTCTCGCATACCCGGCCAGTAAAAAGACCGGGAGCATTACGACAGGTCTCCACACTGCCGCACCGTAAGTCAGACGGATTTATCCTCCTTTAATTCAGTGAACGGCGTCTAGGGTAGTGGAGTAGGCGCAGTTCACCCGGATACACAAATTGTACCATAATACGCGCCGCCTGACAATCGTGTATAATGACAATTTTTACCTTATGTAATTGTCGATTCTGACAAACCGCTCTGTCGAAACTTGTCAATTTCCTACTTAACCGGCGGAAATTCATTGAATTCCCTCTTGCTATTTTTCGTCAGATAGTATAGAATACGGCTGTATGTGGGTTCTGATTTTGTAGAATCCGCACGACACACATTTGTGCGCCGAGGAAATACGCCTGCAAATTGTGAGATTCAAAAGAAAGGAGGAAAACACTTTTATGACAAAGGATCATCCCAATTACAGCGCCTATATCAAGATTCTGGAAGAGGAGCTCGTCCCCGCCATGGGCTGCACAGAGCCGATCGCGCTGGCCTACTGCGCCGCCAAGGCAAGGCAGGTTCTGGGGGTTCTGCCTGACAAGGTTCTGATCCAGGCCAGCGGAAGCATCATCAAGAATGTCAAAAGCGTCATCGTCCCCAACACTAACCACATGAAGGGCATTCCCGCCGCCGCGGTGGCAGGGATCGTGGCGGGTGACGCCTCCCGGCAGCTGGAGGTCATCGCCAGCGTCACCGACGAGCAGATCGAGGAAATGCACGCCTATCTGGAGCGCACCCCCATCACGGTGGAGCACGTGGATAATGGCCTGACCTTCGAGATCGCCGTCACCGTTTATTGCGGCAGTGACTGGGCCAGCGTCCGTATCGTCAACTACCACACCAACATCGTCCATATCGAGCGCTGCGGCGAAATCCTTCTGGATGAACCCGTGGAAGGCGAGAGCGAAGCCGGCCTTACTGACCGTTCCTGTCTGAATCTTAAGGACATTCTGGATTTCGCGGAATCCGTGAACATTGCGGATATCAAATCCATATTGGATCGTCAAATCCAGTACAACAGCGCCATTGCCGAGGAAGGTCTGCGGGGCAACTACGGCTCCAACATCGGAAGCGTTCTGCTTCGCACCTACGGCGATGACAATGTGATGGTTCGGGCCAAAGCAATGGCAGCTGCCGGCTCGGACGCCCGTATGAACGGCTGTGAAATGCCCGTGGTCATCAACTCCGGCTCCGGCAATCAGGGCATGACCACTTCCCTGCCCGTCATCGAGTACGCCAAGGAGCTGAAGGTCAGTGACGAAAAGCTGTACCGTGCTCTTGCCCTTGCAAATCTCACCACCATCCATCAGAAGACCAGCATCGGCCGTCTGTCCGCCTTCTGCGGCGCGGTCAGCGCCGGCGCGGGCGCCGGGGCAGGCATTGCCTATCTGATGGGCACCGATCTGGACGGCATTTCCCACACCGTCGCCAACGCCATCGCCACCACCGGCGGCATCGTCTGCGATGGTGCCAAGGCGTCCTGCGCGTCCAAAATCGCCACAGCGGTGGAAGCCGGTATTCTGGGCTACAATATGCACGTCCAGAATCAAAACTTCCAGCCCGATGACGGTCTGGTGGGCGACACCCCCGAGGAAACCATCGCCAACATCGGCCGCCTTGGAAAAGAGGGCATGAAGGGCACCAACGAGGAGATCATCAAGATCATGGTCGGTGAATAGCCGCCCCAAAAGAAAAGAAGAAAGTAAAAAAGTAAGGAGAAAAACACTATGAAGAAACTGTTTTCCAGCCTTCCCGCCAAGCTGCTGATCGGCATTGTCATCGGCATTATCGTGGGTCTGATCGTTCCCGAATCCGTCATGGTGGTGCTGGTTCCCATCAAGAACATCATGGGCCAGGTCATCAACTTCATCGTTCCCCTGATCGTCATCGGCTTCATCGCCCCCTCCATCACCAAGCTGGGCAACAACGCCTCCAAGCTGCTGGGTGTGGCGCTGCTCATCGCCTACGTTTCCTCCGTTCTGGCCGCCCTGCTGTCCACGGTTGCCGGTTACGTTCTCATCCCCATGATGAACACCGCAAAGCAGGCCGCCGAGCTGAAGGAGCTGCCCGCTGACGTATTCGGCCTGTCCATCCCCCAGATCATGCCCGTCATGTCCGCCCTGGTCTTCTCCGTCCTCATCGGTCTGGCTGCCGTGTGGACCAAGGCCAAGACTATCACCGTCATTCTGGACGAGTTCCAGAAGATCGTGCTGGACCTGGTGTCCAAGATCGTCATTCCCATCCTGCCCTTCTTCATCGCCTGCACCTTCGCGTGCCTGGCCTATGAGGGCACCATCACCAGGCAGCTGCCCATCTTCCTGATGGCCGTGGTCGTGGTACTGGTTGGTCACATCATCTGGCTGGCAGTTCTGTACGGCACCGCCGGTGCCTATTCCAAGCGCAACCCCATCGAGGTCGTGAAATACTACGGCCCCGCTTACATCACCGCCGTTGGCACCATGTCCTCCGCCGCCACCCTGTCCGTGGCCCTGCAGTGCGCCCACAAGTCCCCCGTGCTCCGCAAGGACATGGTTGACTTCGGCGTGCCCCTGTTTGCCAACGTCCACCTGTGCGGCTCCGTTCTGACTGAGACCTTCTTCGTCATGATCGTCTCCCTGATCCTGTACGGCTCCCTGCCCTCTGTCGGCACCATGATCCTGTTCTGCGTGCTGCTGGGCATCTTCGCCATCGGCGCCCCCGGTGTCCCCGGCGGCACTGTCATGGCTTCTCTGGGCATCGTGACCAGCGTTCTGGGCTTCGGTGCGGAAGGCACCGCCCTGCTGCTGGCCATCTTCGCCATTCAGGACTCCTTCGGCACCGCCTGCAACGTCACCGGCGACGGCGCCCTGACCCTGATCCTCACCGGCTATTGCGAGAAGCACGGCTTGGCTGAGCAGACCAACATCGGCGTAGATCTGTAAAACCCCTGACCAAAAATGCCGCCCCCTTATGGGGCGGCATTTTCGCCTGAACCTTTTATAAGAAGCCTCCGCGGAAGCTTCTTTTCTCCTTTTTCCGGGAAAATTCGATTGATTTCCATTTTGCATAAAAATCTTACAGAAAACAGCTGTCCCCTCCGCCCCCATTTTTCGACACAGTTCACCAAAAAAGTTACATTTTCTTACAATTCTACCACAGATTGTCGATGTTTGACGAACGATTGTTGCGAATATCCCTTGCAAATCGAAACAAATCGTGGTATTCTTTTGTTGTCGCACATGGCAGATACGCCGTGAACTGGGGAAATCTACATGACAGGAGAGGTATGTATGGAACACACATCAACGGTATTTATCGCCGACAGCGCCGAGGACTTTTGTTCCGGTCTGACTGCTGCCCTGCAGCGCGCCGACGGCTTTCGTGTTTTGGGAACTGCCGGCGATGGGGAGCAGGCAATTCGCATGATCGAAGAAAAAAAGCCGGATATCCTGGTACTCGACTTAATGCTGGCGAAAAAGGACGGGATCAGTGTCCTGAAATCCATTGCAAATATGGAGCACAAGCCAATCACATTAGCCACCTCCGCGTTTTTGACGGAGTACGTTTCCACAGCGGCAGCAAACCTGGGCGTTCGCTATCTGATGCTGAAGCCCTGCGACATGGCCGCGCTGGTTGAGCGGCTTGAGGAGATCCGGGGCGGGGAGAGCCTGCGGTATCCTGTCCAGCGCCGCACTGACAAGGTCAGCATCGAGACCCTCGTGACCAATATTATCCACGAGATCGGCGTTCCCGCCCATATCAAGGGCTACCAGTATCTGCGGGAAGCCATCATCATTGCCGTCAACGACATGGATGTCATCAATGCCATCACCAAGGTGCTCTATCCGCAGGTAGCCAAGAATTTCGGCACCACGCCCAGCCGGGTAGAACGTGCCATCCGCCACGCCATCGAAGTCGCGTGGGACAGAGGGGACCTCGACACCCTGCAAAAGTTCTTCGGCTACACCGTGTCCAACACCAAGGGCAAGCCCACCAATTCCGAGTTCATCGCCCTGATTGCGGACAAGTTGCAACTCCAACTCAAGAGCGCCGAGGCGGCCCAGTTCTGATTGTGGCGCAACGGGTTTCCGGCTTTTTCTTTTGGCGGGTCAAGCCTATGAAGGTTGGGAAAGCCCCAATAGAGGACAGCCGTTAAGCCTATCAACATTCTTTATCGCACCTATAAATACTCCTGCTTTATTGGGTGAAATATACCCCAATGAACAGGAGTATTTTTATGGCGATTTGTTTGGATTTTGACTGGCAAACCAATGAATTTATGCTTTATTGCCGCACCACCCAATTAAGGGAAAAAACGATGCTTTCTTATGAACAAACCCTGCGATTATTTGAGAAATGGTGTAAAGAAGAACAGGGTATCAGCACCGTAGATAAGGTCAATGAGAATGTGATACGCAGATACATTTTTGACCTCCAAGAAAGAGGCAAATACACCTTCTATTCCAACGATAAGCAAAAGGCAATCAACTACCCAGAACGGCGGAGGGACTTCCGCAAACCTGTCAGCACCATCACGATCAACAACTATATTCGCAATCTTCGGGTGTTCTTCAACTATCTGGAACGCAACTACATAATTAAGAAAAATCCGATGAAGCGGGTACGACAACTGAAATCCAACAGAGAACCGAAGGTGTATCTGACTGACGATGAACTGCGCAAGTTGCTGTCAAAGTTTGACCGTTCGTATTTCTCCGAACATCGGGATTATGTGATGATCCTCCTGATGCTCGACAGCGGGATGCGGTTGGGAGAGTGTTCCACCCTTTTGGTGTCGGATTTGGAACTTTCCCGCAAGCGGATAAATCTGCGGGCGGAGGAAACCAAAGGGCGGAAAGAAAGAACTGTATTTTTCTCCCCCAAGACCGAAAAGGCTCTGCGGAGTTGGCTCCAATACAAAGACCGCTATGTGGAAAGTGATTATCTATTCCCTGTCAAAGAACACGGCGGTTCCATCGGTGTCGGTAATTTTGAAGGGAACTTCCGCAAGTACATTGAACGGGCGGGACTGAACGAACAATATACGCCCCATTGTCTGCGGAACAATTTTGCAAAAAGATGCCTGATGAATGGTATGGACATTTACACCCTCAGTAAGATTTTGGGCCATTCCAGCGTGACCGTCACGGAACAGGCTTATCTTGATATCAATGACGATGATATGAGCAAACGCTATCAGCATTACAGTCCCCTGAACGGTGTATAAGTTCGAACAAGTTGGTACATCTTTTTACAAGATAGTACAAGAGAGAGGAAGTTTGTACGACTTCCTCTCTCTTTGTATCTGTTAGTACATCTCGGCAATGCCCTTTACATACTCACTCATTTCTTCCACCACTTCGGCGGGAGCCAGAATGCGGACGGCCTTACCCAAACCGCAAATCCATCCAAAGAATTGGGGACTGACTTCAATGTCCGTATGAATGGTAAAATGCTTTTCATCATCGGGAATCATCACAATGTCCCGCCCGAAGCGGTCAATCACCACATTCGCCAAGTGATTGGAGAACCTGATCTTTACCTTCTGGACTTTGCCGGAAAACATAGAGAACATCCGCAGAGAACGCTCAGACAAATTCAGTTCCTTAAACTCTTTCTTTCCCTCCCGCTTCTGGGCTACAATGCTGATACCATCCATCTTATCCACACGGAAATGCTTCATCTTCCCGCCCTCAAAAGCCAAAAGATAATAGTTATTATCGCTCCACAACAGGGCATAGGGGCTTGCGGTGTAGAGTTCGCCTTTTTTGTAAAATGCCTTTTGTTTTTTTGGGGTGAAATAGAAGTATTTGAAAGTGATCTGCCAGTCATTGGCGATAGCGGTGTGGAGATCGTCAAGATGGTAGAAAATGCTGTCATTCATACTGCGGACACGGTTGGGAACATAGCACCGCCGATCTAACAGCACCCGATCATAGCGGCTTGCTTTCGCTTTCAGTTTGTCGGTCAGGTTTTTTGCCTGTTTCTGGGTGATGAAGCGGGAGGACTGAATGCTGTCAATTAGAAGTTGGAGTTCCTGTGTGTCAAACTCCCGATCTACAATTCTCCATCCCCTTGTCCGCCCGTCATACTGGGTTTCATAGCCGTATTCGTCCAAAAGGTGAAGATCGGAACAGACGGTTTTCTGCTCCACGGGGATTTTGTAGTAGTTGTCAAAGTGTTCGATAATTTCCTGAACCTTGACGGTATGGGTTTCGTCTGTGTTTTCCAGAAGATAGTCCAGAAGGTAGAGCAGTTTCAGCCGTTGATTCTGCGATCTGCCTTTGCCTTTTTCGCCGTTCGCCATTGTAGCCCCTCCGTGGCGGGTTTTCTGTTAGTATAGCACATTGCACCAAAAGAAAAAAGGGCGGATTTCTCCGCCCCTGTTCAATATTTACTTGTAGTTTGAAGCATTAATATCAATTCTGCAAGAGGTCTTTCCGTACGAAAGTTCTTTAATGGGAACAAATGTGATAGTAATGCAATCGCTCAGCACATAACCTTCGATAAGAACATCCTTGTTATTAAACTCGGAAATTGCAGCATCAATCATGTCATCGGTGATGGAGGAGTCTAACACTTTAACTGCTTCCCTGAACACCTCGTACATGGATTGTTTTTCTGAATCCTCTTGACCGCCATTGATTGTCAGGCAAAACGCTTCTGCTCCTGCATCGTTGGCGTTTATCATTTCGAGATATCTACCATTTGCGGAACCAAAGTATTTGGTTCTAATATTACCTTTAGAAATGTCTGTGATTTCAAAGGCAGACTGTGCATTGAACTCTGAGATGAACCTATTAACCACTTGGTCTTCTGCATAGGATAATACAACATCTTCTGTGGTGGTGTCATTCGTAAATGTACTATCAGTCGGCTGCTCGGTAATGGTATTGTCTGTGGGCAGAGCGTCCGTGGTTTCTGTGATTCCTACGCTCTCGGTTTGGGATGGAACATCAGTTTTGCTATTGCCAGACATACCAATGACAAAGAACAACAACCACGCTGCGGCAATGATGCCATATTTAACTGCGGGCTTCATGTTCTTCTTTCTTAACATCAGGATGGTAAGGGGAACAGGGAAAATGCAAATCCAACCGAGCACCCACAACCAAGTGTGCTTTTTGGAACCCTTGACTTGGCTGTTGGCTGTACTCTGTGATTTGCCATTTTGCGGTTTCTCGGTTCCAACATAGTAGTTATTGGTAATATTGATTGTGGTCTTTTCCTTCGGCATTTCACTACCACAGTATTCGCAAAATTTTCCTTTTGCTTCTGCTCCGCAATTCGGACACTTCATTCTGGGACACCTCTGCTCTCTTTTTCTGTCAAATTGCAAGTCGAGTGCTTGCGTTTATAGTATAACAGATTCCTGTGTAAAAGGCTATACATTTTGAAAAATTGGATGGAAGTTGCTTGTGCTATATCAACTGTGCATGGTTTTGAATTGCCTGCTCATTTTTCTGCGGTTCAATGCTGACGTACCGCTGAGCCATCAGGGAAGAAATATGTTTTCCTATTTTTCCAAAAGCGAAAGGTATTTGTAGACCGTTGTCCTGCTCAAATCACAAACTCTTGCCAATTCTGAAACATTCAACTGTCCCTTTTTGTAAGCGGGGTAATGCCGAAGGAAGATTGCGGGAATATCGTCTGCGGTTATTTGCGGTCTGCCGATCTGCTTGCCCTTGGCCTTGGCGTTCGCTATACCAGACCGCACACGGGTTCGTATCATAGCAAGTTCCAACTGGCTGAATACGCCCGCCATCTGCAAGAAAGCCTCACTCATGGGGTCTGCTGTCCCTTGGCGGCAATCCAGCGTGATACTGCCCACAATCACCAGCCGCAAACGCTTTTCCCGAACGGTGTCAATGATAGCACAAAGTTGCTGGGTGCTTCTGGCAAGGCGTGGGACTTCCAAGGTTATGATGGTATCGCCCGCCTCTGCGGTGGCGAACATGGCTTCCTGTTGGCTCTTGACCTTGGCATCCCCATGTTCATACTCCAAGAAAATCTCTCTTGCCCCCGCTGCTTTCAGTTCCCGCACTTGGCGGTCAATATCCTGCTTCGTTTCGTTGGTGGAGCATCGTGCATAACCGTATTCCATAATCTTCACTCCTTTTGGTGGCGGGGAGTTATCCCGCCTCGCCTGGGGAATAGAACTGTCCTTTGTAGTCCCCTACTACATCCAATATCAGTCTGGCACCCAGCCGAAAGCCATAGATGAAATAGTCCTCATTTGCCAGCACGGTCATGTCCGCCCGCAGATTATCGATTGCCTCAACCTGCTTTCTGACTTCTGGTGAAATCGCCTCCATGAGCCTGTCCACTTCATCAGACAGTTTCTTGGCGGTTTCCTTGTATTCGCTTCCAGACCTGACAAAGCGTTCTGCGGGGGTGATGTTCCCCCGCCATAGTTCCTGCAATGCGTACATCCTTATCCCTCCTTACACGCTGATGGTGAAGCGGCGGCTGGAAACCTGCTTGGTATAAGCCTTGTAGATTTCCGGCATAACCTTCTTGAAAGCGGTGCTGTCGAACCGCTGGGAGAGAACAGAAGTGTAGCGGACGATGTACTGTCCCGCAATCAGTTCTTCCACCTCTCTGGCTTCCATTTCCGCCTTGATGGAGTTGCGGATGGTGTCGGCTTCGGCTTTGATTTCCTCCATCATCGCCTCGTATTTGTTGAGAAGTTCAATCTTGGCAAGCAGTTCGATTTTAGACATTGTGGTTATCTCCTTTATTTTTGTTGTTGCCGTCTCTCCGTGCTGTCGAGGCTCCTTTGTGTTTGAAAGGACTTACAACAGGCCTTGTTGAAATTGGCTGTCCTTGATTACGAGAATATTGTACCATAAAAGGTACGAAATGTCTATTGACGATTGTACCAAATTTGGTACATACTATTTGTATACTTTTTGGTACAATTCCTGTTGACAAACCACTTGAAATACTGTATACTTTATGGTACAAAGGAGGAGATACTATGCCTGTATCCTACGCCAAACTCTTTGAGCGAATGGCCCAAAAGGGTATCAAAAAAATTGACCTTCGCAATACCTACAAAATTAACCCCAAAACTGTTGACAGTCTGGTGAATAACCGTAGCGTGACCGTTGATACCATTATCCAACTGTGTGAAATTCTTGACTGCCAGCCGGGGGATATTATGGAGTATGTCAAGGAGCCTGTGGCGGGCGTTCAGTAAAACAGTTGGTTTCGTGAACGCTTTTTCCGCAGTTCCAAAAGGCAGAAAAGCGGGGGAAAATGCCCCGATTCTGTTCACGGTATGGCAAGCCCCTTTTCGTGGACGCTACCCCCCCGCACCCATTTCGGGAAAATCCTCGGCGTTTTGCTTTTTTCCCTTTTGGCGTGGGCAACCGCCCTACCAAGAGTGGATTTGATTTCCAAAGACGGTCTTCATGGCTGTGTGCGGGACGGCAAAAAATACCGTCACACGGGAGTGACGGCAGAAAACGAAAAAAACGGCAAGCCGCCCAAAGCCCCGTCTGTGGGTTCTCTGAAACGGCTTGCCGCTTTTCTTATAACTTGATTTTGATTTCTTTGTCCCAGTCCTTCATAAGGTCATCCACCGCCGCATCCAAAGCGGTTTTCATAGACTTTTCCATAATTCCGAAAATCTCCTTTTCCAAAATGGACTGCTTCTTTTTCTTCTTCTTTTCTTCTTCCTTCTGGCTCATTTTTTGAGTTTCACCTCACTTTTTACCTTGATAGAATCGAACCCCTCGTTCAGGGCTTCTCTTTCTTCCTGCTCCCTATCCATCTTTCTGTGAAAAGCATACAGGATTTCCTCTGGGGTGTAGCCATCTAAGTACATCCAGTCGTAGTAGTCAGGCACATTTTTGAAATGGTTCTCAATTGGGCTCATTGCAATGTCTCCTTTGTTTTTCTTTCTGCTATCTATGAAACTTTTAATAGTTAAATTAAAAGGAAAAGGCCAATTAAGTCGGGCACTTAACACTAATAATATACAAGTTAATGTTAAATGCCTGACTTAATTAGCCCTCAAATTCACTCTCAATGGAGTGCTGGATGAGTGAAAGCATATATTCAATTTTTTCGTTGTATATGCCGTTGATTTCAGGTATGGGCTGTTTCCGTGCAACCCCGCCGTGTTCTGCCAGCATATTGAAAATCGCCTCGTAGCAGTTCAGACCGCTTTCAATGTCGCTCCAATAGTTGTGCCAAGCCTCCACATACTCTGAGTGGTCGCATAATCGCTGTTCATCCTTATGGGCAAAGTAGTAGATGAAGATGCTTGTATTGCGGCAAATCAGATTATTGGCTTTCAATCTTTCGGTATAGGTGGCAATGGTTTGTCGGGAAATATCCTGTCCCATCTTCCTCATACGATTTTCCTTTATCTCGTCAGGCATTGCCATAAAGACTTCATCCTCGAAGAAGTGATAGTAGAAGTTCCGCAGTTTGATGAAGTCTGTACCGCCGTCAAACCCCAATTCTGTGATTGCGAACACCTTGAAAGGGTCTGCCATTGCCTTGATGGTATAGACCGCCCTTTCACCACGCCCGTGGACTTCAAAGGTAATCCCATAACGTTGCAATTTGCGGTCAATGCCCTGTTTACTTCTGGTTCCCAACATCTGGGTCAGTTCAGGCTTAGAATACACACGGCCAATTTCTAACATTTTCGTAGTCCTTTCTTCACATTAAGTCATCAATTTAACACTAATATAAATATTATTACTGTTAAGTGAATGACTAAAATTTAGCCTGCTTCTGCCAGTTCTTCGTTTTCCTCTGCGTTGGGAACCTCAACAGGCTCCACAGTCCGCAGTTTGCCGTTGACGAAATTGGGAATGTCGTTGTAGTTAGGGAACTGCTTGACAAACCACGCCTTGACATAGGGGTAGCCTCTGCCCGCACTCTGTACCTTTTGGAACAGGTCAAGCAGTTTGTCGGCGTTCTCGTGGAGGCGGATGTACTTCTCCATCCGCTCATAGGTCAGTCCCTTGGCGGGGTTGGCAGTCTTGGGGGAGCGGTGGGTTTTGCGAACAATCCGCAGATTGGGGAAATCCTTCTTCAGGCGGGTCAGGATTTTGTATTCCTCGGTAGTGGGGTCGTATGCATTGTCTGCGAAGTCCGCAGTCATCGTCAGGGTCATCTTGGTGAAATCCACACGGTAGTTCAGTTCTCTTTTACTAATCTTTGCCATTTCAATCAATTCCTTTCTTGTACTCTTGGTTGGATTAGCCTGCGATCCGCAGATCGTCGGTTTCGGGCTTCTGAGAGGTTGCTACATCAGCAAAATCAACATCCTGATAGTTGGGGTAGTTCTTCAGGAACCAAGCCTTGACCTTGCCGTAGTAGCCAGGCATCTTCTTGTAGAACTTCTTGGCTTCCTCGAACTCTGCGACAGCGACTTCATCCTTGTAATTCTTGATGTAGTCAGTCATCCACTCAATAGTCAGGCCGCCGTGGGTCTCCTTGTCGGCGGTGATGACTGCGGTACGCATCGTGATGGTGAGTTCAGGGAAATTCTTGTGGAGTTTTGCCAGTTCACGGAACTCGGAGGTGGCGGGGTTCTTTGCTCTCTGGGCGAAAGCCTTGGTCAGGGTGATGGTGTTCTCAGCGAAGTTGATGGAATAGCCAGTAGTCTTTTTCATGGTAAATCCTTTCTTTGTTGCCTCTTGGCAACTGCGTTTTGTCTTGGGATCGCTACCCTTTAATTTAGTTTTGAGAGGTTTTTGTTTCTTATCTCTCTCAATCTTTGTACCCTAATTATACAGAAAGTGGTATCCAATTCTTTGGATACCACTCTTTTGGAAAGGAAATTTTTGAAAAGATTTTGGGGGCTTTTCTCACGCTGACTTGTAGCCTCTTGTACCTATCACTTAACAGGTCGTAGGAACACGAAGGAACTTGTATGATCTTGTGCTTTTGGCTTACAGAACCACGAACCGCACCTTTGGGAAAAAAACTGTGGCGGATGCCCGATCCTTTAGCGAACTCTTAAACCGAAAAAACACAGAAAAGTATGTAAAACTGCAAAAGGCAAAGTGAAGTCATCCTTTTTGCAGTCCAAAAGCACAAAAAACAGAGCAAAAAATTTTCTAAAATGTTCATTGGGTTCACGCTTGACTACGCTCTTGGATTTCGCTATTATATTGTCAAACCCTGTGAAGCAGTAGCAAACAGGGCGATAAAGAAAGCAATCAATCGTTGGCGATCACGCTCTCTTTTTGATGGCTCTTGGTAGCCCCTCCGTGGCCCGTCAGGGACACGAACGCCATCACCAAGGTGCTCTACCCGGAGGTGGCCAAGAACTTCGGCACCACGCCCAGCAGAGTAGAGCGGGCCATCCGCCATGCCATTGAAGTCGCCTGGGACCGGGGCGACCTGGATACCCTGCAAAGGTTCTTTGGCTACACCGTTTCCAACACCAAGGGCAAGCCCACCAATTCGGAGTTCATCGCCCTGATTGCGGACAAGTTGCAACTCCAACTCAAGAGCGCCGAGGCGGCCCAGTTCTGATTGTGGCGCAACGGGTTTCCGGCTTTTTCTTTTGGCGGGTCAAGCCTATGAAGGTTGGGAAAGCCCCAATAGAGGACAGCCGTTAAGCCTATCAACATTCTTTATCGCACCTATAAATACTCCTGCTTTATTGGGTGAAATATACCCCAATGAACAGGAGTATTTTTATGGCGATTTGTTTGGATTTTGACTGGCAAACCAATGAATTTATATGTAATACTATTTGCTGTAGGGGCGGGTCACTGACCCGCCCGACCGCGTCAGCCGTATCCTGACGTTGCCGCTTCGCGGACGGGAGGGTCAATGACCCTCCCCTACCGTCACCAATCGAATCCGGTGGAAGGTTTTTACCAGATACCCTAATATCAGCAATACGGCGCCCGGGCACTCCCGGACGCCGTACTTTTTATCGGAGAGATTCCAGATAATTGCCGCGCCGCAGCTGCGCGGGGGCGCATTTGCGGCAGTAATAGTCCTCCACCAGTCCGCCGGAGGCCTCTTCCGGGTCACCGCAGCGGGAGCAGGCAGGAAGCCGGGTGATCTTATCGTCAAAGATCCAGAAGCCGGAACCGGCGCTGGTAATGCTGGTCCATGTATGCTCGTCAAGGGCATGGTTGCTGACCCTGCGGTAATTGTAGATATTGGAATCCCGCACCCGGACATTGCCGTCCTCCGTGATCTCCTGAATCACGATGTAGTGGCCGCCGCTGGTCCAGTATCCCTTGTGCTGGACAGAAATGACCACATGGCCGTCCTCCAGCCCCCGCCAGGCAGTCGTCGGCTCATAGGTCTGCTCGATCAGGTAGAAGCCCATGGCCGGGGATTCCTTGAAGTAGATCATCCCATCAGTGCCGTTGCGGTGGCTGTAGTTGCCGTAGCGCCGGCACATCTCCGGCGGGGTCAGCAGCTCGTCTGCCAGATAGGAGGCCACCATGGCCATGGAGGTAATGCCACAGCCGTTGGTGCGGATGGGCCAGCCGCCGTACATGGTGGTAGGATAATCCTGCTGCAAATACAGAGGAATTTCCGGGAACCGCTCGTGGGCAATGTCCGGATACAATAGCTCGTCAGAGGAAACCAGAGCTTCCGCTTCCGGCAGCACGATATCGCTGTAAGTGACCTCCATAGGATAGGCTTCCTTCGCTTCCCGGATCAGCGCAAGCTGCGCATCCTGCTGAGCAATTTCCGCTTGTTCCACCTGGGAAACGGCTTCCTTTCCGGAGAAATAGAGAATGTGCACGCCATCACCGCTGACGATCTGCGTCGTGTCCCCCGGCTGGCGCTCCGGAGCGAAACACCACTCCCCGATTTCCTCAGGCAGCTGATCTTTCAGAACCCGTAGGTAGGAGCCGCCGTCCACCGCGGAGGCGGTGTCCTCGGAGTACCAGTGGGCCAGATCCGCAAAGACACTTTCCCGCTGTTTTTCCTGACCGGTCAGAGACTTCGTACGGGCAGCAGCCTTTTCCTGAAAGGCCGTCAGGGCTTCCTCAGCAGAGGTTCCCTCCGTTTTCAGCAGAATATGCCTAAAGTTGACATAATATTCCCCGCTAATTTCCTCCTCCGTCTCTTCCTGTGTCAGGTCGTAGGTCAGCTGGGTAAAGTACATGTACGCCCGATTCAGCTCCTCCGCCATCTGGGTCAGGCTCTGGGTATCCGTTCCAAAGGCCTGCCGTGCCAACGCCGCAGCGTCCGCGCAGCCTTTCCCCTGGGCCAGGGTGTTCAAGGTGTCGTCAAGACCGTCCAGATAAGCCTGGTGCATGCTGTTGGGCGAATAATAGGGGTCGTAGCCGTACAGATACTTAGTCGCCGGCATTCCATCCATGTACTCCTCGTAAAGATAGTCAGCAGGCTGGTAAGCCTCCTCCGTCCCCAGCGGGACGTTCAGGCTCTGCTCGTTCAGCGCCGCCGCCGTGTGCCAGGCATTCAGTGCCTGCCGCAGAAAATACTGCTGCCAGCTGGCGACGGTATCATCCACGCCGCAGCTCTGCACGTCCAACGGTACGTCATAATCCAGATCGTCACACTCACCGGACTGGCGGTACTGAGCTGCCGCCGCCCAGTACCAGGCGGCCAGCTGAGCGTTGGTCAGCGTCCGGTCACCCACCACAGCAATGACTGTCTGTTCATTTCCCTGTCCTGTGTAGCTGCCCTTGCAGGTCACATCATTCGGGTCCCCGTCCGGCGCAGCCGTCCAGGCAGGCACCGTTTCCGTCGGAACCGTAGATTCCTCCATCGGTGTCTTTGCTGCTTTCCCGCAGCCGCATAACAGCAGCGCTGCCAGCAGCGCCGCGCAAATTTTTCTCACAGATTTTCCTCCCATTTTTTGACATATTGAGATAGTTTAACACAAAAATTGCGGCATTGCAATCACTCCCGCATATTTTTTCGGGACACGTACCCAAATTTCCCGATTGGGGGTTGCTTTTTCCCCGGATTTGTGTATA
The DNA here is from genome assembly GCA_030539285.1 of Eubacteriales bacterium. GTDB lineage: Bacteria > Bacillota > Clostridia > Oscillospirales > Oscillospiraceae > Faecousia. The sequence goes on from JAUNSH010000033.1 coordinate 31,798, forward strand.
ATGGTTTCGTCAAATCTGTTGTGCCATCTGATTCGTTCACTCGTGATGGATAGATTCGGAATTTGTAGGCATTGTATCCGGGTGTGACCCAGTTGGTAGGGCGCCTGGTTTGGGGGCTGGAGCACCAAACCGGCGGTAGCATCCCGCCAACTCGAAAACCCGTTGCGGCACTAGCACTTTTTCTTCTTGACTTCTCCCCTGCTCTGGTCTAAAATAGCCTTTGACCACATGTTTGACCACATCTGAAAAAACTCCAACTGAATATCCGGGCTTAGCGAAGTTTGGTATCGCGCTTGGTTTGGGACCAAGAGACCGTGGGTTCAAGTCCCGCAGCCCGGACCAAAACCGCCAGTTTTC
>JAUNSH010000034.1 GCA_030539285.1 Eubacteriales bacterium
TGGAGCTGCATGGCATAAATCGGGCGCACTGGAAGTGCCTCAGAATATTGTGCTTTTCCACATCCCCCCGTACACACCAGAGATGAACCCGATTGAACAGATCTGGAAAGAAATCCGTAAATGTGGATTCCGTAATGAAATCTTTACGACCCTGGAAAAGGTCGTTGACCGCTTGTGTGATACCATTTGCATATTGTCTAATCAGGTCATTTCCAGTATTACTGGAAGGCAGTGGATAATCGAACTGTTTAATTGAGAATTAGTATGAAAACGCGGCATCCCGCCATGGGATGCCGCGTCCGTATCCGCGAAAAGGAGACTCCCGCGAGGAAAAACCGAGGTCCATCAGCAGGAGCGTTCCGGCGCGGAATAAAAAAGAGGCTGCCCACGGCACAATACCATTAAGTTAATTTTGCGCAATACCCCTATGCTATGAAAAAGTGGCATAGGGGTATTTTTATATCAGTATGAATAGTCTTTTTAAGCGGATTTTGCGATCTGCTTACTTGTCATGCTCTTTTTACAGAAAAAGTGCATCCCTCGCAGGATGCACTCGTTCATGATAAGTGGGGGTGCAGGCCAGTGTCACTATCTTAATGACATTGGCCCATGGCAGTCTCTTTTTGCGCTGTTTACGTTCCCAGATAGGCCGCCTTTACGGCTTCGTTGTTCAGAAGCTCGGAGCCGGTGCCTGTCAGGGTGATGCGCCCGGTCTCCATCACGTAGCCAAGATCGGCAGTTTTCAGAGCCATGTTGGCGTTCTGCTCGATGAGCAGCACTGTCACGCCCTGCTTGTTGATCTCCTTGATGATGTCGAAGATGCCCCGGACGATGATGGGAGCCAGACCCAGAGAGGGTTCGTCCATCATGATGACTTTGGGGCGGCTCATGAGGGCCCGGCCCACCGCCAGCATCTGCTGCTCGCCGCCGGACAGGGTGCCGCCGGCCTGCCAGGACCGCTCCTTCAGCCGGGGGAACAGGTCGTAGACCCAGTTCAGGTCGTCGGTCAGGTCGTCCTTGCGCAGATACGCGCCGATCTTCAGATTTTCCAGCACCGTCATGTCCGGGAAGATCCGCCGTCCCTCGGGCACCAGGGTGATGCCTCGGGAGACGATCAGGTTGCTGTCCTTTCCGGTGATGTCCTCGCCCTGGAAGGAAATGCTGCCCGCGCTGGGCTTCTCCAGTCCGGCGATGGCCCGCAGGGTGGAGCTTTTGCCCGCGCCGTTGGCGCCGATCAGGGTGACGATCTCGCCCTCGGGAACGTCCAGCGAAATGCCCTTGACCGCTTCAATGCCGCCGTAGTGCACCTGCAAGTCCCGAATTTCCAGAATGTTACTCATCCTCTGCCACCCCCAAATAGGCCTCGATGACCCGCTTGTTCTGCTGTACCTCCTTGGGCACACCCCGGGCGATCTCGCTGCCGAAATCAATGACGTAAATGTAGTCGGAAATTTTCATGACCAGATCCATGTGGTGCTCAATGAGGAACACCGTCAGATGGTGGGTATCCCGGATCTCCTGAATGTACTGGGCCAGCTCCTGGGTCTCCTGGGGGTTCATGCCCGCGGCAGGTTCGTCCAGCAGCAGAAGCTTCGGTTCCGTAGCCAACGCCCGGGCGATCTCCAACCGGCGCTGGAGGCCGTAGGGCAGACTGGTGGCGATCTCGTCCTTATACTGATCCAGCCCCTGCTCTTTCAGCAGCTCCATGGTCTCCTCCCGCATCCGGGCTTCCTCCTTGGCGTTGGCCCGGAAAATGGCGGAGAAAACGTTCTGCTTGGCACGCATATGCTTGGCGACCAGCACGTTTTCGAAGACGGTCATACTCTTCCACAAACGGATATTCTGGAAGGTCCGGGCGATACCCAGATTTACCACGTGGTCAGGCGTGGGGTTTACAATCTTCTGGTTTACATAAGTTCCAGCTTCCTTGCCCAGATAATTTTTCTTCATCTTGCCCGTAGGATGGCTGCAAACCATGGTCTGTCCCATGAATTCCACCCGTCCGTTGGTGGGCTGGTACACGCCGGTGATGCAGTTGAAAGCCGTGGTCTTGCCCGCACCGTTGGGGCCGATGAGGGCCACGATCTTGCCCTCGGGAACATCCAGCGACAGGTCGTTGACGGCGACCACGCCGCCAAACTGCATGGTCACGTGCTCCATGCGAAGAACCATTTTTTCATCCATGACTCAGCCCTCCTTCCCGGCGGATGCCGCCTGCTTTTTGGGCTTTAATTTCTTGAGAAGTCCTCCGATCCCGGCCCAGGTCAGCTCCTTATCACCCATGATGCCCTGAGAGAAGAACAGGACGATGATCATGATGACCACGGAGAAGACTACCATCCGGAAGCCGCTGCGCAGGAAGGGCACCTTGAAGGAGCCAACGTAGGTCTCGGCGTCCAGGAACCGCAGCCACCACTCGGAGCAGGCCACGTACAGGAAGGTGCCGATGACGGAGCCGGAGATGGAGCCGATGCCGCCGATGACCACGATCAGCAGGATCTCATAGGTCATGGTGGAGGTGAAGGCCTTGGCCTGTGCGTTGGAGACGTACATGGCGAACAGCGCACCGCCCACACCGGAGAAGAAGCTGGAGATCACAAAGGACAGCATCTTGTGCTTAAACAGGCTGATGCCCATGGCCTCCGCCGCCACTTCATCGTCCCGGATGGCCTTGAAGGCCCGGCCGTAGGAGGAGTGGATCAGCAGCACGATGACGGTGATGCACAAAATTGACAGCAGGAAGGGCACGAAGGTGCTTAGGCGAAGAACGACCTGCCCGGCGGCGTTCTTGATGTTGAAGTCGGCGAAGGTGGGGAAGCTCTTGAGCATATTGGCGCCGTTGGTGATGGGGCCGAGAGTCTGCCACTGGAAGATGGCCCGGAGAATTTCCGCGAAGCCCAGGGTGGCAATGGCCAGATAGTCACTCTTGAGCCGCAGCACCGGGGTGCCAATCAGGGCGGCGAACAGGGCTGCCACCAGTCCGGCGCAGAGGATGCCAACCAATACGGCGCAGCTCAGGCTCACAGCCCCGCCGAAGCCGGCGGCCCCGAACAGGCTCTGGAACGCGTCAACCAGAGAGAATTTTACCGCCGAGCCGCCGTAGAGGTAGTAGACCTGCTCTTTTGCGGCCATGGGGACAGTCAAAATTGCGTAGGTATAAGCGCCCAGCAGCATGAAGCCCGCCTGCCCCAGAGAGAACAGGCCGGTGAAGCCGTTCAGCAGGTTCATGGACACGGCCACGAGGGAGTACACCGCACCTTTTTTCAGAACGGTAAACAGCTGGCTGGTGGGAGAGAAGACCGCGGGCATGCCGGGGATCCATGCACTGATGTTTTCCAGCACAATGATCAGCAGGAGCAGCACCAGAATGGCGAAGATGGCCCGGAGGGTACCGGCCCGTTTTTCATTTTTTTGCAGCATTTCGTCCACCTCCTTAAACCTTATCGGTGGCCTTCTCGCCGAACAGGCCCGTGGGCTTGCAGGTGAGAATGACGATCAGCAGGGCAAACGTGAAGGCATCGGAGAACACGGACACGTTCCAGGAAGAGGGCAGGCCCTTGATGATGGTCTCGCAGATGCCGATCAGGAACGCGCCGATGACCGCGCCGGGGATGGAGCCGATGCCGCCGAACACCGCCGCCACGAAGGACTTGAGGCCCGGCATAGCGCCTGCCGTAGGGGTGATGGCAGGATAGGTTGTGAAGTACAGGATGGAGCCCACCACCGCCAGAGCGGAGCCGATGACGAAGGTCATGGAGATGACGTTGTTGATCTTAATGCCCATGAGACGGCTGGTCTCAAAATCCTTGGAAACCGCCCGCATAGCCATGCCGATCTTGGTGTGATTGATCAGGGTGGTCAGCAGGGCGATCAGCACCAGCACCAGAATGGGGGTGATGATGACCACCAGCTTGGTGGACGCGCCGCAGATGTTGACGGTTTTGGTCAGAAAATCGATGGCGGGATAGGTCATGGGCTGGCCGCCGGTGACATAAGTCGCGGTATTCTGCAGCAGGTAGCTGACACCGATGGCGGAGATCATGACGGACATCCGGGGGGCGCTGCGCAGGGGCTTGTAGGCCGCACGCTCAATGAAGAAGCCCAGCCCGATGGTCAGCGCGATCACGATGGGGATGGCGACGTACATGGGCAGGGCCGCGGAGATGTAGATACCCAAAAGTCCCGACACCATGAACACGTCGCCGTGGGCGAAGTTAATCAGGCGCAGGATGCCGTAAACCATGGTATAGCCAATGGCGATCAGGGCCAGCTGACCGCCCAGGGAGATACCGCTGAGCAGGATGGACACAATGTATTCCGTGGTTAGCAGTTGTTCCATGGGGAACCTCCTGTCTTTATGTAGGGGGCGACGTCCTCGACGCCCCGCGATCCGCAGGGGGCGGCGTCCTCGACGCCCCGCGATCCATAGGGGATGGCCTCCCGGACATCCCTCCGTTTTTTTGCCGTGCAGCGGGACGTCCGGGAGGCCGTCCCCTACGGTTATAATACGACCATTGGCGGGGGCAAAATACCCCCGCCAGAAATCGTGAAATGCGGTAAAAATCAGCTTGCGGAGCCGGTCTGCACGGTCTCCAGCACCCAGGTGCCGGTGGCGGTGTCAGCGGTCTTGATGTAGGCGGTGTCACGGACGGCGTCGCCCACCTCGTCAAAGGCGATGGCACCGGAAACGCCGGTGTAGGTGACGGAGGGCAGGATCTGCATCAGAGCAGCCTTGTCGGCGCTGTCGGCTTTCTTCATGGCCTCCAGAGCCACAAAGTAAGCGTCATAGCCCATAGCGGTGACGGCGGAGATGGTGTCGTTGCCGCCGTTGGCAGCCAGAGCCTCGGAGCTGCCGTTGATGTACTCCTTGATGCCCGCGTCGAACTCAGCGGAGCCGCCCTCCTGATAGAAGGTAGAGACGTAGACCTGCAGGTCGGTGCCCTTCAGGGCTTCCAGAACCATGTTGTCGTCCAGGGTGTCGGAGCCGAGGAAGGGGGCCTCGATGCCCAGAGAATCGGCCTGCTTCAGGATCTGAACGGCGTAGGCGATGGACACGGGGGTGAAGATGACGTCGGCACCCTCGCTCTTGGCCTTGTTCAGGTAGGAGTTAAAGTCGGAGTTACCGGTGGGGAAGGAGTCAGTGATGACCTTGCCGCCCGCGGCCTCGAAGACCTGCTTGAAGAAGGCGATCAGGCCCTGGTCATACTCGTTGCCGCTCTCGCCCAGGCAGTAGGCGGTCTTTGCGCCGAACTTATCCATGCCGAAGTTGGCCAGGACGTCAGCCTGGAAGTTATCCAGGAAGCAAATGCGGAAGTAGTAGCTGTTGCCGGCGGTGACGTTGGGGTTGGTGCAGGTCACGCCGATGGCGGGGATGCCGGCCTCCTCAAACTTGGGACCGCCAGCCATGGACACGCCGGAGCCGTAGGAGCCGAGAACGATGGACACGCCGGCGCTGACCAGAGAAGAGGCAGCGGAGGGAGCCTTGTCGGTGGAGGAGCCGTTGTCGCCGTAGACCAGCTCGACCTTGTAGGTCTCGCCGCCCAGAGTGACGGTGGGCACCTGAGAGTTGGCGTACTGCATGCCGAGGATCTCCTTCTTGCCGCCGGAAGCGGAGTCACCGGAAGAAGGCTCGAAGACGCCGATCTTCACGACCTTTTCGCCGGAAGAACTGCTGCCGCTGCCGCCGCAGGCGCACAGGGACAGGACCATGCACAGAACCAGAAGTAACGCTGTGAGTTTTTTCATTTTCATATCCTCCCATCTTAATACAGATATCCACGCAATATGGACAACTGTCTTTATGGGGAACATTATACCGAATGCTTTTTCAAATTTCAATCGTTATTTATTACTTAATCTGGGAAAATCACTGGCGAAATTTATGCAAAAAGCACAATTTTGTGCCCGCCTGCCGGGGACACGCCGGGTGGACGGTCTCCGAAGGGGACCTGCCGCCCGCCTGTCCCGCGCCGCCCGGTGACCACAGGGATTTCCCGCGCTTCTCTTGCGTTCTCCTGAAAAGTTGCTATAATGGGTGCATATTGAGAAGAGGATTGAGTTCTATGCGGAAAATAGTATCGATACTGTTGGCTATGTGCCTGCTGCGCGCTGTGGCCCTGCCGGCTGCGGCGGAGGAAGCACAGCTATACGCGCAGACCGGGGCAGAATCCGGGTATCTGACCAGTCTGACCTTCGAAACGGAGGGTACCCTCTCCGCGCGGTTTTACACAGAAGCCGGGGAGGGAGCCGCAGCGGTCACGACCCTGACGGCAAGTGAAGGTCTGACTGTGAGCGGTCCGGACGATGAAAATAATTTCAGCCTGACTTCCGAAAACGCGGGTATTTACACCGTAAGCTGTCAGCAGGATGAAATGGCCTATTGCATGACGGTCACTGTGACGGCCCCTCCCCCACCTCCCGCGGAGGAAACGAATACCATTACAGTGACAGATATCGCGGCGTGGAAGGAAGCTGTGTCTGATCAGGGAAGCTTTGACGAATTTCTGGCGGATCATCATTACATCGGCAGCGGCGATCTTACCCTGGTGCTTCCGTCGGGTGACCTGGGCAGCGTTACTTGCGGCGCGGTGCTTCCCGGTGACGCGACGGTGATTTTTCAGGGTGAGGCCGGTACGAGGATGACGGGACTGACGGTCACGTCCGCCAAATTCCGTGTGGCCGATATCGCGTGCGTGGGTGATCCCGGCATGCCCCTGAAGGTCATGGAGGGGGAAAAGACGAAGTGGAATGTGACGGTGCCATCCGGTACGACGCAGATCGATGGGAAGCTCCTGGAAGAGACCGTCACACCCCTTGAAAAAGCGGTCCAGATCGAATTCGACAGCGGGATCATTCCTCTGAGCAGCGGCGGATGGTCCTTCTCGTACTCGTATCATGGGGGGACCGATACAGTCTATGTCGTGAATGAAGGTATCTTGACCGGCAGAACGCATACGTTCAACGTTACAAAATCCGGCGCCTATTTTGTGGTCGAGGGGACACCGCCCACGGTTGTAACGAAGGATGCTTCCACAAAAATTGTGACCATCAGTAAGGAGCAGAGCCGGTACCTGCAAAAAGTCAGTCTCGGCACCGGCTTCAAGTCGGTGCAGGTCACTGACAGCAAGGGCAATAAGATCTATGCGACCTGCAATAGTGACGGCGTTGTGACCTTTTACGTGAAATACGACACAGCCGACACATATACCATTCAGCAGGTCTCAACGACCACCACCGTCACCAAAACCACGACCACCAGCCGCAGATACACTACCCCCACCCAGGACTGCTATCTGGTCACTCCGGCGGGCTTCAGCAACGCTGTGCGCGCTGTTCAGGACGGTCTCGTGACCCTCGACTGCACCCAGGCCGGCAGAAAGGCCATCAGTCTGCCGGTGGAATCCCTGGCTGCCGCCGCGCAGAAGGGTTACAGCGTGCTGGTGAAGGCACCGAATGCGGAATTGACTCTGGATGCCGCAGCCCTCAAATCCCTTGCCCAGCAGGCCAGGGGCACCACGGTCCTTCTGAGCTACCAGTCCCTGAACCACAAGACCCTGACCGCCGTGGGGCAGGCGTCCGTGCAGAGCCATCTGGACCAGCACCCCAGCGACTGTGCCGACCTGGCCTTCCTGGTGACGGCTGCCAGCGACTCTGAGACCATCGAGGACCTCCAGCAGGGCACGATCACCCTGAAGATCCCCTTCATCGTTCTGCCCGGTACGGAAGATCAGGAAAATGTGGTCTATGCTTTGCAGGGGGAGACCGTCACCGATGCCCGGGAGACCACCGTGGCGGATGGTTACCTGACCACCAGACTGCTGGACCTGACGGAGCACATGGTGTTCCAGATCGGTGAGCCAGTGGAGACCGCGGAAGCCACAGAGGAAACCACGACCACCCAGCCGGAGACGGAACCGGTGCCGGAGACCACCCAGCCCCCGGAGCCGGAGGAAACGGTCAAGAGCTTCCCTGTTTGGATTCCTGTGACCGTTGTCCTGCTGCTGGCAGGCGGCGCGGCAGCCTGGTTCCTGTATCTGCGCAAGCGGTTTAAGAAGTAATTGTATCTGTGTCCGCCGCGGGCGTTTGAACCGCGGCGGACATTTTTTATCCGGGGCTTGAGAAATGGGGAAGATTGAAGTATAATTTATACTATACTTATCAACAGTTGACAAATTGGAATTTGCGGAGCAATGCCTTCCCCTTTGGGGAAGGTGGCCGAGCGCAAGCGAGGTCGGATGAGGTTCCGCATCGACTTTCTGGACGGTGGCCCATAAGCGGGATTCCCTCATCCGCCCCCTGCGGGGGCACCTTCCCCCAGGGGAAGGCTTTTGTCAGTCAAATTCCAATTTATTGACAGTACACAGACGGCCCGCCGTCTGGGAAACCACGAGGAAAGACAGATGATCGATCAGTTTGGACGAAGCGTCACCTATCTGCGCGTCTCCGTCACGGAGCTGTGCAATCTGCGCTGCCGGTACTGTATGCCGGCGGAGGGCGTGTGCAAGAAAAACCACGCCGATATGCTCACCGAGGACGAAATGATTCAGGCGATTGAAGCCGCCGCGTCTTTGGGCATCACCAAGCTGCGCATTACCGGCGGGGAGCCGCTGGTGAAGAAAAATATCGTCTCCATCTGCCGCCGGGCCGCGGCGGTGCCGGGAATTGAGGAAGTGTGCCTGACCACCAACGGCATCTTTCTGCCCCGGCTTGCAAAGCCCCTCCGGGAAGCAGGGGTGCGCCGTCTGAATTTGAGCCTGGACACGTTGGACCCGGAAAAGTACGCCTATATTACCAGAATCGGAAGTTTGGGTGATTTTTGGAAAGGCTTCCATGCCGCTCTGGATGCGGGCTTTGAGAAGATCAAGCTCAACGCCGTGCTGGTGGGGGGCTTCAACGACGACGAGATCGTGGCCCTTGCGGAACTGACGAAGCAGTACCCCGTGGATATGCGCTTCATTGAGATGATGCCCATGTGCGACAGCGCGGAATTTGGCGAGGATGCCTACATCCCCTTTACGCGGGTGCTGGAAGCCCTTCCGGAAGCCCAGCCGGTACCGAAGGACGGCGGCGTGGCGAAACTGTACCGCCTGCCGGGGGGCAAGGGCAATATCGGCCTGATCAGCCCTGTCAGCGCCCATTTCTGCGGGGACTGCAACCGCATTCGGCTGACCGCAGACGGAAAGGTAAAGCCCTGCCTGCACTCAAACGCGGAATATCCTCTGAAAGGGCTGGACTTCGACGGAATGCGCACCCAGCTGGAAAAGGCCATCTGGAACAAGCCCAAATGGCACGGCGACCTGGACGCCGCCCACCACTCCGGCGCGGGCCGGAACATGAATCAGATTGGAGGTTAATCATGTCGGATTTTACCCATTTTAATGAGCAGGGCCGGGCAAAAATGGTGGACGTGGGGGAAAAGCCCATCTCCCAGCGCACCGCAGTTGCCGCCGGGCGGGTGCTGGTAAATGAGCACACCTTCTCCTTAATTAAAAGCGGCGGCATGAAAAAAGGCGACGTTCTGACGGTTGCCCAGATCGCGGGGGTCATGGGGGCCAAGCGCACCCCGGACATCATCCCCATGTGCCACCCCATTTTAATGGACGGCATCAATCTGGAACTGTCTCTGGATGAAGATAGAAAAAGTGTGGAAATTCGGGCCACAGTGTCCTGCGACGGACGCACCGGCGTGGAAATGGAGGCCCTCACCGCCGTGTCCACCGCCGCTCTGACGGTGTACGATATGTGCAAGGCGGTGCAGAAGGACATGGTCATTACGGACATCCGGCTGGTTTCCAAAACCGGCGGCGTCCACGGAGATTATAAACGGGAGGAAGAAACATGAGCTATACTGCGGCAGTGATCACGGTCAGCGACAAGGGCTACCGGGGGGAGCGGGAGGATACCAGCGGTCCCAATCTGGTGAAAATTCTGACGGAAAAGGGCTTTGAAGTCACCTACACCGCCATCGTCCCCGACGAGCCGGACAGGATCAAAGCGGAACTTTGCAAGTGTGCCGACGAAAAGGCAATCGCGCTGGTGCTGACCACCGGCGGCACGGGCTTCTCGCCCCGGGACATCACCCCGGAAGCTACCTTGGAGGTGGTGGAGCGGCTGACCCCCGGCATTCCCGAAGCCATGCGGGCGGAGTCCATGAAGATCACCCCGAAAGGGTGCCTGTCCCGCAGCGCGGCGGGGATTCGCAAGCGGACGCTGATCATTAATCTCCCCGGCAGCAAAAAGGCCTCGGCGGAGAACATTCTGGCGGTCATCGACCCGGTGGCCCACGGGCTGGATATGCTCTACAGCGAGGGCAGCGCGGACTGCGCGAAATAAGGAATCCGCTTTTGCCTCCCCTATCAGGGGAGGTGGCCCGGCGTAAGCCGGGTCGGTGGGGTGTACCCCTCAGTCAGCTATCGCTGACAGCTCCCCTGAAAGGCGAGCCTTACGCCATTACGACGTGCCGCAAAATTTGCGGCACGTCTTTTTTTGACGCGAATTTTACAATCTCCGGCTTTCGGATTTTACATGGGGCCTTTATGATGTAAGGCGTAAAGGATGTAAATCCCAAACACATATTTAAGGAGATAATGAAAATGAAACGAGTTATTGCAACTGTTCTGTGCCTGATGCTGGCACTGAGCCTGGCGGCCTGCGGTCAGACCACTGAGGCCACAGCTACCACCGCTGCCCCTGCCGCGGCCCCCGCCGCAACGGAAGCGCCCGCTGCCACCGAAGCCCCTGCCGCTCCCGTGAAGCTGTCTGGCACTGTGTCCACCGACGGCTCCACCTCCATGGAGAAGGTCATCGGCGCGCTGGGTGAGGCTTTCATGGAAGCCAATGACGGCGTGACCTTCACCTACAACCCCACCGGCTCCAGCGCGGGCATTCAGGCCGTGCAGGAGGGCCGCTGTGACATCGGCCTGTCCTCCCGTAGTCTTAAGGACGAGGAGAAGGCCGCCGGACTGACCGAGACGGTTCTGGCCTACGACGGTATCGCCATGATCGTGAACCCCGCCAACAAGGTGGATGACCTGACCATCGCCCAGATCGCCGACATCTACACCGGCAAGATCACCAACTGGTCTGAGGTGGGCGGAGACGATGCTGAGATCGTCCTGATCGGCCGTGAGGCCGGCTCTGGCACCCGCAGCGGCTTTGAGGAAATTGTCGAGGTCAAGGATCTGTGCCAGTACCGTCAGGAGCTGAGCTCCACCGGCGACGTGATCACCACCGTTGCTCAGAACCCCGGCGCCATCGGCTACGCCTCCCTGGCTTCTGTCAAGGATACCGTCAAGGCCCTGCAGGTCGAGGGCGTGACTCCCAGCGAGGCCACTGTCAAGGACGGCAGCTACGCCATCCAGCGTCCCTTCGTGCTGGCTACCAAGACCGATGCCCAGCTGAACGACGTGGCCCAGGCCTTCTTCGACTATGTCACCTCCACTGACGCCAACGATGTCATCACCGCCGCCGGTGTGGTGCCCAACAACTAAATCACAGTGTCACCATGTAGGGGCGGGTCATTGACCCGCCCTTCGGCGTTAGCCGCCTGTTCAAATTCCGCAGCGCGGACGGGCGGGTCAGTGACCCGCCCTTACAGGAAACTGATTTGACATAGATTTTACAATTCGCCGGTTTCCCATTTTACATTCCGGCGGTAAGATAATGGCAACACCCTAGGAAAGGCTGACAATATGAAAACGAGACAAAACTATCTGGAAATGGTGGTGCATGGCATTTTCCTGCTGCTGGGCCTGGTGACGGTAGCCTGTGTGCTGCTGATCACGGCCTACCTTGTGATCTCCGGCATTCCCGCCATCCGGGAAATTGGAATCGTGAAATTTCTCTTTGGAAAAGAGTGGGCCTCCACGGCGGCGGAGCCGAAATACGGCATCCTGCCCTTCATCCTGACCAGCGTCTACGGCACCGCCGGGGCGATCGTGCTGGGTGTGCCGGTAGGTTTCCTCACCGCTGTGTATCTTGCCAAAATGGCCCCCAAGTCCGTCAAGGAGATCGTGGGGCAGGCGGTGTCCATGCTGGCGGGCATCCCCTCCGTGGTCTACGGCCTGGTGGGCATGATGGTGCTGGTGCCGGGCATTCGGAAGCTGTTCCACGTCCCTGACGGAGCAAGCCTGCTGGCGGCCATCATCGTGCTGGCCATCATGATCCTGCCCTCCATCATCAAAATGTCTGTCACTGCTCTGGAAGCGGTGCCGAAAGAGTATGAGGATGCGTCCCTGGCGCTGGGAGCAACCCCCGAAGAAACATGGTTCCGGGTATCCGTGCCGGCGGCCAAAAGCGGCATTGCAGCGGCAGTGGTGCTGGGCGTGGGCCGGGCCATCGGCGAGGCCATGGCGGTGATGATGGTGGCGGGCAACGCGGCGAATATGCCGTCCCTGTTCCAGTCCGTGCGGTTCTTGACCACGGCTGTGGCATCCGAAATGTCCTACAGCAGCGGCCTTCAGCGGCAGGCTCTGTTCTCCATCGCATTGGTGCTGTTCCTGTTCATCATGCTCATTAACGCAATTCTCAATTTCTTCCTGAAAGGAGAGAAGCGGTCATGAGTGAAAGCAGAAAGTGGTTCATCCGGCTGGTGCGCTTCGGAATGTACCTCGCCACAGCCATTACGGCCCTTCTGACAGTATTCATCGCGGGCTATGTGCTTGTCAAGGGCGTTCCCAACCTGAGCTGGAAGTTTCTCACCACTAAGCCCAGCTACTTAAGCGGCAACATCGGCATCCTGCCGGACATTCTGAACACGGTGTACATCGTCATCGCGACCCTGATCATCGTCATTCCCTTGGGCGTGGGCGCGGCGGTGTATCTGACGGAGTACGCTTCCAATAAAAAATTGGTGGGCGTTATCGAATACGCGGCGGAGGCCCTCAGCGGCATCCCCTCCATCATCTACGGCCTGGTGGGTATGCTGATGTTCTCCAATACCTTCGGCACCAGCCTGATGGCAGGCGCACTGACGCTGGTCATCATGAACCTGCCCACCATCCTGCGAAATACCCAGGAGAGCCTGAAAACCGTGCCCCAGTCCTACCGGGAGGGCGCTTTCGGCCTGGGTGCGGGAAAATGGCGGGTGGTGCGCACGGTGGTTCTGCCCGGCTGCGTGGACGGCGTGATCACCGGCTGCATCCTGAGCGTGGGACGGATTTTGGGAGAATCCGCCGCGCTGCTCTTCACCGCGGGCTTTGCCCACGCCCTCAACGGCTTTGTGGAGGGCCTTGGCAGCGCCGGCGCCACCCTGACCGTGGCCCTCTACGTCTACGCCAAGGAGCAGGGCGAATTCGGTGTGGCCTTCGGCATCGCGGCGATCCTGCTGGTGCTGTCCTTCGGCATCAATCTGGCGGCAGGTGCGGTCACCAAGTATTATCAGAAAAAGAACGCAATATAGACGAATTGACACAGATTGCCAATTCGAACAGCGAGGAGATATCCTATGAATAACCCAATCATTACGGTAAACGGCCTGAACCTCTGGTACGGCCAGACCCAGGCCCTGAAAAACATCAGCATGGAGATCCCCGAAAAGTCCATCACCGCCCTCATCGGCCCCTCGGGCTGCGGCAAGTCCACCTTCCTCAAGACCCTGAACCGGATGAACGATCTGGTGCCGGGAGTGAAGATCACCGGCGATGTGGCCTACCATGGGCAGAACATCTTTGACACGGAGGTCAATAACCTGCGTAAGGCTGTGGGCATGGTGTTCCAGAAGCCCAACCCATTCCCCATGAGCATTTACGACAACATCGCCTACGGCCCCCGTACTCACGGTATCCGCAATAAGGCCCAGCTGGACGATATCGTGGAAAAGGCCCTCAAGGGCGCGGCCATCTGGGACGAGGTGAAGGACCGGCTGAAAAAGAATGCCCTGGGTATGTCCGGCGGTCAGCAGCAGCGGCTGTGCATCGCCCGGGCGCTGGCAGTGGAGCCGGAGGTGCTGCTGATGGACGAACCCACCTCCGCCCTGGACCCCATTTCCACTTCCCGCATTGAGGATCTGGCAATGGAGCTGAAGGAGAAGTACACCATCGTCATCGTCACCCATAATATGCAGCAGGCCCTGCGAATTTCTGACCAGACCGCATTCTTCCTGCTGGGTGATCTGGTGGAGTACGGCAGTACGGAGACTCTGTTCTCCACGCCCAGGGACAAGCGGACAGAGGACTACATCACAGGCCGCTTCGGCTAATGGAGGGAACACCATGAGAAACTTGTATCAGGAACAGCTGTGGAAGCTGAGTCAGGAGCTGATCCAGATGGGAGCGGCCTGCGAGGAGATCATCGACCTGGCGGCCCAGTCCCTGACGGACTACAGTGAACAGCTGGAAGAGAAAACCGCTCAGGTGGGCGGCGTCATCGACGAGAGCGAGCGCACCATCGAGACCATCTGTCTGAAGCTTCTGCTGCGGCAGCAGCCCGTGGCAAAGGACCTGCGGCAGATCAGCGCCGCCATGAAAATGATCACCGACATGGAGCGCATCGGCGACCAGGCCGAGGATATTGTGGATCTGATCCCCAAAATGTCCAGAAGCGCGGAGGGAAACCAGCTTCAGGAAATGGCCAGGGCCGCCCAGACCATGGTCACCGAAGCGGTGGATGCCTATGTCAAGCAGGACCTGGCCCTTGCCAAAAAGGTCATGGGCGATGATGACATTGTGGATAACTACTTCAATCAGATCAAGTCGGACATTATCGCCATGATCGCCACCAATCCCGGGGATGGAGAGTACGCGCTGGACCTTCTGATGATCGCCAAGTATTTTGAGCGCATCGGTGACCACTGCACCAACATCGCCGAGTGGGTGGAGTTTTCCCTCACCGGCATCCGGGAGGAGTGCCAGTAAGGGCACTTGCATTTTGGCGCGGCTGAGGTTAGTATATAGAAAAAAGCCTTCCCCTTCGGGAAAGGCTTTAGGAGGAACCACAATGATCTGGTGCGTAGAAGACGACCCGAGCATTCGGGAAATTGAAGTATATGCCTTGAATTCCACCGGGCTGGAGGCCCGGGGCTTTGCTGACGGCACTGAATTCTGGGACGCTTTGCAGAGCGGCAGGCCGGAGCTGGTGCTGCTGGACGTGATGCTGCCCGGTGATGACGGCGTGGCGATCCTGAAGCGCCTGCGCGCAGACGAGCGGTACCGGGACATCCCCGTGATCATGGCCACCGCCAAGAGCACGGAGTTTGACAAGGTGCAGAGTCTGGACCTGGGGGCCGACGATTACATCACCAAGCCCTTCGGCATGATGGAGATGGTGTCCCGGGTGAAGGCCGTCCTGCGCCGGAGCCAGCCCAAGCAGGCTGCCGCCCTTTTAAAGCTGGGCGGCCTGGCGCTGGACGAGGGCCAGCACACCGTCACCATCGACGGTCAGCGGATCGCCCTGACCTATAAGGAATATGAGCTTTTGCGGCTGTTTTTGTCCCATCCCGGCATGGCTTTCAGCCGGGAGCAGCTGCTGCAAACTGTCTGGAATACGGATTACGCGGTAGAGACCCGCACGGTGGATATGCACATCCGCACCCTGCGTCAGAAGCTGGGGGCTTATGGACAGCATATCGAGACCATCCGGGGCGTGGGCTACCGCCTGGAGGGAAACCATGACCAGTAGAATTTTTCGGTCCATCGTCACTGTGGCGGCGGCGATCCTGTGCAGCTCCCTGATCCTCATCATGGGCGTGCTGTATGGCTACGCCAACGATCTGCAGACTGCCCAGCTGAAAGACGAATTGAGCATTGCCGCCTCCGGCACGGAGCAGGGGGGCCTGAACTTTTTAAAGACGGTGGAAGCCAAGCGCTTCCGCCTGACCTGGATCCAGAGCGACGGAACGGTGCTCTATGACACCCACGCCGACTCGGAGGAGATGGAGAACCATCTGCAGCGGGAAGAGATCCAGCAGGCTCTGGGATATGGCAGCGGCAGTGCCGTGCGCCAGTCGGATACACTTCTCGAAAAGCGGATGTATGAGGCGGTGCGGCTTTCCGACGGCAGCGTACTCCGCATTTCCGC
The DNA here is from genome assembly GCA_030539285.1 of Eubacteriales bacterium. Taxonomy (GTDB): domain Bacteria; phylum Bacillota; class Clostridia; order Oscillospirales; family Oscillospiraceae; genus Faecousia. Next base: position 16,015 of record JAUNSH010000034.1, read on the forward strand.
CAGCCAGCAGACGCTGGTAGTCTTGCTGGCGGGGATGCTCCATCCGGTGTGCATCGTAGCCGCACTGGCCATCATTCTGTCAGCGATCCTGGCCCACCGGGTATCCTGCAAGATCGTGGAGCCGCTGAACCATCTGGATCTGGAGCACCCGCTGGAAAACGACACCTACGAGGAGCTGTCGCCGCTGCTGGTCCGTATCCACCAGCAGCACAAAAAAATCGAGAATCAATTGCAGACGTTACAGCGAAAGAACGACGAATTTGACCAGATCACGGCCAATATGCACGAGGGGCTGGTGCTGCTGGACGGCAGCGGGGCGGTGCTGAGTCTGAACCCGGCGGCGCAGAAGCTCTTCGGCGCAGATAAGGCGTCTGTGGGACGTCCATTCTGCGCGGTGGACCGGAAATCCGATATGACCGCTGCGGTAGAAACTGCCCTGGAGCAGGGCCACAGCGAGCTGAAGGCGGAGCGGCAGGGCAGAACCTACCAGTTCCTGCTGAACCGGATCTCCTCCGGTGAGGATGTGATCGGCCTGATGATCCTGGCGCTGGACGTCACCGACGTGCAGAACGCGGAGCAGAGCCGCCGGGAGTTCACCGCCAACGTGTCCCATGAGCTGAAGACCCCCCTGCAGTCCATTATCGGCAGCGCGGAGCTGCTGGAAAACGGACTGGTGAAGCCCGAGGATACCCAGCGGTTCATCAGCAATATCCGTAAGGAAGCTTCCCGGCTGGTGCTGCTCATTGAAGACGTGATCCGCCTGAGCCATCTGGACGAGGGCGTGGAGATGCCGAGGGAAGATGTGGACCTGCTGGATATTGCCGAGGAGGTCTCCGATTCCCTGCGTCTCGCGGCGGAGGAAAAGAAGGTGTCCATCCGGGTGTCCGGTGACCACTGCACCTTCCCCGGTGTCAGGGGATTGGTGTTTGAGATCGCCCAGAATCTGTGCGCCAACGCCGTCAAGTATAACGTGGAGGGCGGCAAGGTGGACGTGACCGTGGCAAAAAAAGACGGACGCGTCGTCCTCACGGTGGCGGATACCGGCATCGGCATCCCGCGGTCGCAGCAAAGCCGGGTCTTCGAGCGGTTCTACCGGGTGGATAAGAGCCATTCCCGGGCCTCCGGCGGCACGGGACTGGGCCTGTCCATCGTCAAGCACGCGGCCCAGTACCACAACGCGGATATTCAGCTGCAAAGCGTCCCTGGCAAAGGCACCACCGTCACCGTGGCATTCCCTATGTGACAATTTGAAAACAAGGGCGCGCCGCAGCGTTTTGCGGCGCGCCCCTGTTCCTGCGCGGATGTACTTCTGTGCAGCGGTTTCTGGAATGTTTTTTCCTTGCGCTTTCACATTCCGTCGTTCTGACCGTAGAGATATTCCCCGGTCAGCTCCGCCAGGGTGTTTTCGCCCCAGCTGTAGTTGGTCAGGTAGCTGCCCTTGAACAGCTGGGCGTATTCCTCGTTTCCGGAGAGATAGTCGTAGAGGTCGCATTTCACCCGCTCCGGGATCAGCCGGCGCTTGCCGTTGACGGATTCCATGATGTCCGCTGCGCCGTACTCCTCCAGTGTGTTTTTCAGTCTCAGGGCTACCTTGCGGTATCTTGCCATGGTCAGGGAGCTTGCCGGCTCGTCCTCCCACAGAAAGCCGATGGCTTCCTCGGAGGAGATGAAGCCACCCTTTCGGTCAACGAGCAGGGCAAACAGCTCTTTGGCCTTTTCGTTGCGGAAAGCGATGGGCTTTTCCCCAACGAAGACATCAAAATACCCAAAGGTCCGGATATAGACCATCGGCTCCGGCGCTTCCTGCCGGGGGGCGTCCATGCGGTAGAGCATTACATAGCACTTTCCTGTGCCGTCGTATTTCCGGGAGCAGATGGCCCGGATCCGGCGGTAGGTGTTGTGTTGGATGTCGAAATAGGGAAATTCCGCTTCCCCTGTGGAAAACAGGGTTTGGATGTCACTGTATGCAGTGCCGTTCCTTGCGGAGAACTCCCGTATGGTTGGCCGGATTTCCGCCAAAGCGCTCCACTGCTCCTGGGTGTAGCCGAAAAAGCTGCACACATTTTCGTGGCTGAGCAGGGGTCTGACCCGGTTATCCTCCACTTCAAAGGCTACCATGCCCTGTGTAAACTGCATGGTCAGCGCCTGCACATTCTTCAGAGAATCGTTTTCCTGCCGCAGGGCCTCAGCCTCCTGCTCCGTCTGGCAGCAGCGGCAGCAGTACAGGCTCAGGTTGTCGTCCAGCCTGAGGAAGATGCCGGCGTAGGGCTTGTACTCCCCGGAGGAGGAGCGGGCGTGGTAGAAGACCCGGGCAGGGCGTTCCTCCGCGCGTTCCCAATAGCCGCCAAAGAAGCGGCGCAGCGCCGCCTGGTCAGGTTCCGCCGCAGTGCTGGTGATCCAGTTCTCCGTGGCGCTTTCCATTTCCATGGGGATGTTCTCAAGCCAATGAAAGCTGGGGGAATTCTGGCTGTATAAGCACTTTACGGTGTGGTTTGCCCGGTTAAATTCAAAAATTTTGTCGTAGACCTCGGACAACGCCCGCAGATACTGGTCGGTTTCCTGCTGCTGACGTTCCTGCTGCTGACGGGTCACGTCCGCCAGCACGCAGTCCGCCATCCAGCGGCCCTCCAGCTGATAGAAGGTCACGGTGTCCAGAACGTGGAGGGTCTGCCCCGCCCGGTTTACAAGGCGGTATTGCAGGGTTTGGGTCTGGGCCTTTTGGCGGATGCGTGCCAGAAAGCCCTCATATTCCTCCCGGTCCTCCGGGGGGAGGAAGGGAAGATAGCCGTCCCGGTCCTCCGCCAGCAGCTCCGCTTCGGAAGCGCCCAGCAGAGCGCAGAGATTTTGGTTGACATAACATAAATGCCGGGGCGGATCCAGGCAGTATTGGTGAAAGCCGCAGACGCGGTTCAAAGCGTCCATTGGCCCGATGGGTTCATGGTTCATAGGTTTCTCCCACAGAAAAGAAGTTGACGACTCAACATCCTAATTATACCACAGAATTTACCAATCGTCAAATGCCGATACCCCTATGCGCGCAAAGCGCATAGGGGTTTTATCAGGTAGCGGCCCGCAGCTCTGTTTTGCGGATCTTGCCGCTGATGGTTTTTGGCATTTCCGCCACGAATTCGATGAGACGCACCCACTTGTATTCCGCAAGTCTCGCGTTGCAGAAATCCTTGATCTCCTTTTCCAGCTCGGCGGAAGGCTCCCGGTTTCCCAGCACGATGAAGGCCTTGATGGCCTGCCCCCGGAGCTTGTCCGGTACGCCGATGACGCTGCACTCCACCACTGCCGGGTGCTCCATGAGGACATTTTCCACCTCGTAGGGGCCGACCCGGTAGCCGCCGGTCTTGATGATGTCGTCAAACCGTCCGTGGAACCAATAGCGTCCCTGCCCGTCCCGGTAGGCGGCATCTCCGGTATGGTACACCCCGCCCCGCCAGACATGGCTGTACTGCTCCTCGTTATTGAGATACCCGCAGAACACGCCGATCTGCCTGCCGTTTTCCGGGGGAAGGATCACCACCTCACCGATCTCCCCATCGGGTACCGGGTTTCCCTCTTTATCCCGCAGGTCGATGCGGTACAGGGGGGAGATGGTGCCCATGGAGCCTTCCACGGGCTGCATCCCGCGGAAATTCGCCATTAGCAGGGTGGTTTCCGTCTGTCCGTAGCCCTCCCGCAGCTCCAGCCCCGTGCGCTGGGCAAACTTGCGGAATACCTCGGGGGCCAGAATTTCTCCGGCGGTGGAGGCGTGGTGCAGACTGGGCATATCGGGGATGCCCTTGCGCACGAGATACCGGTACACCGTGGGCGGGGCGCAGAAGCTGGTCACACCATAGCGGTTGATGACGGTGCACAGCTGCTTGGGGTCAAAATTGTCAAAATCAAAGACCATCACCGCGCTGCCCACCAGCCACTGGCCGTAGAGCTTGCCCCAGGAGGCCTTGGCCCAGCCGGTCTCCGCCACGGTGAAGTGGAGGCCATCGTCTTCAGCCTGCTGCCAGTATTTCGCCGTGACGATGTGGGCCAGAGGATAGGAAAAGTCGTGGATGACGCCTTTGGGATAGCCCGTGGTGCCGGAGGTGAAGTACAGCAGCATAGGGTCTGTGACCTTTGTGGGGATACGTTCCAACGTATCCGGGGCTGCCGCCGCTTCCTTTGTCAGATTGCGAAAACCTTCGATGTCCTTGCGAACAGTCCACAAACGGCTGTCGATGCCCGCTTCCTTTACAGCGGCCCGCAGCTTTTCCGCCGTGTCCCCGTAGGGGGTGCAAAGAATAGCGTCCACCTTCGCCATGCGGATGCGGTAGACGTAGTCACTGACTGTCAGCATATGGGTAGCGGGAATGGCGGTGATGCCCAGCTTGTGCAGCGCCAGTACGGCGAACCAGTATTCGTAGTGCCGCTTGAGCACCAGCATCACCCGGTCCCCTTTTTGGAGACCCGCTTCCCGGAACACGTTCGCCATGCGGTCAGACTGCTCCTTTACATCGGAAAAAGTGAAGATATGCTCCTCATTTTCCGCGTTGCACCAGACCATGGCCCGTTTTTCCGGGGTTTCGGCGGCAATGGCATCCACAACATCATAGGCAAAATTGAAATGATCGGGGTAGTGGAGGGAAATGTGCTGTAAAGCGCCATTTTCGTCCAGGGTTTCTTCACAAAATTTCTGATAAATGCTCATGTACGCTCCTTCACCTGACCGATGCGGCGGAAACGGTCATAGCGCTTGGTAATCAGGTCGGGGTCTTTGCTCAAAACCGCCAGCTCTGCGGCCAATTCCTCCCGAAGCCGGTCGTAAAAGGGCTTCTGGCCCAGTTCCTTTTCCGGGAGAATTTTTTCAATGACGCCCAGACGAAGGGCATCCTCCGCTGTCAGCTTCAGGCTGGCCGCTGCTTCCTCGGCTTTTTTCGCGTCCTTCCACAGAATGCTGGCGCAGCCCTCCGGGGAAATGACAGAATAAACGGCGTTGCTCAGCATCCACACCCGGTCGGCAACCGCCAGGGCCAGCGCGCCGCCGCTGCCGCCCTCGCCCACGAGAATCGAAATAACGGGCACACACAGAGTGGACAGCTCCATGAGGTTTTCAGCGATGGCCTGTCCCTGACCCCGCTGTTCCGCGCCGACGCCGCAGTTTGCCCCGGAGGTGTCCACAAAGCAGATCACCGGCCTGCCGAATTTCTCCGCCTGCTTTGCAAGGCGCAGGGCCTTCCGGTAGCCCTCCGGCTGGGGCGCGCCGAAGTTGCGGAAGGACCGCTCTTTTGCTGTGTGCCCTTTTTCAATGGCAATGACGGTGACGGGGGTTTCCCTCAGCCGGGCGATGCCGCCCACGATGGCCGGGTCGTCGCCATAGCGCCGGTCGCCGTGAAGCTCTACAAAATCCGTGAACATATTCTGGATATAATTAAGGCCGGTGGGCCGCTGGCTGTCCCGGGCCAGCTTCACCACCGCGTAAGGTACCTGATTCACGGCGTTACCTCCCTTCATGGACGCTCAGCAGCGTAGACAGCAGCTTTTTCTGCCCGCTTCTCGGGGCGATGCTGTCCACAAAGCCGTGCTGTAATACAAATTCCGCCTTCTGGAAACCCTTGGGCAGGGCTTTTTTCGTGGTCTGCTCGATGACCCGTGCCCCGGCAAAGCCGATGGTGGCCCCCGGCTCTGCCAGAAGGATGTCCGCCTCCATGGCGAAGCTGGCGGTGACACCGCCGGTGGTGGGGTCGGTCAGCACCGCGATGTACAGCAGTCCCGCGTCACTGTGGCGCTTGACTGCCGCACTGGTCTTCGCCATCTGCATGAGAGACAGCAGTCCCTCCTGCATTCTTGCGCCGCCGGACACCGTAAAGCCCACCACGGGAAGACGCTTTTGCAGGGCAAACTCGAACAGCTGGGTGATTTTTTCCCCCACCGCGCTGCCCATGGAGCCCATCATGAAGTTTGGCTCCATGACGAACAGGGCGCACTTGCTGCCGCCGATGTCCGCTGTACCGCAGACCACCGCCTCGGCTTCACCGCTGGCAGAGCGGACGGTTTCCAGCTTCTCCGTATAGCCGGGAAAACCCAGGGGATTTTCCGAAACAACGTGGGAAAACAGTTCCCGGAAGCTGCCCTTATCCGCGATCATGGCAATGCGCTGCCGGGCATTCATGCGGAAGTGATAGCCGCAGGGGCATACCAGGCGGCTGCTCCACAGCTTGCTCACCGGGATGGACTTATGGCAGTTGGGGCAGACCTGTTCCGGCTCCCCGGCGTCCTGCTGGACGGGAGCCGTGGTGCGGCCGCCCTCCTCCAGCTTGTTTTTTGGCTTCAAAAATTCGATAAAGGCCATTTACCTGCCTCCCATAAACGTCAGATCATAGCTGCCGGACACGAACCGCTCGTCGTCCACAATGTTCAGCTGCTGCTCCAGATTGGTTTCCACCCCCTGGATCACCAGCTCGCACAGGGCCGCCCGGAGCTTGCGCAGCGTCTCCTCCCGGGTCTTGGCGTAGACGATAAGCTTTCCCAGCAGGGAATCGTAATAGGGGGTCACCGCGCTGCCTGCCATCAGACAGGTGTCGAAGCGCACGGCGGGGCCGCCGGGAACGTGGAGCAGGCTGACAGTCCCGCAGCTGCGGGCGTTGATGCGGCACTCGATGGCGCAGCCGTTCAGCCGCACATCTGCCTGTGTAAAGTCCAGCGGGATACCCGCCGCAATGCGGATCTGCCACTTCACGAGGTCGATGCCGGTGAGCATCTCCGTAACGCAGTGCTCCACCTGCAAGCGGACATTCATCTCCATGAACCAGAAATGCCCCGCCTTGTCCAGCAGAAATTCCAGCGTCCCCGCACCCACATAGTGAAGGCTTTTCACCGCTTCCACGGCGGCAGCCATGAGCTGTTGGCGCTGGGGGTAGTTCACCGCCGGGGAGGGGGTCTCCTCGATCAGCTTTTGGTTCCTCTGCTGGACGGAGCAGTCCCGCTCGCCCAGACACACGGCGCTCCCCCACTCGTCTGCCAAAATCTGCAATTCCACGTGCCGTGCGGGGTAGATGTATTTTTCCAGATACAGGCTGCCGTCTCCAAAGGCGCTTTGTGCCTCGGCGGCGGCCTGATGCCAGTTTTCTTCCAGCTCATTTTCTGAGGGGATCAGCCGGATGCCCCGGCCCCCGCCCCCGGCGCAGGCTTTCAGCATGACGGGATAGCCGATTTTTTTCGCGGCGGCCTTGGCTTCCGCTATGGAGGACAGCGCCTTCGTGCCGGGGATCACCGTCAGCCCGGTTTTGCGGACCAGATCTTTCAGTACCGCCTTGTCACTCAGACGCTCCATTTGAACCGGGTCAGGGCCGATGAACACCAGCCCGTTTTTTCGGCACAACCTTGCAAAATGGGCGTTTTCCGACAGAAATCCGTAACCGGGATGAATGGCCTGCGCACCAGAGAGCAGGGCGGTGCTGATGATCTGGTTTTCATTTAAGTAACTGTCCGCCGCTTCCGGGCCGCCGATGCAGAAGCTCTCGTCGGCCAGAGCCGCGTGGAGGGAATCCCGGTCGGCCTGGGAGTACACCGCCACGGTGGCGATGCCCATTTCCTTGCAGGCCCGGATGATGCGCACGGCGATCTCCCCCCGGTTGGCAATGAGGATTTTCGAAAACATAGCTTACACTCCCGTGATGGCGAAGGAAAATTCTGCGCTGACGCAGAGCCTGCCCTCCACGGACACGGTGCCCTCGGCAAAATAGAAGGGGTGCTTGGCCCGGCGGATGCGGCAGCGGGTTTCGATGGTGTCACCCGGTTTTACCGGGGAGCGGAATTTCACGTTGTTCAGCCCCGTGTACACCGGCAGCTTCCCATCCGCCATGGCGTCCTTCATGAGCACGCAGGCGGACTGGGCCAGAATTTCACACAGGATCACCCCGGGAACGATGGGGTTTCCGGGGAAGTGGCCCCGGAGAAAGAACTCGTCCCCCCGGACGTGGTAGTGCCCCACGGCATCGCTCCCGTCCATGGACACCTCGTCCAGCAGCAGCATATCCTCCCGGTGGGGGAGGATGTTCATGATTTCCTCTTTCGTCATGGCTTACCTCCGAATGCGGAACAGCTCCGTGCCGTATTCCACCATCTGGCCGTTGGCGGCGCAGATTTTTTCGATCACGCCGTCGCACTCGGCGGTGATCTCATTCATCAGCTTCATGGCCTCCACGATGCACAGGGTTTGGCCCTTCTTCACCCGGTCGCCCAGAGCGACGTAGGGTTCGGCGTTTTCCGCCGGGGCGGCGTAGAACAGGCCCACAATGGGAGAGGTGACGCTGACGCCCTCATTCGTTTCCTGAACAGGGGCGGGAGCCGGTTCCGCGGATACGGCGGACACGGCGGGAACGATGGGGGCGGCGGTAACACTGCGTTCCAGCCGCACCACCTGATCGTTTTCGGTGATCTCCAGACCCGTCAGCTCCAGCTCCTTCATGAGCTGGGCGTATTTGCGAATATCGGATTCTTTCATGGGTTACACCTTTCGGAAGGCCAGGCAGGCGTTGTGCCCGCCAAAGCCCAGAGAGTTGGACAGGCACAGATCTACATCTGCCTGCACCGCCTGATTTGGCACGTAGTTCAGGTCACATTTGGGGTCTTTTTCCAGAAGGTTGATGGTGGGGGCACGATTCCCGTTTCCAGCACCTTCAGGCAGACGATGGCTTCCACCGCCCCCGCCGCGCCCAGCATATGGCCGGTCATGGACTTGGTGGAGCTGACCAGGGCCTTGTAAGCGGCATCCTCGCCCAGCGCTTTCTTGATGGCAAGGGTCTCGCCTGCGTCGTTCAGGGGCGTGCCGGTGCCGTGGGCGTTGACGTAGACCGATTCGCCGTCGCGATAGCCCGCTTCTGTCAGTGCCTGTACCATGGCCCGTGCGCCGCCCTCAGCTTCCGGGTGGGGAGCGGTGATGTGGTAGGCGTCACAGGTGGAGCCGTAGCCGCAGACCTCGCCGTAAATTTTAGCGCCCCGGGCCTTGGCGTGCTCGTATTCTTCCAGCACCAGTGCCCCGGCGCCCTCGCCGATGACGAAGCCGCCCCGGCGGGCGTCAAAGGGCAGAGAAGCGGCGTTGGAGTCCTCAGCGGTGGACAGGGCCTTCATGTTGATGAAGCCCGCAATGCCCACGGGGACGATGGAAGCTTCCGCGCCGCCGGTGACCACCGCGTCGGCATAGCCGTGACGGATAAGCCGCAGGGCCTCGCCGATGGCGTTGGAGCCGGAAGCGCAGGCGGTGACGGCGGGCAGGGCGGGGCCTTGGCAATTGTAGCGAATAGCGATCATACCCGCCGCCATGTTGGCGATCATCATGGGCACGCACAGGGGGGACACCCGGTGGGGCCCCCGGCTTTCCAGCTTGCCGATCTCGGTGGTCACGGTGTTCAGACCGCCGATGCCGGAGCCAAAGTACACCGCCATGCGCTCGGGCGCTACGGTGCCCACGACGCCGCTTTCCTCCACGGCCTGCACCGCCGCGCCCATGGCGTACTGGGCAAAGCGGTCAGAGCGCAGGGTCTCGCTCTTTTCCATATAGGCAAGGGGGTCAAAGTCCATGACCTGTGCCCCCAGCTTGGCTTTGTAATTGGTGGTATCAAAATAGGTGATGGGGCCGATGCCGTTGAAGCCGGACATCAGATTGTCCCAGGCCGTTTTCATGTCGCTGCCGACGGGGCTGACGATGCCCATGCCGGTGACGACTACGCGTCTATTTTCGTTCATTTTAAGCTCCTTATCGTTGGGATGTATCGAACCGGGTACTTTCATAGGCGGCTGTAGGGGCGGGTCAGTGACCCGCCCGACCGCGTCATCTGCATCATGACGCTGCCGCTTCGCGGACGGGAGGGTCATTGACCCTCCCCTACAGTTACAAGGTGCGCCATTACATGGCGATGCCGCCGTCTACCTGGAGGACTTCGCCGGTGACATAATTCGCTTCTGCCAGATAGGCTGCCGCCTCCGCGACCTCCTCCGCTTCGCCCATTCTTCCCAGGGGGATCATGGCGAACATGGGATTATCGGCCTGGCTTGCGGTCATGTCCGTGCGGATGAAGCCGGGGGCGATGGCGTTGCAGCGGATGCCCTTACTTGCCAGTTCCTTGGCAACGGACTTGGTCAGGCCCACCACACCGGCCTTGGAGGCGGCGTAGTTGCACTGGCCCGCGTTGCCCATCAGGCCGGATACGGAAGCCAGATTGATGATGCAGCCTGTTTTCGCCCGGAGCATGATGCCGCTGACGTGGCGGATCATATTGAAGGTGCCCTTCAGATTGGTGCTGATCACCGCGTCAAAGGCAGCTTCGCCCATCATGGGGACAAGGCCGTCCTTCGTAATGCCAGCGCTGTTCACGAGGATCGCAATGCCGCCAAAATCCTTTCGGACAGCGGCAACGGTATTTTTTACTTCCTCAAAATCCGCCACATTGCACCGGTAGGCGGCGGCTTTCACGCCAAAACCTTCACACTGGGTGCAGACATTTTGGGCCGCTTCCTGATTTCCGGCGTAAACAATGGCGATATCCGCCCCCATGGACGCGAATTTTCTGGCGATGGCCGCGCCGATGCCCCGAGAGCCGCCGGTGATCAGAGCTGTTTTTCCGTTCAGCATTGTGTTTCCTCCAAATACGCGGTGTAAGGCACAGCCTTCACCGCCGGGTCAATTTTCGCGATCAGGTTTGTCAGGGTTTTTCCCGGGCCGATCTCCACAAAGGTGTCCACCCCGGCGGCAATGAGATTGCGGATCAGCTGCTCCCAGCGCACGGGGCTGGCGATCTGTCTGGACAGAAGCTCGACAGGGTTTTCTCCGTATTCCTCCGCTGTAACGTCAGAATACAGGGAAATTGCCGGGGCTTTCATCTGGATTCCTGCCAAATCCCCGGAAAAGGCTTCTGCCGCTTCCGCCATGAAGGGGGAGTGAAAAGCACCCCTGACCTTCAAGGGAATGGCCCGGCCCCCGGCTGCCTTGACCTCGGCGGAAAATGCCGCCATTTCTGAGGACAGGCCGGAAACGGAAATCTGCCCGGGGCAGTTGTAGTTCACGGGATACAATTCCCGATACTTTGCGCAGAGGGCTTCCACGGTTTCGGCGGGCAGCTTCACCACCGCCGCCATGGCGGTGTCCTGCTTTTCTGCCGCCGCCTGCATGAGCTGGCCCCGGCGGCAAACCAGAGAAAAGCCGGTGGGGAGGTCAAACAGTCCCGCGAAAGCCGCCGCAGATACCTCTCCCAGCGAAAACCCAGCCACAGCGTCGGGGACAATGCCCTTTTCCCGCAGCACCTCCGCCGCCGCCAGTTCCATGGCGAACAGGCAGGGCTGGGTGTTGGCAGTCTCTTTTAATTCCTCCGCTGTGCCGGAAAAGCACTGATCGGCAGTGCCGGGGCGGATTTGGTCACACAGGTCAAATACCCGGCCGGCGGCGGGGTAGGCTTCATAAAGCTGCTTCCCCATGCCGGGGAACTGGTCCCCCTGCCCGGAAAAGACGAAGGCTACTCGACCCATGCATTCGCCCTCCGCAGAATGACTTCCGCTTCCTCCACGACCTCCCGGACGATATCGGCGGCGGGCTGTTCTTTATTTACCATGGCCGCGATCTGACCGGACAGGAAGCAACCGTTTTCCGCATCTCCATCCTGCACCGCCATGCGCAGCTTGCCCGCGCCCAGCGCTTCCAGCTCGTCATCCGGCATTCCGCCGTACTCGGCCTTGGCATAGTTCCGGGCAAAGGGCGTCCGCAGGGAACGCACCGGGTGGCCCAGCCGCTTGCCGGTGACCATGGTGCACAGGTCGGTGGCCTTCAAGATACGCTCCTTGTAGGCGGGGTGAATGGTGCACTCATAGGCGCTTAAGAACCGGGTGCCCATCTGCACGCCGCAGGCCCCCAGCATGAAGGCCGCCGCCATGCCCCGTCCGTCGGCGATGCCGCCGGCGGCAAGGACGGGCAGATCTGTTGCATCGCAGACCTGGGGCACCAGCACCATGGTGGTCAGCTCGCCCACATGGCCGCCGCTTTCGCCACCCTCGGCAATCAGGGCGGAGGCCCCCAGCCGGGTCATGAGCTTGGCCATGGCCACAGACGCCACCACGGGAATGACCTTGATGCCCGCCTCTTTCCACGCTTTCATATACTTCGAAGGATTGCCCGCGCCGGTGGTGACGACCTCGACTTTTTCTTCCACCACCACCTGAGCCACCTCGTCGGCAAAGGGGCTCATGAGCATGATGTTCACGCCGATGGGGCACGACGTTTTGGCTCTCGCAATGCGGATCTGCTCCCGGACATAAGCGCCGGGGGCGTTGCCTGCCGCGATAATGCCAAGGCCGCCGCCGTTAGAAACGGCAGCGGCCAGCGTGCCGTCGGCGATCCATGCCATGCCGCCCTGAAACACGGGGTAGCGAATGCCCAGCAGTTCACAAATCGCAGACTTTACCATAGCCTTACCCCTGCTTGCTCTGGATGAATTTGTCCAGATCGTCCACGGTGGCAACGGGCTGCTCCAGCTCGATCTCGATGCCCAGCTCGTCCTCCAGATTCATCAGCAGCTCCACGGTGTCCAGAGAGTCGATGCCCAGCTCGGTAAAGGTGCTTTCGGGCTTCACAGCGGAAACGTCACAGCCGGTACGCTCGGCAATAATTTTAGCAATAGAATCAAAATACATAGTTGTAACCTCCATTGAATCGCGGTCTTCGCCGCTTATTGTCCTTATCATACAGTCTGCCTGTTCCCACACCGCTCCGGCAGCGTTCCACAAGCGTTCCCCGGAGAAACTTTCTCCTGATACTAGTTTTTAATAAAACGGTTGAAAACCGTTTTATTAGGCCGCGGATAAAGCGGCCAGCGGCATAGCCGCTAAAAAACGTAGTCCATACATTTCTCGACGCCATCGGCGGCCTGCGATTCTATCGCAGGATAAATGGTGTTAACCATTTTATCGAGAAATAGTATGAATTCTCCCGACGGTAGAGAGAAAACGAAGAAGTAGATTGCAAGCCGCGGCGGAAGATGGTATGATCACCGGGTAAGAATTTTGCAGATCCGTTCCGGGACCGGAATGGGAAAGGACGCCTATGCCATTGACCGCGAAACAGATCCACGCGCGGCTGACCCAGATCAAGCCTCTGGTGGAAAACCGATCCCTCGATACCCTGCGCCGGGGGCAGAACGCTCTGGGGGAGCTGATGCGTACCATCCACCATGCCCAGGTGCGGGTGAAGCGACACGATTTTGCAAATTTCCCCGCCGCCTGGGTGCTGCCCAGGGATCCGCGGCGGGAGGGCGTGATTTTGTACCTCCACGGCGGCGGCTACACCTGCGGCGGTCTGGAATACGCCCTGGGCTTTGGCTCCACTCTGGCGGACGAGTGCGGGGCCAGGGTATTTTGCGCCGCCTACCGGTTAGCCCCCGAGAGCCGGTTCCCGGCAGCTCTGGAGGACGCGGCGGAAGCCTACCAGTATTTGCTTGACAAGGGCTATCCGCCGGAGGAGATCAGCCTGTGCGGCGAGAGCGCCGGCGGCGGCCTGTGCTACAGCCTGTGCATGTATCTGCGCCGGAAGGAAACGCCCCTGCCGGGGAGCATTGTTGCCATCTCCCCCTGGGTGGACCTGACCGGGTCAGGGGAAAGCAACGAGACCAACCGGGACAAGGATGTATCCTTATCCAACGAGCAGCTGGAATTTTTCGCCCGGTGCTATACGGATACCCCTGAGGAGCCGCTGGTTTCTCCCCTGTTCGGGGACCTGACCGGGATGCCGCCGTCGCTGATCTTCGCCGGCGGAGAGGAGATCCTTCTCAGCGATGCCCAGCGGCTCCACGAAAGGCTGCAGCAGCAAAGCTGCAGTTCCCGGCTTTTTGTCCGCCAGTCACGCTGGCACGCCTATGTGCTCTATTCCCTCCGGGAGGACAGGGAGGATTTGGCCCGGATCAACGCGTTTCTCAACAGATACCTTTCGCAGGAGCGGAAGCTGCGGTGGATGCGGCTGGACAACGCCGCCAAGATCTACCCCGCTGCCCGGCGGCAGGGCTGGAGCAACGTGTTCCGGCTGTCGGTGACCCTGCGGGAGACGGTAGATAAACAGGTGCTCCAGTCCGCGCTGGATGTGACGGCCCGCCGCTTCCCCTCTGTCTGTGTCCGGCTGCGCCGGGGGCTGTTCTGGTACTACCTCCAGCAGCTGCGGCAGGCGCCCGCTGTGCGGGAGGAAAGCAGCTATCCCCTGACACTTATGTCCCGGGAGGAGACCCGGAAGTGCGCCATCCGGGTCATCGCCTATGAAAACCGCATCGCCGTGGAGTTTTTCCACTCCGTCACCGACGGAAACGGAGGGCTGATATTCCTGAAAAGCCTGACCGCCGAGTATTTGCAGCAGAAATACGGGGTGTCCGTTCCGGCGGAGGAGGGGGTGCTGGGCCGTCTGGAAGCGCCCCGGCCGGAGGAGCTGGAGGACAGCTTCCAAAAGTACGCCGGGACGGTCAGTGCCAGCCGCCGGGAGAACAACGCCTGGCACCCCTGCGGCACGCCGGAGCCGGACGGCTTCCTGAATCTGACCTGCTTCCGGCTGAACACCCGGGCGGCGCTGGCGAAGGCTCACGAATACGGCGTCAGCCTCACCGCCTTCCTGTGCGCGGCTGCCATGATGGCGCTGCAGACCATGCAGGAAGACTGCGTGCCCAACCGGCGGCACAGAAAACCCATCCGGGTGCTGATCCCGGTGAATCTGAGAAAGCTGTTTCCCAGCAGAAGCCTGCGGAATTTTGCCCTCTACACCACCCCGGAGATCGACCCCCGGCTGGGCAGCTATAACTTTGGGGAGATCTGTCAGGCGGTGCAGCACCGGCTGGGGCTGGACGTGAATCCCAAGGTCATGAGCACCCGCATCGCCGCCAATGTAAACAGCGAAAAGAGCATGATCGTGCGGATCATGCCCCTGTTTATCAAGAATTTTGTGATGAAAGCGGTGTTTGATCAGGTGGGAGAGAAAAAATCCTGCCTGTCCCTGTCCAATCTGGGAGCGGTAAGGCTGCCGCCGGAAATGGCGCGGTACGTGGAGCGCATGGACTTTATTTTGGGTGCCCAGGCAACTGGCACCCATAACTGCGGGGTGCTGTCCTATGGGGACAGCCTGTATATCAACTTCATCCGCAGCATCCGGGAACCGGAGCTGGAAGCCCGGTTTTTTCAGGTACTGCGGGACTTAGGGCTGCCGGTGGAAGTGCAGACCAACAATCGGGAGTGAACTGTATGTATTGTATTTCTTGCGGTGTCAAACTGGCGGACAGTGAAAAATGCTGTCCCCTGTGCGGAACGGTCCCCTTTCACCCGGATATCCCCCGGAGGGAGGGGAACCGCCTGTATCCTGCCGGGCGCTGCCCGAAACCGCAGGTAAGCCGGAGGGGCTTTCTGGGGGTCGTGACCATTCTGCTGCTGATCCCGGTGCTGGTATCGCTGATCTGCGACCTGAGCCTTCACGGCGGGATCACCTGGTCGGGCTATGTCATCGGCGGGATCGCCCTGAGCTATGTGGCCATGGTGCTGCCTCTGTGGTTCCGCCACCCCAATCCGGCAATTTTCGTGCCCTGCACCTTTGCGGCGGCCGGGCTGTATGTGCTGTATATCGATCTGACCGTAAAGGGCGGCTGGTTTCTGGGCTTTGCCTTCCCGGTGATCGGGTTTCTGGGCGTGCTGGTTTCGGCGGTGGTGATTTTGATACGATATCTGCGCCGGGGGGCGCTGTATATCTTCGGCGGCGCCCTGATCGGACTGGGAGCCTTTCTGCCGGTGATGGAGCTGCTGATGAAGAGGACCTTCCGCCTGCCAAAATTCGTGGGCTGGTCCTGGTATCCGCTGGTGGCGCTGGTGCTGCTGGGGGGTGCGCTGATCTTCCTGGCCTTGTGCCGCCCTGCCAGAGAAACCGTGGAGCGGAAGCTGTTTTTGTAGAGAAAAGCCATAGCCCCATCCACAAGACGATCCCCCGCAGCCGGCAAGCCGGCTGCGGGGGATCTTTTCCGCGTTTGGAGGGAGTGATCAGGGATGCTTCGCGTGACATCTTCTCATACTAATACCTGATAAAACCATTTGGTTTTATCAGGTAGACACCGCCTTTGGCG